>NZ_RCOM01000080.1 GCF_003667225.1 Kocuria rhizophila
CCCGGGCGCGCGCTCGGCGAGCCCGGGGACGCCGCTGCCCCGCACGACCGGTCGGTCGAACGGGGCAGCGGAGCAGGGTGAGGCACGTGCGGGACGTCACGCGGCGGCGTCGTGCCCCGTGCTCACGGACGAGAACGGCGCGTCACAGCATGCAGGACACGCAGCCCTCGACCTCGGTGCCCTCCAGCGCGAGCTGGCGGATGCGCGAGTAGTACATGGTCTTGATGCCCTTGCGCCACGCGTAGATCTGGGCGCGGTTGATGTCACGCGTGGTGGCGGTGTCCTTGAAGAACAGCGTCAGCGACAGGCCCTGGTCCACGTGCTGGGTGGCCGCGGCGTACGTGTCGATGATCTTCTCGTAGCCGATCTCGTACGCGTCCTGGAAGTACTCCAGGTTCTCGTTGTCCATGAAGGGCGCCGGGTAGTAGACGCGGCCCAGCTTGCCCTCCTTGCGGATCTCGATGCGCGAGGCGATCGGGTGGATGGAGGACGTGGAGTTGTTGATGTAGGAGATGGAACCCGTGGGCGGCACGGCCTGCAGGTTCTGGTTGTACATCCCGTCCGCCATGACCTTCTCGCGCAGCTGCTTCCAGTCCTCGACCGTGGGCAGCGTGATCCCGGCCTGCGCGAACAGCTCGCGGACCCGCTGCGTGGCCGGCTCCCACGCACGGTCGGTGTACTTGTCGAAGAACGTGCCGTTGGCGTAGTCGGACTTCTCGAAGCCCACGAAGGACTCCCCGCGCTCCTTGGCGATCAGGTTGGACGCGCGGATGGCGTGGTAGGTCACCGCGTAGAAGTACATGTCGGTGAAGTCCACACCCTCCTCCGAGCCGTAGAAGATGTGCTCCTTGGCCAGGTAGCCGTGCAGGTTCATCTGGCCCAGGCCCACCGCGTGGGACATCTGGTTGCCGCGCCGGATCGAGGGGACAGAGTCGATGTTGGACATGTCCGAGACCGCGGTCAGACCCCGGATGGCGGTCTCGATCGTGGCGCCGAAGTCCTCGGACTCCATGGCCATCGCGATGTTCATCGACCCCAGGTTGCAGGAGATGTCCTTGCCCACCTCGGCGTACGTGAGGTCCTCGTTGTACGTGGAGGGCTCGGAGACCTGCAGGATCTCGGAGCACAGGTTGGACATGATGATCTTGCCGTCGATCGGGTTGGCCCGGTTCACGGTGTCCTCGAACATGATGTACGGGTAGCCGGACTCGAACTGCACCTCCGCCACGGTCTGGAAGAACTCGCGGGCGTTGATCTTGCGCTTGGTGATGCGGGAGTCGTCCACCATCTCGTGGTACTTCTCGCTCACGTTCACGTCCGCGAAGGGCACGCCGTAGATGCGCTCCACGTCGTACGGGGAGAACAGGTACATGTCCTGGTTGTTCTTGGCCAGCTCGAACGTGATGTCCGGGATGACCACGCCCAGGGAGAGGGTCTTGATGCGGATCTTCTCGTCCGCGTTCTCCCGCTTGGTGTCCAGGAAGTTGAGGATGTCCGGGTGGTGCGCGTGCAGGTACACCGCACCGGCGCCCTGGCGAGCACCCAGCTGGTTCGCGTAGGAGAACGAGTCCTCGAGCAGCTTCATCACGGGGATCACACCCGAGGACTGGTTCTCGATCATCTTGATCGGAGCACCCGACTCGCGCAGGTTGCTCAGCGCGAACGCCACACCACCGCCGCGCTTGGACAGCTGCAGCGCCGAGTTGATGTTGCGCCCGATGGACTCCATGTTGTCCTCGAAGCGCACCAGGAAGCATGAGACGAGCTCGCCGCGCTGCTTCTTGCCCGCGTTGAGGAACGTGGGGGTGGCGGGCTGGAAACGACCGGAGATGATCTCCGTCACGAGCCGCTCGGCCAGCGCCTCGTCCCCGTCCGCGAGGTACAGCGACACCATCACCACGCGGTCCTCGAACCGCTCCAGGTAGCGCTGACCGTCGAAGGTCTTCAGCGTGTAGGACGTGTAGAACTTGAACGCCCCCAGGAAGGTCTGGAAGCGGAACTTGTAGCCGTACGCCTGCTTGGACAGCTTCTTGATGAACTCGAAGCTGTACTTGTCCAGCACCTCGGCCTCGTAGTACTGGTGGTCCACCAGGTACTTGAGCTTCTCCTCGAGGTCGTGGAAGAACACGGTGTTCTTGTTGACGTGCTGCAGGAAGTACTGCCGCGCCGCCTGCCGGTCCGCCTCGAACTGGATGCGGCCCTCGGCGTCGTAGAGGTTCAGCAGGGCGTTGAGCTCGTGGTAGCCCAGACCCCGGTACTGCTCCGGGCAGGTGGGATCCTCGTGGCCGGGCTCGACGCTCACTCCCGGGGTTGCGTGAATGCTTGCCAAAACTCTTCCAATCCTTGGGTGACTTTTTCGACGTCCTCGTCCGTGCCCATCAGCTCGAACTTGTAGAGCAGAGGGACCTGGCACTTGGCGGCCACCTTCTCCGCAGCCACGCAGAACAGCGGGCCGAAGTTGGTGTTGCCCGCACCGAGCACACCTGTGAGGTGCTGACGGGACGGGGCGTCGTTGAGGAACTTGACGACTTGCGGGGGAACGGACCCCGCTCCCCCGGGGCGTCCGTAGCTGGGCACTGCCAGCACGTACGGCTCCGTGATGCGGGGAGCAGGCTCAGAGGTCTTGAGGGGCAACCGGACGGATCGCACCGGAAGCTTGGCGATGAACCGGTCGGTGTTGCGTGTGACGGAGGAGAAGTACACCACCAGTGGTGCGTCCTCGTCCGCCACGATCGGAATGCGATGACGTTCCCGCTCCTGCGCCTGAGCGAGAACCGAGGCCAGTGCGCTCATGCCGGGTCACTTCGATTCTTCGGGGGGGGTGTTGTGTGCTGTTTCCGATACGGGGCATCGGCGGTGCCCCGGGGACCTGGCCCGGAGACGCCGGCCCGGGAGGCCGACCGGGGCGGGATGCTGACCGGTCCGGATTCGTCTCCGGTCCGGAATCGTCTCCGGTTCGGGTCTGTGCTCTCGGAGATGCTCTCCGCCCCGGGTGGGCCCGAAGTCGCCGCCGGCCGGGGAGACGGGCCACCCGGTGACCCTCCTCCGCGAGCGTTCTCCACCGGGAGCGTCGTTCGCAGGGGCCGGGGACGCGCCCTGATCCCGCCCGGTGCCCTGATCCCGCCCGGTCCTGCGCGGGTGGCGGAACCGCGGTCTCCCGCGGCGCCGTGCGCTCAGGCGGAGAGCAGCAGAGCCAGGGAGTTGATCTTGTCCGGGCGGAAGCCGGACCAGTGGTCCGAGCCGGTCTCCACGACGGGCACCTGCTGGTAGCCCAGACCCACCACGTGGTCGTACGCGGCGGAGTCCTCGGTGACATCCACCACCGTGTAGTCGATGCCCTTCTTGGTGAGGGCGCGGTAGGTGGCGTTGCACTGGACGCACGACGGCTTGGAATACACGGTGATTGACATAGCCCATTCTCCTTGCGGGAAGTACCGATTTCTCCGGCGCTTCCGAAGCCTCGCGGTGGGTGACCGGGGCGGTGCGCCAGACGGTGGAACATCTGGATCAATACTACATCTAGTGTCGCGCGTGGGTAAGGCACCCAACATGATGTGGTCGCGTGTTCCACAGGGGCACCCGGGTTTTCCCCCGGCTTGTCCACAGGACACGAGCTCCGGGACCGCGTGATCCCGCGGTCCCGGACCCCTGAGGTGTGGACAAGAGGTGTTCCGGAAGTCACCGAAAAACTTTCCGGGCAGGGTTGCGGAGGATGCGGGAGCAGCGCAGGGGACAGCGCAGGCGGTCCGGGCGCGACCCGGCACCTCGGCCCAGGGTGCGTGGTCAGCCCGGTGGTCAGAGCAGTTCGGCGTCCCGGAGCTGGTCGGAGATGGAGGCGCCGTCGTTGGCCTCGATCCACAGGACACCCTGGGGCACCGTGACCCGGTGCCGGTCGGTCACGCGCGCACCCGAGGCCAGGACGGCCTCCGTGGGCGACAGGTTGCGGATCACGATGGCCGCGACGGACTCCGGGTAGCGCTGGGCGAAACCCGAGTAGATCTGCGGATCGTGCTGGCCGTCGTCCCCGATCAGGATCCACTTCACGTGCGGGAACCTCTCGGCCAGGCGCTGCAGGTTCTGCACCTTGTGCTGGGAACCCGAGCGGAACCACCGGTCGGTGGTGGGCCCCCAGTCCGTCAGCAGGAGCGCCCCGGAGGGGTAGGCGTTGCGCGTGAGGAACCGGCGCAGCGTGGGGGCCACGTTCCACGCGCCCGTGGAGAGGTACAGGAACGGGGCGTGCGGGTGCCGGCGGCGCAGCCGGTCCATCATGGTGGACATCCCCGGGGTGGGGATGCGCGCGTGCTCGTTGGCCACGAAGGAGTTCCACGCGGCGAGCATGGGCCGCGGCAGGGCCGTGACCATCACGGTGTCGTCGACGTCGCACACCACGCCCAGGTGCTGCTGGTCCGAGACCACGGTGATCGTGGCTTCGGTGACGGTGGAGCCCTCGGCCTGCATGTAGATGGTGTGCACCCCGGGCGCCATGGAGACGTTGAGGTCCACGTCGATCACACCGCCTCTGTCCGCCACGAAGTGGAACTCGTGGTCCCCCAGCCACACGTTGACGTGGGCGAAGGCGTAGGGCACGGAGGAGAAGGAACGCCAGCCGCGGATGGACTCTGCGGCGTCGTCCGTCTCGTCCACGAGCGAGCGGGTCTTGAGCAGCACGCGACCCAGCGCGCGCACGTAGCGCGGACTGCCGTAACCGTCGAAGGCGAGCATGGTGGGGATGTCCCCCCGCTGGACTGCCCGACCCTGGCGCCACCGCTGCAGCTTCTGGTCGAAGCGGTAGCCGACGTTGATCGCTTCTTCCGTGACCTGGTCCACGGACGGCAGCAGGTCCCCGCCACCACTGTTCTTCGCCATGGCTCACAGTGTTCCACAGGCCCGGGCGTGTACTGTCGCGCGTTTGCGCGCTCACGCTCCGTGTCATGGTGTGCCTGCCTTTCGCAGGACTCTGCCGGGTGCGGCCGCCGCCCCGTTCTCCGGTCCGTGCTCGCGGAGCCGCCGGGTGTGGCCGGGGCCCTGCTCCCGTGGTGGGCGGGACGCGACAGGCCGGGAACCCAGCAGCGTGCGGGGGTCCGGGAGGGTCTCCGGCCGGGAGAGGTCCCACGCCCGGGCGGCCTGGATGCCGATCCCCCGCGGCCCCGTGCGCCGGGTGTGGCCGTGGACCAGCAGCAGGGTCGGGGCGAAGAGCACCTCCCCGGACTCGGCCTGGGCCTCGTCGAAGAACGTGCAGTCCACGGCCCCGGAGCCGTCGTCCAGGGAGATGAACACCACGCGTCTGCCGCTGCGCATGGGCGGGGTCATGGTGGACACCCGCACCCCGGCCACCACCACCTCGCTGCCGCTGCGCAGTCCCAGCAGGTCCTCGGCGCGGGTGGCCCCGTAGGAGTGCATGAGCTCCGCGTGGGAGTCCATCAGGTGGGCGCTGACCTCGATGTCCATGGTCTCCATCTCCGCTCTCACCCTCTCCTGCGGGGACGGCTCCGGGAGCCGGGCCGGCAGGGAGGTCAGGTCCACGTCCCCCAGGGGAAGAGCCAGTTGCTCCTCACCCGGTTGCGCCCCGCTCGCGGCTCCGCGCGCCCCGGCCGGGCGGTCCGCCCGGTCCGTGAGGAACCGCACCATGTCCGTGCGCGAGGCACGGGCCCCGGCATCGCGCAGAAGGCTGTCGAGGGCCCCGGCGGTGGCCAGTCTCTGCAGGGTCCTGCGGGAGGGACGGGCCCGGGACCGGACCTCGGCGAGGCTCCCGTACGGCTGTCCCGCCAGGAGCCGCTCGACCTCGGCGGCACTGATGCCGGTGATGGCGCCCAACGACATCCGGATCCCCCACGCCCCGTCCTGGGTGTGGGGAATTCCCGCGTCCAGGTCCCCGGAGGCCACGGTCCCGGGACGCGGGGTGACCGGCTCCACGCGGTGGCACTCCCCGCTGCGGTTGATGTCCGGGCCGAGGACGGGGATCCCCATGCGGCGGGCCTCCCCCACGAGCAGCCGCGCCGGGTACATGCCGGGGTCGTGCTCCCAGACGCCCGCCATGAAGGCCTCCGGGTGGTGGGTCTTCAACCACGCCGACTGGTATGTGGGGACCGCAAAGGCCACTCCGTGGGCCTTGCAGAACCCGAAGCTGCCGAAGGCGTGGAGGATCTCCCACACCGTGTCGACCACCGCCGGGGAGTAGCCGCGAGCGCGTGCGCCGTCCCGGAACGCGGTTTCCACGGGGCCCTCGGAGGGGGATCCGAGCAGTCGCCGCCAGACGTCCGCCTGTCCGAGTCCGCACCCGGTCATGCGGTCCATGATGCGCATGATCTGCTCGTGGTAGACGGCCACGCCGCGGGTTTCGGCGAGGATCTCCTCGAGGTCCGGGTGGGGGTAGACGGGGGTGGACCAGCCGTGCCGGGCGTTGAGGTAGGGGCGGACCATGTTGGCCTGCATGGGCCCGGGGCGGAAGAGGGAGATGTCCACGACGAGGTCGTTGAACTCCTCGGGTCCCATGGTCCCGATGAGCTCGCGCTGGCCCGGGGACTCGATCTGGAAGCACCCGAGGGTGTGGGTGGAGCTGATGAGACGGAAGGTGTCGGGGTCGTCCCGGGGCATGGTGTCGAGGTCCGGGGGTGGTTCGTGGGGGTGCAACCGGGTGATCTCGGCCACGGCGTGGGCCAGGGTGGACTGCATGCGCACGCCCAGGATGTCGAGTTTGATCAGCCCCATGGGGTCCATGTCGTGCTTGTCGTACTGGGACATGGGCAGCCCGATCCCGCTGGCCTGCACGGGGGTGCGGTCCAGCAGGGTGGTGTCGGAGAGGATCACCCCGCAGGGGTGCATGGAGATGTGGCGGGGCAGCCGGTCGAGGCGTTCGGTGAGGTCCACGAGCAGGTCCATCTGCCGGTTGTCCCTGAGCTGCTCCGCGAGGGGTGCCAGTTCGGGACGGCGGGAGATCTCCTCGCGCAGCGTGCCCCCGGGAACGCGCCACAGCTGGCCGGCCACGTGGTCCACGTCCTGGGCCCCGAGACCGAGGGCGAGCCCGGCGTCGCGGACGGCCCCGCGGGAGCGGTAGGCGTTCTGCATGCTCATGAGGGTGACCCGCCGGGCGCCGAAGCGCTCGAAGATCCGCCGGTAGACGTCGTGGCGCCGCGCGCTCTCCATGTCGATGTCGATGTCCGGGAGGTTGGGGCGCAGCGGGGAGAGGAAGCGCTCGAAGACGAGGTCGTACTCGAGGGGGTCCGCCGGGGAGATCCCGAGCAGGTGCACCACCAGGGAGGAGACCCCGGAGCCGCGCGCGGCGTGGCGCACGTCCATGGCGCTCATCAGGTCCGAGACCTCTCCCACGGTGAGGAAGTACCCGGCGAAGCCCAGCCGGGAGATGACGTCCAGCTCGCGTTCGAGACGCCCCCGCAGGGACTCTCGGTTGAGCCCGGGGACGGTGCGGTCCCAGTCCTCGCCGCCGTGCAGCCGGGCGAGACCGGCGTAGCAGCGGCGGGCGAGTTCGCGGTCCGGGTCCCCCCGCAGCCCGAGGACGGAGGCCTCGGGGATCACGGGCCTGCCCACCCCCAGGTCCTCCTGGAGGTCCAGGGCGCAGCGCTGCGCCAGGTGGTGGGTGTCCGCGAGCAGTCCCGCGGGCCCGGTGGCCCCCTGGTCCGCGGCGCTCGTGATCTCGTGGGCCAGGCGCGCCATCCGGTCACCGTCCTTGAGCCAGCCCTGGCCGTTGGGCTGCAGCACGCCGCGCTCGGCCCCGGCGAGCTCGTCGAGGGACATCAGCGTGCGGGCGGCGTCGAGGACGTCCGCGGTCACGGCCTGCCCCGGGTGGGCGTAGCGCACGGCGTTGCTGAGCACCACGGGCACTCCCGCCTGGTGCCCGATCTCGTACATGCGCACGGCGTGACCCGTGCTCAGCGGCGCACCCTGGGGTGCCAGGTGGGTGGCGGTCTCCACCACGAGGGCCCCGGGAGGCACTCGCGCCTGCCAGCGGGACAGCGCGTTCCGGGCGGCCCGGTAGTGCCGACGGGCCAGCAGCCTGCCCACGTCCGAGTCTGGCCCCACGAGCACCACGAGTCCCGGCTCCCCGCCCCGGGCGGCGCGGTGCACGTGACGGGCGATCTGCTCGGGAGTGAGGCCCACGGGGTGCGCCGCGCTGCGGTCGTGGGCGCGGTGCGCGGCCGAGACCAGCCGGCACAGGGCGGCGTACCCGGCCCCGCCGTTGTGGCCCGTGGCGAGCACGACCACGCGTCCGACCACCCGGGGCGCGACGGGGCGACGCCGCCCGGGCCCCGTCCCGAACGACGGGGCCACCCGGCGGGATGCGCTCCGTCCCCGGGACGCGGTGTCCCGCCGGGGCGCACCCCCTCCGGGGGACGCTCCGCGCACAGTTCCGGGGCCGCGGACGCCCTGCCCCTCCGAGGACCGTGGCGGTGTGGCCCCCAGCAGCGCGAGGTCCACCCCCAGCACGGGGGTGATGCCGTGGGCCCGGCAGGCCAGCACGTGCTTGACCGCACCGTAGAGACCGTCCCGGTCCGTGCAGGCCAGGATCTGGGCGTCCTGCCCGGCCGCCGTCTCCGCGAGCTCCTCGGGACGCGCCACACCGTAGTGCGCGCTGAAGGCCGAGGCCACGTGAAGGTGAGGGAACCACATGCCCATATTCGAAACTTTGTTCGAATTTTTGTCAACCACCACAGACCCGTGCGGGGCTTCCACCGCCCGGTGCCGCACGGGGGTCTCAGCAGCTGACACGGAGCAGTCCCCACTGGCCCGTGGACTGGTCCCGGGTGAGTTCGAAGGTGCGCGCCACGGCGGCGCCGGCCTCCACGGCCTGGACCCGCCAGCGCTCCCGGTCCACCGCACTGGTGGGGCTCTCGCGCGGGACGCGATCCGCCAGATCCCACCAGTTGCAGCGTTCGTACCAGTGGATCACGGGCTGCAGCACGCGCTGACCGCGGCCACGGTAGAACAGCTCACACGGATTCCCGGAGGAGTCGCAGTGCACCGAGAAATCCCCCGTGGCATCCGGCACGACGGCCTCCCCCGCACCCTCGGCCCTCGCGTCCACGAGGGTTCCGCCGATCACGGGGACCGCCTCCCACGGGTCCTCGTGGCGCTCGATCTCCACCGCGTCCAGCACCGTCATGATGGCTCACCTTCCCCAGGTATTCGAAACTTTATTCGACTCCTGAGACGGTGCCAAGGCCGTCCGACACGCATAAGCGACCGGCCCCGTCGGGGGACGGTGCGGGTGGCCTGAGCATCCCCGGCGCGGCGAGCGCGGCGCCCAGGACGCTCGACTCTCCTACCCCGGGTTCTGCCCCACCGCCGCGAACACGGCCCCGGTGGCCCGCACGAGGTCCTCCGGCGCCAGCCCCACATCGAAACCACGTCGGCCGCCGGAGACGTACACGCGCTCCAGACGACGTGCGCTCTCGTCCACGACCGTGGGGAGCGTGGTGCGCTGCCCGAGTGGGCTCACCCCGCCGAGCACGTAGCCGCTCAGCCGCTGCACGTCCCCGGGTTCGGCGAGGTGCGCCTTCTTGGCGCCCAGCGACGCGGCGACCGCCTTGAGGTCCGCCCGCGCGGAGACCGGCACCACGCACACCCCGAAGCCACCGTGGTCCAGGGCCACCACCAGGGTCTTGAAGACGCTTTCCGGGGGCAGTCCCAGGGCCTGTGCCGCCTCGTCCCCGTAGGACTCCGCCCGGGGGTCGTGCTCGTAGGGCAGTCCCTCGAACGGGATTCCCGCCGCCTCCAGGGCCCGGGTGGCCGGGGTGGCCGGTGCCGAGTGCTTCTTGGCCGCCATGAGATGTCCTCTCCGTCTCGTCCGCACCCTCCCGGACCGCGCCTCCGCCGGCGGGGCCGTTCCAGGGGCCCGGCCCGGGCCCGCATCCCGGTTCCCGTACGGCGGCGTGCCCGGTTGGGTACTGTGGTGTCACGCCCGCACCGCGGGAGGTGCAGGGCTCTGGTTCCTCGAGCCTACGACTTCCCCGCGCGCGGTCCCCTTCCACCACAGCACCACCACACCGCAGCACCACCACCCGGCAGTCACAGCTCCATCCGATTCACGGCACCACCCAGCAC
>NZ_RCOM01000081.1 GCF_003667225.1 Kocuria rhizophila
CCGTCCCCCTCGTCCGAGGACGCCGCCCCGTCCCTCGCGGTCGACGACGCCGCCCCGGCCGCCTCCGGGGCGGCGTCGTCATCCGTGGGGTCCAGCAGGGGACGCGCTCACCGGCCCCGCAGTGCCGTGGCGGTCGTGAGGGCCACGAGCAGCATGGCGGCCACACCCAGTCCCGAGAAGCCCACGGCGGCGAGCACGGGACCGGCGAGGGCCCCGCCGGCCGCGCCGCACAGGTTCATCACGAGGTCCGAGGTGCCCTGCAGCCCGGGCCGGTCGTGGGCCGCCACGGACTCGGTGACCATGGTGGAACCGGCCACGGTGGAGGCGGACCAGCCGAGCCCCAGCAGGATCAGGGCGGCGAGCACGAACCCGTGCTGCTCCGAGCCCAGCCATGTGAGCAGCAGCGCCGCCACGAGAAGCCCCTGCCCCAGCAGCACCGTGCTCACGCGCCCGATGGTGTCCGCGAGCCACCCGAACACCGGCGAGAGCGCGTACATCCCGGCCACGTGCAGGGAGATGGTCAGGCCCACCACGGACAACGTGGCGCCGTGGCTGGTCAGGTGCACCGGGGTCATGGACATCACGCTCACCATCACCGCGTGGGACAGCGCGACCACCAGCACGGCTCGCCGCGCGGCGGGCACGGTGCGCAGCAGGGTGAACCCGCCCGCGGGGTCCGGCCTGTTCGCCACGGACCCGCCCCGGGCCAGGGCCACGGCCAGAGGGTCCGGACGCAGCCCCACGAAGTAGACACCGGCACCCAGGCACTGCGCGCACAGGGCGATCACGAACCCGCCCGTGAACGGCGGCAGCCCCAGTGCGCGGCCAATCGCCTCGCCGGGACCGAAGAGGTTGGGGCCCACCACGGCTCCCACGGTGGTGGACCACACCACCAGGGAGAGGTCCCGCGCCCGTGTGCGGGGGGCGGCCGCGTCCGTGGCCGCGAAGCGGGACTGCAGGTTCAGGGCGGTGCCCGCACCCAGCAGCCCCATGCCCACGAGCAGCGCCGGGAGCACGTGCAAGGTCGCGGCCACCACGATGACGGCAGCCCCCAGGACCGCCACGAGGGCCCCGGTGGTCAGCGACACCCGGCGGCCCCGGCGCTGCGCGAGCCGCGCCAGCGGGATGGCCAACAGCGCGGCACCCAGGGTGTTCATGGTGGACGCCATGCCGGACAGGGCACTGTTGCCGGAGACCTCCGTGATCAGCAGCGCCCCCAGGGCCAGCGTGGCACCGGTGCCGAGCCCGCCCAGGATCTGCCCCAGCGCGAGCACGGTCAGCACCCGGCGCTGGAATCCCGGTCCGGGGTCCTGCCGCTCGGCGCTCGCGGCCCGCGTGGTGGCACTCATGACCGCATCATCGCGGACGACGCCGCCGCGCGCCACCGTGCCGCCCGCACCGGGCCCGCCCGTGCCGCCCGCATCGGGCCCAGCGTGGCAGAGGGCGCAGCGTGCGGGCGCCCGGACGGCGTGTGGGTGCTGAGGCCGCGTGCGGGGGAGACCCGCACCCCCGCCAGGGGCGGACGGACGGACAAGATTCGGCGCGTGGCGTGCGGGGCCGGACTGGCGGCGTCGTCGTTGCACGGCCCCGAGCCCGCCCGCATAGGCTGGGGCGCATGAGACAGCCCGGCGACATCTCGTTCCGTACGCGCAAGTGGGTCAAGCCCGAGGACCTCAACGCCAACGGCACCCTGTTCGGGGGTTCGCTGCTGCGGTGGATCGACGAGGAGGCCGCGATCTACGCGATCGTGCAGCTGGGCAACCGGCGGGCGGTCACCAAGTACATGTCGGAGATCGAGTTCGTGTCCTCCGCCGTGGAGGGGGACCTCATCGAGATGGGCCTCACCGCCACCCGGTTCGGGCGCACGTCCCTGACCATGCGCGCGCAGGTGCGCAACATGATCACGCGCGAGCTGATCCTGAGCATCGACAAGATCGTGTTCGTGAGCCTGGACGAGAACGGCGAGCCTGTGCCGCACGGCTACACGGAGATCACCTACGACCGTGACCGCATTCCCGCACCCACCAGCCCGAGGAGGCCGCAACCGTGAACCAGCTGACAGCGCAGAGGATCACCCCGTCCTGGATGCACCACGCCGAGGGGCCGTGCTGGAGCCGGACGTGGGGCGGGCTGGCCTGGGTGGACATGCTCGCCGGGGACGTCATGACGTTCACCCCGGAGGACCAGCCGCGCCGGCAGCACGTGGGGGACGTGGCCGCGTGCGTGCGTCCTCGAGCGGGCGGCGGGCAGATCGTCGCCGTGGAACGGGGGATCGTCCTCACGGATGCCACCGGAACGGTGGAGCGCGAGATCGGCCTGTGGGACACCCCGGACATCCGCATGAACGAGGGCGGTGTGGCCCCGGACGGCTCCTTCTACGTGGGCTCCATGGCGTATGACCAGGCCGAGGGCGCCGCCACCCTGTACCGCGTGGCCACGGACCTCAGCTGGGAGCCCGTGCTCGAGGGCGTGAGCATCTCCAACGGGATCGCGTGGTCCCCGGACGGCACGCTGGCCTACTACAACGACACCCCCACCCACGAGGTCTCCGTGTTCGACTGGAGCGCTGAGGGAGGGCTGCGCAACCGCCGCACGTTCGTGGCTCCCGTGCTGGACGAGCACGCGGCCGCGGCCGCCACGGACCCGGAGGAGACCTACGAGCCGGGCAGCGTCTCCGTGAGCCCGGACGGTCTCACCGTGGACTCCGAGGGCGCCGTGTGGGTGGCCCTCAACGGCGCGGGCCAGGTGCACCGCTACCTCCCGGACGGCACCCTGGACACCGTGGTCACGGTGGGCGCCAAGCAGACCACCGCGTGCACCCTGGGCGGCGAGGACCTGCGCACGCTCTACATCACGACGTCGCGCGAGAACCTCCCGGACCACGTCCAGCCCACTGCGGGCTCGCTCTACGCCGTGCGGGTGGCCGTCCCCGGGCAGGTCACCGCGGCGTTCGGGGGCTGAGCCCCCTGTCACGTGCCCCGCGGCTCGGCGGGGCAGTGTGGCGCCGGGCGACGGGAGGGCGGCGGTTCCGAGCTGTCATCCCGGTGCCGGGTCTCCCAGCCGCACCGTGTGGGGTGCCCCGCTCGAGACGGCGCCCCGAATGACGAAGCGCCCGGTGCCACGTGGATCGTGGCACCGGGCGCTTCGTCCGTTCCGTCCGGTCCTGCGGAGCTGCCCGTGGGACCGGTCCCCGCTCAGCCGGCCGTGAGCAGACCCGCTCCGGGGATCGCCGCCAGCAGCTGGCGGGTGTACTCCGTCTGGGGATTCTCGAACACGGAGTCGGTGGAACCCCGCTCGACCAGTGACCCCTTCTGCATGACGCACACGTTGTCCGCGATCTGGCGGACCACCGCGAGGTCGTGCGTGATGAACAGGTACGTGAGACCCAGCTCGTGCTGCAGCTCGGCCAGCAGGTTGAGGATCTGCGCCTGCACCAGCACGTCCAGTGCGGAGACGGCCTCGTCGCAGACCACGAGCTCCGGGTTGAGCGCGAGGGCGCGGGCGATCGCCACGCGCTGGCGCTGGCCACCCGAGAGCTCGTTGGGGTACCGGGCGAGCATGGACTGGGGCAGGGAGACCTGGTCCATGAGCTCCCGGACCTTGTTCTCCCGTTCCTTGGACGTCCCCACGCCGTGGACCTTCAGCGGCTCCTCGATCGTGCGGTAGATGTTGTACATCGGGTCCAGGGAACCGTAGGGGTCCTGGAAGATCGGCTGCACCCGGCGCCGGAAGGCGAACATCTCCTTGCCCTTGAGCCGCGCCACGTCCTGGCCGTCGAAGACGATCGACCCGGAGGTGATCGGCTCCAGGCCGAGCATCATCTTGGCCACGGTGGACTTGCCGGAACCGGATTCACCCACCACCGCGGTGGTGGTGCCGCGGGGAATGTCGAAGGACACCTTGTCCACCGCCGTGAAGTCCTCGGACCGGCCCCAGGACCCGCGCAGCTTGTAGACCTTCGTCAGATCCTTGACCTGGACGAAGTCCTGCCTCAGCGCGGTCTGCATGGCCGTCTGCGGGTGCTCCGCGAGCAGGTCTTCGGACTCCTCCCCGCGGGTGCGGGCCACCTCGATGCGCCGGGATGCCAGCGAGGGCGCGGAGTCCACGAGCTTCTGGGTGTAGGGGTGGCGCGGGTTGCGCAGCAGCTGCAGCGCCGGACCCGCCTCCACCACGCGGCCCTTGTACATCACCACGACCTTCTGGGCGCGCTCCGCGGCGAGGCCCAGGTCGTGGGTGATCAGCAGCACCGCAGTGCCCAGCTTGTCGGTCATGGTCTGGAGGTGGTCCAGGATGGTGCGCTGCACCGTGACGTCCAGGGCCGAGGTGGGCTCGTCCGCGATCAGCAGCCGCGGCTGGCACGAGAGCCCGATCGAGATCAGGGCTCGCTGGCGCATGCCACCGGAGAACTCGTGCGGGTACTGCTTCGCGCGCTTCTCCGCGTCCGGCAGACCGGCCTGGCTCAGCACCCGGGCGACGTCCTCGTCCTTCGCTGGCAGCCCGTTGGCCTTGAGCGTCTCCCGGACCTGGAAGCCCACCTTCCACACGGGGTTGAGGTTGGACATCGGATCCTGCGGGACCATGCCGATCTGGCTGCCGCGCAGCTTGACCTTGCGCTTCTCGCTGGCGTGCGTGATGTCCTCGCCGTCGAAGATGATCTGACCCGAGTTCACGCGGCCGTTGGCGGGCAGCAACCCGATCGCGGCCAGGGCCGACGTGGACTTGCCCGAGCCGGACTCACCCACGATGGCCACGGTCTCCCCGGGCATCACGGTGAAGTTCGAGTCCTCGACGGCCTGCACCTCGCCCGTGGCGGTGGTGAACGCGATCCCGAGATCGCGGACCTCCAGCAGGGGACGGTTCTTCTCCTCAGACATGTTCATCACTTCTTCCGGGCCTTGGGATCCAGCGCGTCACGCAGCGCGTCCCCGAGCATGATGAAGCTCAGGACGGTCAGCGAGAGTGCCAGGCCGGGCCAAAATACGGGCATCGGGTTCGAGCGGAAGGCGTCCTTCGCGTCCGAGATGTCGTTGCCCCAGCTCATGGTGCTGGCCGGGAGGCCGATGCCGAGGTAGGACAGGGTGGACTCGGCCACGATGAACGTGCCCAGCGAGATCGTGGCGATCACGATCACCGGTGCCATGGCGTTCGGGATGATGTGGCGCACCAGGATGCCGAACGAGGAGACGCCCAGGGAGCGGGCGCTGACCACGTAGTCCGCGTTGCGCACCTCGACCACCGCCCCGCGCATGATGCGCGCGATCTGTGGCCAGCCGAAGAGCACCAGCACTACCACCAGGGTCCAGACCCCGCGGTTGGCCTTGAAGAACGGCAGCTGCATGACCACAAGTGCCCCCAGGATCAGGGGCAGGGCGAAGAAGATGTCACCCAGTCGCGCGAGGATCGCGTCGAGCCAGCCGCCGAAGTAGCCGGCCAGGGCACCGATGATGCCGCCGATGATGACCACACCGATGGTCGTGAACAGGCCCACCATCAGCGAGGCCCGGGTTCCGGCGATCACGCGCGAGTACACGTCGCAGCCCTGGGCGGTGAAGCCCATGGGGTGCCCCGGGGTGGCCTTGCCGTTGGAGTTCTCGAGCAGGCACTGGGTCGAGGCCGCGGAGGGGTCTTCGGTCCAGAACAGCTGCGGGAAGAGGGCCACCACGATCACCAGGACGATCAGCAGCGCCGCGATGATGAAGGTGGGCTTCTTCCGCAGCTGCCGCCAGGCATCGCGCCACAGGCTCACGGGCGCGCCCTCGGCCGAGCGGGAGTCCGTGGCCGCCACGGGAGTCTGCGCGACGTCCGCGACGAAGTGCTCCATCATGACGCCGGTGCTCAGCCCACCCAGGTCCTTCTGGTGGGAGCCGGCCGGGGCGTCGGCGGTCTCCCGGATCTCCCGGGCGGCGGCCTCGTGGGAACGGGCCTCGGGGTTCAGGTCCCGGCCCGCGGAGTCGTTGTTCTCGAAGTTGTTCTCAGGCATAACGGATCCTCGGGTCGAGCCAGGCGTAGAGGAGGTCAACCAGCAGATTGGCCACGCAGAAGATGATGACCATCACGGACACCACGGAGACGACCATGGGTGCGTCCCCGAGGGTCAGGGCCTTGTACAGCTGATTGCCGATGCCGGGGACGTTGAAGATGCCCTCGGTGACGATCGCGCCGCCCATCAGAGCTCCCAGGTCCATGCCCAGGAAGGTGGCCACGGGGATCATCGAGTTGCGCAGGATGTGCACCCGGATCACACGGCCGCGGGTCAGGCCCTTGGCCGTTGCGGTGCGCACGTAGTCCGCGCTGGCGTTCTCCGCCACGGCGGTGCGGGTCAGGCGCAGCACCTGGGCGAAGGAGACCAGGCCCAGCACGATGCCCGGCAGGATCAGGTCGCTCCAGTCCGCGGCGCCGGAGACCGTGGGTTTCGCGAGCCCCCACTTGACGCCCACGAAGTACTGCATCACGAAGCCGAGCACGAAGATCGGGACGGCGATGACCACGAGGGAGAGCACCAGGACGGTCGAGTCGAACCAGCCGCCCTTCTTCAGCCCGGCGTACAGGCCGAAGGTGATGCCGAAGATCGCCTCGAAGACCAGCGCGATGATCGCGAGTCGGACGGTCGCCGGGAACGCGTCCGCGAGCACCTCACTGATCTCGCGTCCGGAGAAGTTCACGCCCAGGTCACCGGTCAGCAGACCGCCGATGTAGCTGAAGTACTGGACGAAGAACGGGTCGTTCAGGTGGTACTGCTCGGTCAGCGCGGCGGCGACACCGGGCGTGCAGCCCTTGTCCCCGCACAGCGCGTCCAGCGGATCACCGGGGGTCATGAAGACCAGGAAGTAGACCAGCAGCGTGGCTCCGAAGAACACGGGGATCAGCTGCAGAAGTCTTTTGACCAGATACCAGGCCAAGAGTCGCTCCTCTCTGGAACACGGGGACAGGGAGGCGCCAAAGTCACGCGCCTCCCTGCTCCGTGTGCTTTAGGGGGTCAGAAGATCAGTTCGCGGTCTTCTCGACCTTGTAGTACTCGGGAACGCCGTCCCAGCCGGTGCCCACGCCCGAGACGTTCTCGGACCACGCGGTGTTGGCCTGGTTGTACCAGAGCGGGATCGAGGGGAGGTCCTCAAGCAGCATGGAATCGGCCTCCTGGAACTTCTTCACCCCGTCCTCGGTGCTCTTGGCCTCGAGACCCTCGTTCAGCTTGGCCTCGAACTCCGGGTTGTCGTAGCGGGAGTCGTTGGAGGATGCGCCCTTGGAGAAGGTGGGGCCCATGAAGTTGTACATGGACGGGTAGTCGGCCTGCCAGCCTGAGCGGGTGGCGCCGGTCAGCTTCCCGGCCTTGGCGTCCGTGCGCAGCTCCTTGAAGGTGGAGTAGGACTTGCCCTCCACCTCGATGCCCAGGTTGTTCTTGATCTGGTTGGCGACCGCGTCAACCCACTCCTTGTGTCCGCCGGCATCGGCGTTGTAGGCGATGGTCAGCTTCTGGGACTTGTTGTAGGGCTGGATCTTCTCGGCCTTGGCCCAGAGCTCCTTGGCCTTCTCCGCGTCGAACTTGGTGTTCTCCGAGTTCGGCAGGTCCTCCTGGTAGCCCTCGATGGTGGGGGCGGTGAAGTCGGTGGCGGGCAGGCGCGTCTCGTTGAAGATCACCTTGGTGATCTCTTCACGGTTGATGGACATGGAGAGGGCCTGGCGGCGCAGCTTGCCGGCCTCGCCCTTCCAGTTGTCCTGGTACTCCGGAACGGCGATGGTCTGGATGCCGGCGTAGGGCTTGTCGGAGTAGCGGTCGCCCAGGTCGGACTTGTAGTTGCCCAGTGCCCCGGTGGGCACCTGCTGCAGCACGTCCAGGTTGTTGGAGATCAGGTCCTGGTAGGCCGTGTCCGGGTTCTGGTAGAGCTTGAAGGTGATGCCGCCGTTCTTGGCGGCCTCCGGGCCCTTGTAGTCCTCGTTCTTCACCAGCTCGATGGTGGAGTTGTGCTGCCAGGCGCCGTCCTTGGCCATCTTGTACGGGCCGTAGCCCACGGGGTTCTCGCCGAAGGCCTTCATGTCCTTGAAGGCGGAGGAGGGCATCGGGGCGAAGGCGGTGTAACCCAGGCGCTGCTCGAAGTCCGACTGCGGGGAGACCAGCTTGACGGTGAAGGTGGTGTCGTCCACGACCTTCAGCCCGGACATCTTGTCGTCCTTGCTGCCCTCGGCGGAGACCTTCTCGTAGCCCTCGATCGGCTCGAAGAAGCTCGAGGTGCCCTGGGCGTTCTTGGCCGCGGCGCCGTAGTTCCAGGAGTCCACGAAGCTCTGGGCAGTGATGGCCTCACCGTTGGTGAACTTCATGTCCGGCTTGATCTTGATGGTCCAGGTCTGCTTGTCCTCGGACTCGATGGACTCGGCGAGGTCGTTCTGGGTCTTGCCCTCGGAGTCGTAGGTCACCAGGCCGTTGAAGATCTGCTGGACGACCACGCCACCGCCGGTCTCGGTGGTGTTGGTGGGAACCAGCGGGTTCTGGGGCTCCACGGAGTCCGCGGTGATGATCGCGTTGCCGTCGCCGGCCTCGCCGGAGCTGTTGGAGTCGCCGCCGCCGCCGCAGGCGGTCAGGGCCAGGGTCGCAGCTGCGGCGACACCGAGAGTTTTGGAAATGCGGGAGATGCGCATCTCGCCTCCTCGAAAGCGAAATAGAACAAGACGAGAGCCGATGAAACCAGCTTCCGGGAGTACGGATGGATGTGCCGACGTCCGGTGGTCAGGTTGCCGATCTTGTGGCTCGGAACACTCGGAAGTATAGCCCAGGTCACTCGCCACGCGGGACGTTCCAGGGGGTTCGCACCCCACGGGTGTCGCGGCCGTGCCCCCCGGCCCGGCGCCCAGGCTGGACGGGGCGCGACGGATCCGCGCGCGGCCCCGGCGTGTCGGGCCACCGCGCGCGTCCCGCACCTGCCGCGGCGGCGTGGCGGGAGCAGGGTCGCGGCAGGGCGCGGATGGGTCGAGAGCACCGCTGCTGAGGTCAGGGCTCCTCACCCACTCCTCGCGGGGCGGGGGCAGGCAGAAGGTGTCACGCGGCCGGGGTCCGGTGCGCGCCGGAGCCGGCCGTGCGGCGTCGTGCTCCCGTGCGACTCCGTCTCATTGCCGCTAGTCTCGTGCCAGAAGACCCATGGTGCTGCCGAGGAGGCCCAGATGAGCGAGACGCACGGAGCGGGGGTGGATGTGGTCACGCGCTCCATCCGCATGCTGGCGGATCACGGGTACACGGAGACCACCGTGGAGCAGCTTGCCCAGGCGGCGGGCATCAGCCGGGCCACGTTCTTCCGCAAGTACGGCAGCAAGGAGGACATGGTCTTCGCGGACCACGCCGCCACCCTGCAGCAGCTGGAGCTGCTGCTGCGCCGCCCGGGGCAGTCGCTCCAGGCCGGCCTCACGGAGGGCGCACAGCTGGTGTTCCGCCACCACCTCGACCACCGGGACCGCGCTGTGGCTCGGCACGACCTGCTGCAGCGCGTGGAATCCCTCCGGGACCGGGAGATCGCCATGTCCTCCCGCTACGAACGCGTCTTTCACGCGTTCCTGCGCCGGGTGCTGCCCCAGTCCCCGGACCGCAGAGTCACCGCGGTGGCGCTCGCCGCGGCCACGGTGGCGGTGCACAACGCCTGCCTGCGCACCTGGCTGCGTGCTCCCCGCCCGGCGCACGGCGAGCAGCTGGTGGGGGTCCTGAGTCAGCGGATCGCGTGGCTGTGCGGTGTGTTCGGGGTGGGTCGTGCCTTCGTGGCGCATCCCGTGGACCTCACCTTCCTGCCGCCGGATCTCACCGTGCGGTTCGACGACGCCGCGGCGCCGCCACCCCCGGCACCGGCGCCGGTCGTCGTGGTCGTGCCGCAGGGCGAGGACCCGGCCGCCGTGGCCGAGCGCACCGCGCGCTCGGTCTACGAGGCCCTGGGCGGACAGTCCGCAGGGTGGGCGAACCCCGGGACCGCGTAGCCCAGGTCGACCGGCCACCCCACGGGTGGCTCTCCCACGTTGTGAGGGGCGGGGTGTCGGGGTG
>NZ_RCOM01000082.1 GCF_003667225.1 Kocuria rhizophila
CGCCCCCCGCCGCAGGCACGGGCCGTGCGGGGCGCAGAGCGCAGCACGGGGGTTCGGAGCGGTGGGCCGGTGTGCGGGGCGTCATGCGATGCACGGGAAGTGTGGGCGCGCGGATAGCGTTGGATCCTGAGAGACCCCCTGACCCCCGTGGAAGGACCCCCGTGACCGCTGCACGCATGAAGACCCCCGTTCGCGCCTCCGAGCTGACGGGCCGCGCCTGGCTCAACACCGGGGGCCGGGAACTGGACCTGCAGGCGCTGCGCGGGAAGATCGTGATCCTGGACTTCTGGTCCTTCTGCTGCATCAACTGCCTGCACGTGCTGGACGAGCTGCGCCCGCTCGAGGAGAAGCACTCGGACGTGGTGGTGACCGTGGGGGTGCACTCTCCCAAGTTCGAGCACGAGGCGGACCCGGACGCCCTGGCCGCCGCGGTGGACCGCTACGAGATCACCCACCCCGTGCTGGACGACCCCGAGCTGAGCACGTGGGACGCCTACACCGCGCGCGCGTGGCCCACCCTGGTGGTCGTGGACCCGGAGGGGTACATCGTGGCGCACCTCTCCGGCGAGGGCCACGTGTCGGGGCTCGAGTCCCTGGTGGCGGAGCTCGTGGCCGAGCACGAGGCCAAGGGCACGCTGCACCGCGGGGACGGGCCCTACGTGCCGCGCCCGCGTCCCGAGGGCGAGCTGCGCTTCCCGGGCAAGGTGGTCGGGCTGCCGGACGGCTCGTTCATGGTGAGCGACACCGGCCACCACCGCCTGGTGCAGCTCGAGTCGGACCTGAGCACCGTGCGCCGCGCAATCGGCGACGGCACACGCGGCTGGGTGGACGGCCCGCGCGAGCTCGCCCGCTTCAACGAGCCCCAGGGCATCGCCACGCTCCCGGCGCACGTCCGCGCCGAGGTGGGCTACGACCTCGTGGTCGCGGACACCGTGAACCACCGGCTGCGCGGTGTGGACCTGGGCTCCGGCTCCGTGCGCACCCTGGCGGGCAACGGCGTGCAGCGGCTGCTCGACGACGCCCGCGCCCGCGGCACGGACCCGAACGTCATCACCGCCACCGATCCCACCGAGGTGGCTCTGTCCTCCCCGTGGGACCTCGTGTGGTCCGACGCCGCCGACACCCTGGTGGTCGCGATGGCCGGGACCCACCAGCTCTTCTCCTTCGACCCCCGCACCGGTGCGCTCGCCGTGCTGGCCGGCACCGGGGACGAGGGCCTGCGGGACGGCGCCGCCCGGGAGTCCTGGTTCGCGCAGCCCTCCGGGCTGGCCCAGGACGCCCACGGGGACCTGTGGGTCGCGGACTCGGAGTCCTCCGCTCTGCGACGGGTGCGGTGCGCGGCCGGCGACGCCGCGGCGTCGCCCACCGGTCCTGAGGCAGCCGCGGCTCCCCACGCACCCATGGCCGTGGGCGACCCGGCCGGGTTCTCCGCCGGGCCGGACTCTGCGGGATCTGACCGGGACGCCCCCGCGCGTCCCGACGCCGCGGCGTCGACCCCCGCACCCGAGGCGCCCGCCGCCGCGCACGCGGCCCCCGAGGTCTCGGTGGAGTCCGCCGTGGGGCTGGGGCTCTTCGACTTCGGGTTCCGGGACGGCCCCGCCGCAGAGGCGCGGCTCCAGCACTGCCTGGGCGTGACCGTGCTCCCGGACGGCTCCGTGGCCGTGGCGGACACCTACAACGGTGCCGTGCGCCGCTACGACCCCGCCACCGGTGAGGTCTCCACGCTCACGCGCGGACTCGCGGAACCCTCGGACGTGCTGCTGGACACCTCCCACGAGGAGCCCGTGCTGGTGGTCGTGGAGACCAACGCGCACCGCCTCGTGCGCGTGCCCGTGCCCAAGAAGGCGCAGACCGTGGACGAGGGTGCCGCCCAGGTGCAGCGCAAGCGGACCCCGGTGGCACCCGGTGAGCTGGAGCTCGCGGTGCGCTTCTCCGCTCCGGCGGGCCAGAAGCTCGACACCCGGTGGGGGGACCCCACCCAGCTGAAGGTCTCCTCCTCCCCGGAGGACGCGCTGGTCGAGGGGGGCGGGACGTCCCAGGGCCTGACCCGCACGCTGCGCCTCGCGGACGGCGTCACCGAAGGGGTCCTGCACGTGACCGCCCGCGCGGCCGCGTGCGACGGCTCCCCGGACGGGGAGATCCCCGAGCACGCCGCGTGCCACCTCTACCAGCAGGACTGGGGCATCCCGTTCACCGTGGATCCCGCGGCCCCCGCTGAGCTGATCCTCGAGCTGCGCGGCACGGACTGAGCCCGCGACGGGACGCTACCTGGGGCTGACGCTGGCCTGGTCCCCCGTGACCTTCAAACCCGCGGAGAACGTGAAGGGGACGTCCTGGGACACCGTGGACGTCCGGCCGTCGTACAGGTCCACCGCGGTGAACTCGATGTGCGCGGTGCCCCTGCTGTCCGGCAACGACCACTGGTCCGCGTGCGGACCGGCCAGGCGCACCTCCGGCCGGGGGTAGTCCTTGATGCTCCAGGACACCTCACCCTGGATCCGCCCCGGGAAGTCGTGGGAGAACGGGCACCCCTCGGGGTAGAGACTGTCCTGCTCCGCGCACCGGTCCAGGTGCGCGTGGATCTGCTCGTCCACCTGCTGCTTCATGGTCTCGGACGGGACGGCCGTGAGCTCCATGGTGGTGTGCTGGTCCTCGTCACTGACCGGCACCTCGCGGGGCTCCGCCGTGATCATGGGGGAGCTGTAGGACCCCGTGTAGACCCCGGGGTAGAACACCGCGAAGTCCCGGGAGGATTCCGGCAGCGCCACGGAGGCGCCGTTGATGTCCACCGCGGTGGAGCCGGGCATGGACACGGTCATGGTGGGCAGCGTGGACGGGTCGAAGTCCCACACCGTGAAGAACCCCCACTGGGTCTCCGCCGGGTGCAGCGTGAACTCCGAGGAGGCCGGCTTCCCGTCCAGCAGGTAGCTCGCGCGCACCACCGCGTGGTCCTTGTCCGAGGACACGGTGGACACCTCCACCTCGTCCAGGTGGCTGCCCGCCTCCGCGAGGGCGTCCCCGTCCAGCAGCGCCGCGTTCGAATCCGGCACCTGGGCGTTCAGCAGCCCCAGAGCCTTGCCGCCGTCCCCGTCCTGCAGCGCCTGGAAGTACTCGCGGACATCCGTCTCCGGACCGTACTGGTACTTGTTCACCAGGGCGATGGTGACCGCCGCCGCCGCGACCGACAGCACGATCAGGAAGAACCACGCCCCCACGGCCCTGATGATGCGATCGCTGCGTTCCATGGATCTTCACGTTAGTGGATGAGCGGGCAGGGAGCAGACCCGTGTCACCGGACGGCGGGCCCGTGGCCGGACCAGGTTGTGGCAGGGCCTTGGCCGGATCCCAGGTTCTTGGGCGGCGGGGCCGTGCCCACGGCGCAGACGGGTCCCGGGCCCCGCCGGTGGAACTAGGCTGGACCGGGCGACGCCGCGGCGTCGCCCCCACCGCAGATCCGCCCCAGGGCGGAGCCCCACACAGAACCGCCAGCGCGGAGGCAGCACATGGCAGAGACCGTCCGACAGGTGCCGCCCCGGTACGGGGAGCCCGAGCACGTGTTCCACCCGCGCATCGGATCCTACGGGCGGCGGCTGCTGGCCGCGTGCCCACCGCTGGCGCTCGTGGGTCTGGCCGTGGCCATGATCTACGTCCGCCGGGCGGGCGGTCTCGCCCTGGTGCTGCTGGTGCTGCTGGCGCTCGCGGGAGCCGTGGCCTGCTACGCCTACCTCCGCCCGGCACTCGTGGTCCTCACGGCCAGCCACGTGCTGACGTCCCGCTGGATGGGGTTCCGGGCCGTGGAACGGGAACGGGTTCCACAGGTGGTCACCGTGGAGGCGCTGCTCCCGCCGCATGCGGCGCAGGGGCGCACCAGGGGCCGGCCCCACCTGTGGTTCGTGACTGCCGCGGGACGCTGCGCCCTGTCCCTGGACGGCACGGTGTGGGATGCCCGGACCCTGCAGGAGATCGCCCGGCTCAGCGGCGCCCAGCACGTGAACTTCAGGCGGGCCACGCCCGCCCAGGTCAGCGAGCACTGGCCCCGGCTCGTCTCCTGGCGGGTGCGATTCCCCCGGGTGCGCTACGCGCTCTCCTCGGCGGCCCTCGTGGCCGTGGTGGTCGCGCTCGTGTGGTGGGCGTTCGTCCCGGGCGCGGGGTGATTCCGGGGCGACGCCGCCCCCCCCAGCTGTGCCCTGCTGCCGCGAGTTCTCCTGGTGTTGCCCCAGCACCACGGCCACCCACCACGACCGCGACCACGACGGCCACGAACTGCGACGCCGTGAGTGGCGCCGGCTGACGAGGCGGTGCCCCATCATCCGCGCACGAGAACGGCCGGTCCCCCGCGGGGACCGGCCGTTCTCGTGCGGACCGGCGTTGCCGGGTCAGTCGGAGTCAGCGTGCGGCGCTGCTGCCGCCGTCCGCGCCCTGGCCCGAGCGTGCGGGAGCGCCGGAGGCCGTGGCGGCCCCGTCGCGCTGCCGGGCCCGTGCGATCTCGGACTCGCGCTCCTCGTTGGCCTCGCGGGTCAGCTCCGCTCCCGCCTCGGCGTCGCGCGTGAGGTTCTCGCCAGTCTCCGGGTTGAAGACGTGCATGCGGCGGCTGTCCAGCCAGATCTTGGAGTTCGAGCCACCGCGGATGCGGGAGGACGCATCCAGGGACACGACAACCTGCGCGGGCATCTCGTCCGCGTCCAGCTCCTGGGCCAGCTCGTTGAGCTTGTGCTGGACCGTGTCGTCCTGCTGGTAGTGGATGTAGCCGTACTGCTGGTTGCCCAGCCACTCCGTGTGCGTGAACTCGGCATCGAACATGGTGCCGTGGCCCACCTTGGCCTCGTCCACGAACTTGGCGTCCTCGAAGTGCTCCGGGCGCAGCCCCAGCAGCACGAGCTCGGGAGCCCCGGAGAGCCTGGCCCGGACACGCTCCGGAACCTCGATGTCACCGATGGGCGTGCGGAACGTCCCACCCTCGATGCGGGCCGGGATGAAGTTCATGGACGGCGCGCCGATGAACCCGGCCACGAACAGGTTGACGGGCTGTTCGTAGAGCTCTCGCGGGGAGGCGATCTGCTGCAGCTGACCGCGCTTGAGCACGGCCACGCGGTCGCCCAGCGTCATGGCCTCCGTCTGGTCGTGGGTCACGTAGATCGACGTGATGCCCATGCGGCGCTGCAGCTGCGCGATCTCCGTGCGCATCTGGCCGCGGAGCTTGGCGTCCAGGTTGGACAGCGGCTCGTCGAAGAGGAACGCGTCCGCGTCACGCACGATCGCGCGGCCCATGGCCACACGCTGGCGCTGACCGCCCGAGAGGTTCGCCGGCTTGCGCTCGAGGTGCTCGGTGAGGTCCAGGGTCTCTGCGGCCTCGCGGACCTTCCGGTCGATCTCGTCGTTGCTGAACTGGCCCTTGGCCAGGCGCAGCGGGAACGCGATGTTCTCGTAGACGGAGAGGTGCGGGTAGAGGGCGTAGTTCTGGAACACCATCGACAGGTTGCGCTCGCGCGGCTGCCGCTCGTTGACGCGCTCCCCGTTGATCTTCAGGTCCCCGCTGGTGATGTCCTCGAGGCCCACGACCATGCGCAGCAGCGTGGACTTGCCGCAGCCCGAGGGGCCCACGAGGATGAGGAACTCGCCGTCGGCGATGTCGATGGAGATGTCGTTGACCGCAGGGAAGCCGTCGTCGTACTTCTTGACGAGGTGCTCCATGGTGATAGCTGCCATGTTGTGTCAGTCCTTACTGTGTCTGAGCGTGTGGAGGGGCCGGGCTCAGCCCTTGACGGCGCCCTGGGTCAAACCGGAGACGATCTGGCGCTGGAAGGCCAGCACGAGGATCACCACGGGAATCGTCACGATGATCGCCGCGGCCGCGATGGCACCGGCCGGGTCCTCGAACTGGGACGCACCCGTGAAGAACGCCAGGGCCGCGGGAACAGGGCGTGCCGCCGAGGTGGAGGTCAGTCCGATGCCGTAGACGAAGTCGTTCCACGCGATGAAGAAGGCGATGATGGCGGTGGTGAACACGCCCGGCAGGGTCAGCGGCACGATGACCTTGCGGAAGGCCTGCCACGTGGTGGCGCCGTCCACCTGCGCCGCGCGCTCCAGGTCCCACGGGATCTGCTGGAAGTACGCCGCGAGCGTCCAGATGGAGATCGGCAGCGTCAGCGAGAGGTAGGGGATGATCAGGCCGAGCCAGGTGTCGTAGAGCCCCACCTGGCGCCACAGGTTGAACAGCGGCGTGACGATCGAGATGACCGGGAACATGGAGACCACCAGGGCGGTGGTCAGCACGAGCTTCTTGCCCGGGAAGTCCAGGCGGGCGATCGCGTAGGCGCACAGCGTGGCCAGCACCACGGCGATGAACGTGGCGATCAGCGAGATGCCGATCGAGTTGCGCAGCGCCGGGAGGAACAGGTCCTTGGCGTCGCCCACGAAGATCTGCTCGTAGTTCTCGGTGACGAACTCGGTGGGCAGGAACTTCCCGGAGTTCAGGTCCGAGGGGGACTTGAAGGACGTCATCAGGATGGACAGCACCGGGAACAGTGCGTAGACCAGCACCACCACGGAGATGACGGCCCAACCGATCTTCTGTTTAGTGCTCAGCATGGCGGGTCACTTCCCCTTCCCAGAGCCACCGGTCAGGTCCACCTTGAAGATCTTGATCGCCACGAGCGCGATGAGCATCACGCACGCGAACAGGATCACCGAGATGGCCGAACCCAGGCCGATTTCCAGACGACCGATGGACGTGCGGTACGCGAGCAGCGAGAGCGTCTCGGTGCCGTACTGTCCCTGGGTCATGATGAAGACGTTGTCGAAGATGCGGAAGGCGTCCAGCGCGCGGAACACCACGGCCACCATGATGGCGGCCTTCATGTTCGGCAGGACCACCCGCACCAGGCGCTGCCACGCGGAGGCGCCGTCCACGCGCGCGGCCTCCGTGAGCTCACCGGGGACCTGCGCCAGCCCGGAGAGCAGCAGCAGGGAGATGAACGGCGTGGTCTTCCAGATCTCCGAGGCCATGATCACGACCAGGGCCGGGCCGGCGGAGCCAAACCAGTTGAAGTCCGGGCCGATCATGGGCAGCCACGAGAGCCAGTTGTTCACGTAGCCGGTGGTGATGTCGAAGGCGTAGAACCACGCGAATGCGGAGACCACGGTGATGATGCCGTAGGGCACCAGGATCGCGGTGCGCAGGATCCCGCGGGTGGCCTTGACCGCGCTGTGCATCACGAGGGCGAGCGCGAGACCGAGCACGAGCTCCACGACCACGGTGACCACGGTGATGAGCACGGTGACCCCGAGGTCCCGCCAGAACACGATGTCCGAGAACACCGTGGCGTAGTTGCTGAGGCCCACGAACTCCTTGTCACCCGGTGCCGTGAGGCGGAAGGAGAACAGGGAGTCCCACAGCGCCTGCACGATCGGGTAGAGCGTGACCAGGAGCATGATGACGAACGCCGGACCGGCGAGCAGCCACCCCAGCTTCCGCTCGGAGCGGGCCCGGTCCGAGAGCTGCGCCTTCTGGCGCGGCTTCCCGGTCCCGGTGGCGCGGGTGCGCGAATCGACCGTGGTGCTCACAGCAGCGCATCTCCCTTCAGGACTTCCTCGATGAATGCGGTGGTCTCACGAGGGGTGTTCTCGTCCACCTCGCTGGGCGGGGTCCAGTGCTGCTGGATCGCGGTGGAGATCTCGTTGTAGTACGGGGTCTGGGCGCGCGGCTTGGCGGCGTCCAGGGACGTGCGGATGGTGTCCGCCATGGGGAACGCCTCCTTGGCCGCGGGGTCGTCGAAGGCCTTGGCGGACGAGGGCGGGTTGCCGTTGGTGGCGAAGTACTGCGCCTGGTGCTCGGTGGAGACGATGCACTGCACCGCGTCCCATGCGAGGTCCTGGTGCTTGGACGCCGAGCCCACGCCGAGGTTGATCCCGCCCAGCGGGGGAGCGGACGGGGTGTCCGCGTCCACGCGGGGCCACGTGGTCCACTTGATGTCGTCCACCACGGACTGCTCCAGGGAGCCGTCCTCCACCGCGGCCTTGGACGCGGAGTAGATGAACGGGTAGTTGACCATGAACGAGCCCTTGTCCCCCTGGAACTGGATCATGGAGGCGTTCTCGTCCTGGGTGGCCAGGCCGGGGCCTCCCAGGCCCTCCTTGCCGATGGTCCCGATGATCTCGGCGGCCTTCTGCCCCGCCTCCGAGTCCAGGTCGACCTGGGCGTCCTGACCGGCCTCGCCGTCCGTGACGATCTGGCCGCCACCGGACTCCACGAGTCCGTTGACCCACACGGACATGGACTCGCCGCGGGTGCCCTGCACACCCAGGTACTTGTCCTGGGTCTGTGCCGCCTTGATGATCTGGTCCCAGGTGACGGGCTTGGACATGTCCAGCCCGGCGGCCTTGGCCACGGAGTCCCGGTACCACAGCAGCTGGGTGTTGGCCCAGAACGGGATGGCCACGAGCTCGTCGTTCCACGTTGCGCCCTGCAGCGGACCCTCAAGGGTGTCCTTGGTGGTGGCCTCCACGACGTCCTGCGGGGGCTTGGCCAGGAAGCCGGGCTCGGCGAGCTCGGGCACGAAGGGCGGGTCCAGGCTCATGATGTCCATGGAGGTGTCGCCGGCGGCCAGGCGGCGTGCGAGCTGCTCGCGCTGGGAGGACGCGTCGCGGGGCAGCAGGGAGGTCTGGATGGTGTACTTCCCGCCGGAGGCCTCGGAGCAGTCCTGCGCGATGACGGCCTGTCCGCCGTCGTCGGGGTTGATGTACCACGTGAGCGTGGGCGGGCCGGCCTCCCCGCCGCTGCACCCCGTGAGCAGCATGGCGGACGCGGCCGCGGCGGCCGCAACGCTGCGGACGGTGCGCGGTTTCCCGGCCCTGTGTGAGTGGTGAGTGGACTTCACGGTGGTTCCTCCCCTGGAGAGCGCATGGGCTGGGCGATGCGGCGCGTCCTTGCGCGGGTGTCGCGGCCGATCCAGCGTCAGTCCAGTCTACGGGTGGCCCGCATCACGTGTGACGTGTGACTCGACGTCACGAGAGAAAAACTGCCACCGCCGTCATCGTGAGCATGGAGGACACCGTGGTGAGCAGGACGGTGTCCCGGCACACGGTGGTCGCCCGGTCGTAGCGCACCGCGGCCACGTAGAGGTTCTGGGCGGTGGGGAGGGAGGCCATGACGACCGCGGCGTACAGGGCGGGACCGGTGAGACCCAGCGCCCACGCGAGGGCGAAAGCCAGCGCCGGGTGGAGCACCACCTTGGCTCCCGCGGCCAGCAGGGTGTCCACGCGCGCGCCGGGGACGGACAGGGGGCGGGCGCGCACCAGGGAGATGCCGAACGCGAGCAGCATCGCGGGCACCGCGGCGCCCGCGACGATCCGCACGGGCTCCAGGACCAGGTCGGGGAGGGTGAGACCCGTGGCCGCGCAGAGGATGCCCAGGGCGGAGCCCACGATCAGCGGGTTGGTCACGATGCTCCGCAGCACGGAGGAGACCGTGGGCCGTCGCCCGCCCGTGAGGGTGTCCATGACCGTCAGGTACAGGGGGGTGTTCAGGGTCAGCTGGAACAGCATCACCGGGGCCACCTGGGAGGCGTCCCCCAGCACGAACATGGCGATGGGGATCCCCAGGTTCGCGGCGTTGACCTGCCCTGCGGCCTGCGCTCCCATCACCACCGTGGAGGCGTCGCGGCGGAGCACGAACCGGGAGAGCAGCCCGTAGGCGAGCATCGTGAGCCACGCGGAACCGGCCGCCACGAGCAGCGGGGCGGAGAACACCCGGTGCACGTCCGCCTCGGACAGCGTCAGGAACAGCAGCGGCGGGGAGCCCACGTAGAACGCGAGCCGGGACAGCACCTGCTGGGCGTCCGCGCCGAGCACGCCCAGGCGCCCGATGCCGTAGCCCAGCCCGATCACGGCCCACACGATGAAGAACCCCGCGAGCACTCCTGTCATGACCGGCAGCTCCTCGGGTCGGGGATGGTGCGTGCACCGCTAGCCCACGGACGGGGCGCCGCAGGGGGCGGGGCGCACCACCTGGC
>NZ_RCOM01000083.1 GCF_003667225.1 Kocuria rhizophila
GGCCGCGGGGGCCTCGGAGAGTGCTTCGGTGACGGTGGTGCTCATGACTGCATCAGACCTTCTGCCAGGGGACCCAGCGTGAGAACGGGGAAGAACACGAGGGCGGTCACCAGGACCGCGGTGCCCGCGGTGAGCCCCACGAACAGGGGTCGGTGCGTGGGCAGGGTGCCCGCCGTGGCGGGGATCTTCTCCTGCGCCGCGAGGGAGCCGGCCAGGGCCAGCACCAGGGCGATCGGGATGAACCGGCCGAAGAGCATGGCCACGCCGATCGCGGCGGTGAGCCACGGGGTGTCCGCGGTGAGGCCCGCGAACGCCGAGCCGTTGTTGTTGGCGCCGGACGCGAACGCGTAGAGCACCTCGGAGAGCCCGTGGGGGCCGGTGTTGGTCAGGGACTCGTTCTCGATGCTGTCCCGCAGCGCGGGGATCCCGAAGCTCAGGCCCACCCCGGCGAGCACCAGCACGGGCATCACCAGGATGTAGAGGCTCGCGAGCTTCATCTCGCGCGGGCCGATCTTCTTGCCCAGGTACTCGGGGGTGCGCCCCACCAGCAGCCCGGCCACGAACACGGCGATCACCGCGATCACGAGCATCCCGTAGAGCCCGGAGCCCACACCGCCGGGGGCCACCTCGCCCAGGAGCATGTTGAGCATGGGGACCATCCCGCCCAGGGCGGTGTAGGAGTCGTGCATCGAGTTCACCGCACCCGTGGAGGTCAGTGTGGTGGTGGCCGCGAAGATCACGGACTGGGGGATGCCGAAGCGGGCCTCCTTGCCCTCCAGGGGGCCACCCGCGAGCTCGGGCGCGGTGCCCTGCCCGGCGGACTCGAACGCCGCGAGCGCGAACAGCGAGGCCAGGTACAGCACGCCCATGACCGCGAGGATGGCGTAGCCCTGGCGGTTGTCCCCCACCAGGCGCCCGAACGTGCGGGGCAGGGCGAACGGGATCAGCAGGATCAGGAAGCACTCGAATAGGCTGGTCCACCCGGTGGGGTTCTCGAACGGGTGGGAGGCGTTGGCGTTGTAGAAGCCGCCGCCGTTGGTGCCCAGCTCCTTGATGACCTCCTGGGAGGCCACCGGCCCGCCCGGGATGGACTGGGTGCCGCCGGCCACGGTGGTGACGTCCGTGAAGCCGTCGAAGTTCTGCACCACACCGCCCGCGATCAGCGCCAGCGCGCCCAGAATCGACAGCGGCAGCAGCACGCGCACCGTGGTGCGGGTGAGGTCCACCCAGAAGTTGCCGATGGTGCCGCTGCGCCGGTACGCGAAGCCGCGCACCAGGGCCACGGCCACCGCGATGCCCGTGGCGGCGGAGACGAAGTTCTGCACCGCCAGGCCCGCGAACTGCACGGTGTACGCGAGGTTCTCACCCGAGTACGCCTGCCAGTTGGTGTTGGTCACGAAGGAGACGGCCGTGTTGAACGCGACCCCCGGATCCGGGTTGTCCGCGCCCGTGGAGAACGGCAGCCACTTCTGGGTGCGCTGCAGCAGGTACAGCAGCAGCACGCCCGCCAGGGAGAAGTACAGCACCGAGCGCAGGTACGCCTGCCAGGACTGCTCCTGGTCCGCGGCCACGCCGGTCAGCCTGTAGAGGACCCACTCCGGGGCCCAGTGCGTGCGGGTCTGGAAGACCCACGCCATGTAGTCGCCCAGGGGCCGGTAGGCCAGCGCGAGGGCCAGCACCAGGGTGCCCGCGGAGGCGAGGAAGGGAACCCACTCCATCAGAAGCTCTCCGGGTTCACCAGGGCGAAGACCAGGTACGCGATCGCTGCGACGCCCAGCACGAACGCGATGCCGCTGAGCACGATCACAGCTTGTCCACCGCCTTGCCCACCATCACCACGACCATGAACAGGGCGACCACGCCCAGGACGTACACGACATCAAGCACTGCTGGCTCCGATCGGAGATCACCGGCCGCAGGACCACGGCCGCCGCACCCTCCCTGGGTGCAGAACCTCAGTAGACGCCCGCCCCCACCGCCGGGGGAGGCCCCCTCACGGAACCCATACGCGCACCCTGCGGATCCTCACGGTTTCCTCACAGCCGGGGGCTCGGGGCGCTGCTGCGCGAGGGGGAGCCGGATGCCGTGGGACGCGCTGGACGGGCAGCGCGTGCGGGAGCGGGCCATGGGAACGGGTGACGACGACGCCCGCTCGCCTCCCACCGTCCGTCGCCTGAGCGTGGCGCACCGCACATCCTGGGTCGGTTGGGAGACACAAGTTACCGATCGGTTATTCCCAAATTCCCCGCCGTCCGCTCCGCGCGAATTGTTGCTGCGGAAAGCGATCAGGCGTGCCACGATGCAGACATGGCTACCAACGATTCCACCAGCACCCAGATCCAGCTCGTCTCCCGCCCGGAGGGGTGGCCCGAGCCCGAGAACTTCCGCACCGAGACCGTGGAGCTGCCCGAGCTGCAGGACGGCCAGGTGCGCGTGCGCAACGAGTTCATCTCCGTGGACCCCTACATGCGGGGGCGCATGCGGGACGAGAAGAGCTACGTCCCGCCGTTCGCGCTCAACGAGACCATGACCGGCGGCGCCGTGGGCCGCGTGGTCGAGTCCCGCTCCGAGAAGCTGCCCGAGGGCACCCCCGTGCTGCACCAGTACGGCTGGCGGGACCTCGCGCAGGGCTCCGCCGAGGAGTTCACCGCCATCCAGGAGCTCCCGGACACCCCGCTGTCCGTGTACCTGGGCATCCTGGGGATGACGGGCATGACCGCCTACACCGGGCTCACCCGCATTGCCGGGTTGAAGGAGGGCGACCGCGTGTTTGTCTCCGGTGCGGCAGGCGCCGTGGGCTCCGCGGCCGGTCAGATCGCCAAGCAGCTGGGCGCCTCGTACGTGATCGGTTCCGCCGGTTCGGACGAGAAGGCGAAGTTGCTCACCGAGAAGTACGGCTTCGACGCGGTGCTCAACTACAAGGACGCCCCCATCCGTGAGCAGCTCGCGCAGGCCGTGGGCGAGGACGGCGTGGACGTCTACTACGACAACGTGGGCGGCGACCACCTCGAGGCGGCCCTGGACGTGCTGAACCGGCACGGTCGCGTGGCCGTGTGCGGCGCGATCAGCCAGTACAACTCCACCGAGCGCCCCTGCGGTCCGGACAACATGGGCAACATCATCAAGAACTCGCTCATGCTCGAAGGCTTCACCATGGGTGACCACTGGGACGTCACCGAGGAGTACACCTCCCGGATGACCGAGTGGTTCACCTCCGGCAAGATCGCCTACGACGAGACCGTGGTGGAGGGCCTGGACCACGCCGTGGACGCCTTCATCGACATGATGAAGGGCGCGAACACCGGCAAGATGGTCGTGAAGATCTGATCACCGCGCACCACGCCTCCGCCCTGGAGGTCGCGCCCCAGGACTGAGCGCGCGGGCGGGCCGGCGGCGCGGCGGCGTCGTGCCCCGTGGTCGTGCCTCGGGACGGCGACGCCGCTGCCACCCACCCCTGCCCCGTCCAACGAACCGCCCCGCGCACCCGTGCGGGGCGGTTCGTTCGTATCATGGGCTCGGCCAGCCCCGCCCCGAGAGGAACCCGTGCCCCGCACCGCCCTGCCGCACCGCGTGAGTCCCGTGCAGATGCTGCGTGCGCTGCGCGATGAACCCGGGCTCGCGGCGCTGTTCGGCGACTGGCTTCACGGGGACGCGGTCATCGGCATCCGGCCCACCCGCGTGCTGGGCGCGGACGAGGACCCGTTCGCCGCGCTGGGCGCCGCGGACGACGACGCCGCCCTCACCGCTGAAGACCCCGCCCGCTTCGGCGGCGGGTGGCTCGGCTACCTGGGCTACCAGCTCTCGCGCCGCCTGGAGTCGCTCCCGCCCGCACCGCCGCACTCGGGCGGTCTGCCGGAGCACCACCTGGCGCACTACGACCACGTCCTGGTGCACGACGCCGCCGCGGACCGTTGGCTCTGCGAGTCCCTTCCCGGAGCGGACCCTGGCCGGGTGGCCGAGACGATCGGGACGGTGGAGCGGGCGCTCGCGGCCGGCCCTGCGGCGTCGTCGTCCGGGGTGTGCGCCCCGCACCCGTACAGGTGCGAGCCGTTCGAGGCCGCCGTGACCGGCGCGGCCCACGCCGAGGCCGTGCGGCGCGCGCTGGCGCACATCCGGGACGGCGACATCTTCCAGGCGAACATCTGCCGAGAGCTCACGGCGGCATTCGACGGTGACCCGCTGGACCTGTTCTGCGCCGGGTACGAGCGGCTGCGGCCGCGTTTCGCCGCGTTCCTGCGCGTGCCGGGCGGCGCGGTGGCCAGCTTCTCGCCCGAGCTCTACCTGCGCCGCACCGGCCGCGCCGTGCTGACCTCCCCGATCAAGGGCACCGCGCCCGCGGACTCGGACCCCCGCGAGCTGCACGCCTCCGCCAAGAACCGCGCGGAGAACGTGATGATCGTGGACCTCATGCGCAACGACCTCTCCCGCGCGTGCGTCCCCGGCTCCGTCCTGAGCCCCGCCGTGCCGCGCGTGGAGCCGCACACGGGCGTCCACCACCTGGTCGCGGACGTCCACGGAACGCTGCGTCCCGGGCTCGACGACGCCGCCCTGCTGCGCTCCACGTTCCCGCCCGGCTCGTGCACGGGGGCGCCCAAGATCAGGGCCACGGAGATCATCAACGAGCTGGAGACCACGGCCCGGGGTGTGTACACCGGGGGCATCGGGTGCGTGAGTCCGCTGGCGGGGCTGGTGGTGAACGTGGCCATCCGGACCTTCGAGTTCTCCGGTGGCGCCGTGCGGCTGGGTGTGGGCGGCGGGATCGTCGCGGACTCGGACCCGGACGGGGAGGCGTTCGAGACGCTCGTGAAGGCCGCTCCGCTGCTGGACGCGGTGGGCGCCCGGTTCGGGGCGGAGCTGTCCCGGGAGTGGCGTGAGCACGCGGAGTCCTCGGAGGTGGCGACCCCGGGGTGCGTGGTCGGTGGCGGGGCGTCGTCGCGCGCGGCGGCCTCCCTGAGTGACGCGCCCGTGATCCACTCGACCCCCGACCCCACCCTGGGGATCTTCACCACGATGCTCGTCCGCGAGGGACGCCCCGAGCAGCTGGCGGAGCACCTGGCGCGACTCGGGAACAGCGTCCGTGCGTGCTTCTCCCGTGAGCTGCCGGGGGCGCTCGCGGAGCAGATCATTCAGCGTGCCGCGGCGCTGGACGGCCCGCACCGGCTGCGGGTCACGGCGGTCCCGGACGCAGGGAGTCTGCGTGTCGAGATGACCCACGCCCCGCTGAACCCTCCCGGTGCAGCGCCTCCCGTGGAGCCGTGGGTGCTGCGCCCGGTGGTGGTGCCCGGCGGGTGGGGAAGTCACAAGTGGGCGGACCGCCACGCCCTGGACGCGGCACCCGGGCCGTGGTCCCCGGTGTGCGATCCGCTGCTGGTGGACGAGGACAGCACGGTGCTGGAGACCGGGCGCGCCAATGTGTTCGTGGTGCGCGGCGGCGTGGTCACCACCCCGCCCGCTGACGGCAGGATCCTGCCCGGGGTGATGCGCGCCCGGGTGATCGCGGCGCTGCGGTCCGCCGGGTACGAGGTCCGCGAACGGGACACCGCCCTCGCGGACCTCGCTGAGGTGTCGGAGGTGTTCGTGACCAATGCCCTGCGCGGCGCCCGCCCGGTGGGGGAGGTCCGGGGCGTGGGACGGTGGGCTCACGGGCCTGTGACGGCGTGGGTGCAGCACGCGCTCGCGGCTGCCGGGTGACGAGTGGGTGCCATCGTTGAACCCCGTTGACACGCCCCGGTGAGCTGAGGATGCTCGGGGGAACAGCGCCGTCGTCCGAGCTGCAGGGTTCGGGGCGGTGCACCACGCAACCGTGAAGGAGTGCAGCCATGGGCAAGGACCAGCAGGACGAGAACACCGAGTCGGTCAGCCAGGTGGACACCGACGAGCAGCGCCAAAAGGCCGCTGAGCAGGCGGACACCCAGGAGCAGCAGGAGTTCTTCGAGGAGCAGGCCGGCACGGAGGAGCAGTCCCAGGGCTACGGGCACTGAGCGCCGCACCGGGCAGCCGCTGACAGACGAACCGCCCCGCACCAGGAAGGTGCGGGGCGGTTTTCCTGCGCCGAGTGGCTGCGGGGCCGGTGGCTACTTCTTCTTGTTCTCGAGGGTCTGCTCGTACTGGGACAGGGCCAGACCCACGCTCATGAAAGTGGGGGCCCAGTGGCCCACGAAGATGCCCCAGCGGTCCGACTGCGCCTTGGAGTCGTCGCTCTTGAAGCGCGAGAGGCCCCAGGACACGAAGGCGAGGCCGATGGAGCCCATGCCCGCGGCGTAGGCGTACTCGGAGCGGATGCCGGCGTCGTGCAGAGTCTTCATGATCATGGTGCGATCTCCATTCAGGCCCGGAGGGCCGATGAGGTGATGCGGGGCTTGGGAGTTCCCAGCGTAGTCCGATTCGGCGGCGATGGTAAGTGGGGTGACGAAAGTTTGTTCGACGCTCCACGGTGTGGTCCATGCGGAGCTGCGTGGCAGGGTGGAGGCATGACTGAGACCGAATCACGGCGTGTTCTGCTGGCCGGCTGCGGGGACGTGGGAACCGCGCTGGGGCTGCGACTGAGCGAGCGGGGGTGGGCGGCCACCGGTGTGCGGCGGCATGCGGACCGGCTGCCCGCGCCGCTGGCAGGGGCGTCCCTGGATCTCACGGATCCCGGCGAGGCACGCCTTCCGGACGTGGACGCCGTGGTGGTCACCCTCACGGCGGACGGCCACGACGTCGCCGGGTACGAGCACACCTACCTGGGCGGCCTGCGGGGGTTGCGGCGCGCACTCGGGGAGCAGGAGCCGCTCGTGGTCCTGGTGTCCTCCACGGGTGTGCTGGGCGGCGACGGCGAACGCGTCACCGAGGACACCCCGCCCGACCCGCAGCGACCCACCGCCCACGTGCTGCTCGCGGCGGAGGATCTGGCGGCGGAGCTGTTCCCGGACCTCGTGATCGTGCGGCCCGCGGGCATCTACGGACCGGGGCGCACGTCCATGATCGAGCGGGTGCGCCGCGGGGCGCCCCTGGCACACCGGCGGGTGACCAACAGGATCCACCGGGACGACCTCGTGACGGTCCTGGTCACCCTGCTGGAACGGGGCACCGTGGCGGGCGAGCGGGAGGATTCCACGCAGACAGGGATGCCCGGCGGAGTCGGCGACGCGGCGGGTCAGCGAACGGGAGCCTCGCGGAGCGGGACGGTCGCGGGGGGAGGCGGTGCGGCGGCGTCGTCGGCACCGGCCCGGCTCCCGCGGCTGCTGCACGCCGTGGACCACGACGCCGCACGGCTGGGTGACGTGGCCGCGCACCTCGCGCACCGGCTGGGTGTGCCCGTGCCGCCGGACGACTCCGGGCCGGGGGAGGGGCCGCTCGGCAAGATCGTGGACGGTGAGCTGGTGCACGCCCTGGTGCCCCGCGAGGAGTGGCGGTACCCCACGTTCCGGGAGGGGTACGACGCGCTGCTGGCGGACGGGTCCGCGGACTCGTGGGTGGGGCGCGGATGAGCGAGGACGTCCACTGGTTCCTGCCCATCAACCCCGCCGCCCATGCGGAGCACATGCCCGCGGACTGGCGCACCCGTGAAGACGCCACGGAGGTGTGGGAGGCGATCGGGCGCTCGCAGCCCATCGACCGCTGGTGCCTGCGCACGGGCTTCCGCACCATGAAGGCGGGGGACGTGATCTGGGCGTACCTGTCCAAGAGGCAGGAGCTGTGCGCGGTGGGGCGGGTGCGGCGGACGGCGTTCGAGGTGGACGGCGTGGAGGCGCCCGAGACCGGGGACGGACCGTCGGAACTATCCCCTGCGGAGGATTGCGCGGGCGCCACCGGCGGGGAGGGCGGCTGGTACGTCTACGTGGACTGGGACGAGCCACGCACGGCGGAGCTGTGCCGCCGGCCGATCCCCAGGGCGGTGTTCGGGCAGGTGCCGATGTCGGTGGGGCGGGTGGGGGAGATCGCCTTGCACTCAATATCATAGCTGCGCGACGAGGCCATGCCGTGCAAGAGGTGATAAAAACCGTCTAGCCGCCGGAATTCACGAATATCAAAAGAGGGGAGCGGAAGTGACGCTGAAGTTCGACCCCTTGCCATCCGCAGCTATGGTCGCGTTCAGGTAAATAATAGTGGGGCTGAAGCCGTCAAGGGTAACTCGGCGGTACAGAGAAATTCGATTCACGCTGTACGAACTGGTGCCAGCGGAACCGTCCACATTGTATGGCGAAAGTCCGGTCGTACCACAGGCTTCCGTTCCATTCAGGCCGGCATCGCAGAAGGTGTCCACCGTCCCGGCACTTCCGTTGGCAGGAACATTTCCGCCGTTGCTGAGATTGTAGGACTTTCCGTTCGTGAGGCTGACTCTCGACTTGTTCTCCGCGTTGTTCGAGTAGAGCGAGCCTGAGGTGACGCCGCAGGCGCGAGCTTCTGCACTTGTTTTGAATCCAAAGTTCAGGTACACCTGCTTGCTCGCCACCCCGCCTAAGGATTCCCTGGTTACGTAGAGGTACGTGACGGTAAACGCAGACGCTGGCAACGTCTGCCCACCCCTGTAAGCGGCGCACGGTGACGCCGCGATGGCAGGCGCCAGTGTGCTGACTGCAATCACGGGAGCGGCCCACGCCGCACCCTTCGCCAGGGTCCGCCGCGAGACAGCCGAACCGGCGCCGTCGTGGACGTCGGATGCGGGGGCGGGGGTACTGCGGGGGAAGGACAGCATACTCCAGTCTAAAACATGAGTTCACCGGCCTGGCCAGGCCCACTGTTGCGCCGTGTGACACCTCCCTGGACCTCGGCGCCCGGGCGTAGTTCAGTAGTGGTCCTTCCCCCGTCAACCACTTCTGGAACGTGCGCCCACGGGTGCACAGGAATCAGGCACACACATGATCCTCACCGGACTCGTCCTCGGCGCGCTGCTGGGCATCGTCATGCAGCGCGGCCGTTTCTGCGTCACGGGCATGCTGCGGGACATCTTCCTGCAGCGCTCGTGGCGCACGTTCACCGCTCTGCTCGTGGTGATCACGGTGCACGCCGTCGGGCTGGCCGCGCTCACCTCGCTCGGAGTGATCTCCCCTGACTACCCCTCGTTCATGCCGCTCGCGGTGGTCGTGGGCGGATTCATGTTCGGGGTGGGCATCATCCTGGCCGGCGGGTGCGCCTCCGGCACGTGGTACCGCTCCGGCGAGGGCCTGGTGGGCTCGTGGATCGCCCTGGCCATGTACGCGCTGTCCGCCTCCGCCATGAAGACCGGTGTGCTCAAGGACGTCAATTCCGGCATGAAGCAGTGGGACACCGGGCTCACCACCATCCCGGACGCCCTGGGCGTCTCCCCGTGGCTGTTCGTGATCGTCCTGGCCGCAGTGACCGGTGTCATGGTGCGCCACTTCCTCAATCGCGAGAAGTCTGCGGTCACGCCCGCCCGCCTGACCAACCGGCCCGTGTGGAAGCGCCCGCTGCACGTCTACACCGCGGGTGTCCTGGTGGGACTGATCGGCGTCGTCGCCTGGCCGCTGTCCGCGGCAACCGGGCGCAACGACGGCCTGGGCATTACCACCCCCACCGCCAACCTGCTCAACTTCCTGGTCACCGGCGCGGACAAGAAGCTGGACTGGGGCGTGATGCTCGTGCTCGGCATCCTGGTGGGCTCGTTCATCGCTGCCAAGTCCACGGGCGAGTTCCGCGTGCGCGTCCCGGACGCCAGGACCACCGTGCGCTCCATCGGCGGCGGCCTGCTCATGGGTGTCGGTGCAGCGCTGGCCGGTGGCTGCACGGTGGGCAACGGCATGGTCCAGACCAGCCTGTTCACCTTCCAGGGCTGGATCGCGCTGCTGTTCATCGCCCTGGGTGTGGGTGCGGCCACCAGGATCTGGCTCAAGCCCACCGTCACCCAGCCGGAGCAGGGCACCAGCGGGGGCACCTACTCCACCGCCGAGAGCCTGGACCACACCGTGGATGCCTCCGCACCGGACGACAACTCCATCGACGCCGCCCCCACGGCCCGCCCCC
>NZ_RCOM01000084.1 GCF_003667225.1 Kocuria rhizophila
GCCCGGACCCCCGGTCCGTTCCCACCGTGGCACCCGCCCCCGGATCGGAGCCGGCGGCCGCCCGGTCCGCCTCCGAGGACGCGGGCCCGAGGTGGTCGGTGGCCGCGCGCTGGGCGGCCACGAGGAGCTGGCGGCGCAGCTGCTGCGCGTGCTCCCGCCCGAGGTAGGACAGCTCCAGAACGCTCGACCCGCCGTCGGCCACGTCGAACTTGAGGGACGCGAGGCCCAGGATGCGTGGCAGGAACCGGCGTTCGATGTCGATGCCCTGCACCCGGTCCAGGCGCGCCTGGCGCTGGGTGCGGAACAGCCACCCGCTGCGGAAGCGCACGTGGTCCTCCGTGATCTGGTAGCGGATGAACCACCAGGAGAGCAGACCCAGGGCGATCAGCACACCCAGGGCGCCGCACAGCACGGCGAGCGCCAGGCCCAGGCCGACGACCTCGACCGCCCCGCTCACGTTGACCTCAAGGGGCTCGTGCTTGACCAGCGAGGACACGAGGTCGTCCACGAACGCGTTGCCGATGCCCCACACCAGGGCCACGAGCAGCAGCCAGCTGCGCACGAACGGGGTCAGCGGGTGCACCCGGTGCCACACGCCCTCGGCGTCACCGCGCACGGTGATCTCCGGGGCGTGGCCGACGGGCCGTTCCGCGGGTGCTCCTGCGGCGGAGTCCCGGCCCGTCACAGGCCCACCATGTGCTCTTCCCCGCGCTCCGTGAGCTGCTCGCGCAACCGGTCCGCCTCCTCGCGGGGCAGCCCGGGCAGCACGGCGTCGGTGCTCGCGGCGGCCGTGTGCAGGGTGACGGACGCGAGGTTGAACGCGCTGAGCAGGGGCCCGGTCTTGATGTCCACGTACTGCATGCGCCCGTAGGGCACCACCGTGACGGTGCGGAAGAACAGGCCCCGGCGCAGCCACAGCTCGGTGGGTGCCTCCGCATAGCCGATCGCCCGCACCCTGCGGGGCACCAGGGCGAGGTTGATGCCACCCCACACGAGAGCCACCGCGGGCAGCAGCCACAGCCACTGCGCGGTCCCGCGGTCCCAGAGCCCCAGCAGCGCGAGCACGAGGGGCACCGCCATGAGGACCACCCACACCACCGTGGCCGTCACCGCGCCGATCACGCGCACCGTGACGTACTTGGGTGAGACCCGCCGCCAGGACAGATCCGGCGGGCTGAGCTCATCGGTGGCGGGCATAGCCTCCCTCTCCAGTGGCGTACGGTTCCTGCCGTCCACCGTAAGGGGTCTCCTCCTCCGCGTCCGGGTCATCGGGAGGAAGCCTGCAGGATTTCTCCACGATCCACCCGAGCACGGTGAGGCCCACTCCCACCACCACCTGGGCAACGCACTGCCACAGGGACTGCTGCGTTGAGCGCACGCCCAGCAGCGTGAGCTGGTCCAGCCCGACCCCCGCGTGCCATCCCGCGCACAGTGCACCGTAGTAGGCCACCGCCTGCGCCGCCGCCGCCGTGCCCACGGCCCACACGGGATCGTAGGGCTTGCGCTTCGCGGGGTCACGACGCCGCCCGGCGCCCTTCCCGGGGTCGCGGTAGGCACGCAGCCGCAGTCCCAGGTAGGCCAGCACGACTCCCGCCCCCACCTCGGCGAGCACGCTGATCCAGGGCAGCACCAGCAGGCTCTGGCGGCCACCGGCCACCACCTGGGTCATGCTCCAGCCGATGGCGGCGGCCACGAGTGCCGCGGCCGCGAGGGACAGCGGGTTCAGGTAGCGCACGGCGGCTCCTCCGGTCGCAGGGTGTGCTCGGTGACCACGAGGTCCTCGCGGTCCGGGGCGGCGTCCGCGAGACGCGCCACGGGCACGCCGTCCAGCTCCGCAGCGGGGTCCATCAGGGCCCACGGGCGCAGGACGAAGGCGCGCTGGGCCGCGCGCGGGTGCGGCAGCTCGAGCCGGGGGTCGGTGCTGCGAACTCCCGCCACGCAGATCACGTCCAGGTCCAGGGTGCGCGGGCCCCAGCGCACCTCGCGCGTGCGACCGTGGCGGTGCTCGATCCCCTGGCACACCTCCAGCAGCTCGAACGGGGTGAGGTCCGAGGACAGCTCCACCACCGCGTTGAGGTAGTCGGGTGAGCCCTCGGGCCCGCCCACCGAACGGGTGCGCACCACGGGAGAGGTTGCCAGCAGAGCAATGCCCGGGGTCGCGGCCAGCTCCCGGACGGCCTCTCTCAGCGCCGTGATCCGGTCCCCGAGGTTGGCCCCGAGCGCCACGACGCACCGCAGCGGCATCAGCTGCCGTCCTCAGAACGGACGGGGCGGCGTCGGACGATGCTCACGGCCACGTCCGAGAAGGTGACGTCGATCGGCGCCTTGGGCTTGTGCACCGTGACCTCCAGCACCGCCACGGCGGGGAAGGTCTCCAGCAGGCTGCGCGCGATCTCCTCCGCGAGGGCCTCGATGAGCTGGAACCGCGTGCCGATGATGATCTCCCGGACCATCTCGGCCACTTCGCCGTAGTGCACGGTGCGCGTGAGGTCGTCGGTGCTCCCGGCGGGGCGCAGGTCCATGTGCAGGACCAGGTCCACGAAGAAGGGCTGACCGCTGCGGCGTTCCTTCTCGAAGACGCCGTGGTAGCCCACCGCGCCCAGTCCGGTGAGGACGATGCGGTCGTGGCTGCTCGGATCGGGGGTCGTGGTGGTCATGGTGGCCTCAGCTCTCGGTGTCACGGGGGCGCAGGACGGGTGGCTCGATCCCCCGCCACGCGTGGGCGGCGGCGACCGCGTCCACCGAAGCGGGCACGTCGTGCACGCGCACGGCCCAGGCCCCGCCGAACGCGGACAGTGCGCTCACGGCGGCCGTGGCGCCGTCGCGCTGCGTGACCGGGCGCGGGGTGCCGCCCTCCGCGAGCAGCGCCCCCAGGAACCGCTTGCGGGAGGCTGCCACGAGGACCTTGTGGCCGAGCTCCCGCAGCCGCGGCAGCGCTCGGAGCAGCTCCCAGTCCTGGCCACCCGCCTTGGCGAAGCCCAGCCCGGGATCCACGACGAGCCGCTCGGGACGGACCCCGGCCGCGAGCAGACGGTCGCGCACGGCCGTGAGCTCCGAGAGCACCTCGCCCACCGTGTCGGTGTAGGTGGCCAGACCGGTCATGGTCTGCGGGGTGCCACGAGAGTGCATCAGCACGTACGGCACGCCGCTCTGCCCGACCAGCTCGATCATCTCGTCGCTCGCGGCGGTTCCCGAGACGTCGTTGACGATGTGGGCGCCGGCCTCGATCGCGGCGCGCGCGGTGTCCGGGTGGAACGTGTCCACGCTCACCACCACGCCGTGCCGGCTCAGCTCGCGGATGACGGGCAGCACCCGACGGCGCTCCTCCGCGGGGTCCACTCCCTGCGCGTGGGGCCGGGTGGACTCCCCGCCCACGTCCACGATGTCCGCGCCCTGCTCGGCGAGACGCAGGCCGTGCTCGACGGCGGCGGCCTCGGAGTCGTGCCGACCACCGTCGCTGAAGGAGTCGGGCGTCACGTTCAGCACGCCCATCACCAGGGTGCGCCCGGTGGGCAGCGCGTCGAAGGAGCCCCACCCGAGGGGCGCGCCCCCGCCCGCTCGGGCCGGTGCGTCCGGACGAGAACCGTGGCGGGCGGCGTCGTGGACGCCGGTTGCGACGTGAGAAGCGCCTGTCGCGACGCCCCGGGCGCCGGTCGCGGCGGCCGGGAGGCCGGTGGCGGCGTCGCGATCGCCCGTCACCGCGAGTGCCCCGCGGCGATCAGGTTCATGGCCTCGGCCCGCGTGGCGGGATCGCGCAGCTGGCCCCGCACGGCGGACGTCACGGTCTTGGCTCCCGGCTTGCGGACGCCCCGCATGGACATGCACAGGTGCTCGCACTCCACCACCACGATCGCGCCGGCGGGGTGCAGGTGCTCCACGAGCGCCTCGACCACCTGGGTGGTCAGCCGTTCCTGGACCTGCGGCCGCTTGGCGAAGAGGTCCACGAGGCGCGCGAGCTTGGACAGCCCCGTGACCTTGCCCTCGGGACCGGGGATGTAGCCCACGTGCGCGACCCCGTGGAACGGCACCAGGTGGTGCTCGCACGTGGAGTAGAACGGCACGTCGCGCACCAGGACCATCTCCGAGTGGCCGATGTCGAAGGACGTGGCCAGCAGCTCGGCCGGGTCCTCGTGGAGCCCCGCGAAGACCTCGGCGTAGGCGCGAGCCACCCGTTCGGGGGTGTCCCGCAGACCGCTGCGGTCCGGGTCCTCCCCCACGGCCAGGAGGATCTCCCGGACGGCCGCCGCGATGCGGGGCTGATCCACGGCGGCGGCCGTCTCCGCACCCGCCACGTGCTCCAGGTACGAGCCGGAGACGGGCTCACCGGGTTCGTGCTGGTGCGTCATTCAGCGGTTCTCCCGCCGGACACCACCCGGTTCCTGGCCGGGCTCCCCGCCCGGCGTGCTCCCGGAACCGGAGGAGGACTGGCCCCCGGGCTGCGGGTCCTGGTGCTCCGGGACCTCCAGCGGGTGCTCCGGCTTGGCGGCAACCGCCTGGTCCTGGGGCGCCATGGTGCTGGGGTCCTGCAGGTTCTTGCGGCGGGCCTCCTCGTGCTCGGCGGCGGTGACCACCGGGGGCACGTGGGAGATCTCGCGCTCCTCACCGGACTGCCACACGGGACGCACGTCCCGCAGGGTCACGTCCCGGAAGATCTCGCGGATCTGGGCCTCGTTGAGGGTCTCCTTCTCCAGCAGCTCCAGCGCCAGGCGGTCCAGCACGGGCCGGTTCTGCAGCAGGATCTGGTGGGCCTCGTCGTGCGCCTGCTCGAGCAGCAGCCGCACCTCGTCGTCCACCACGGCCAGGGTGCGATCCGAGTACTCCTTGGAGCCGGAGCCCATCTCACGGCCCACGAACGGGTCCGAGTTGTCCCCGCCGATCTTCACGGAGCCGATCTTGGAGCTCATGCCGTACTGGGTGACCATCTTGCGCGCGGTGTCCGTGGCCTTCTGGATGTCGTTGGAGGCCCCGGTGGAGGGGTCGTGGAACACGATCTCCTCCGCGGCGCGCCCACCCATGGCGTAGGCCATCTGGTCCAGCAGCTCGTTGCGGGTGGTCGAGTACTTGTCGTCCGAGGGCATGACCATGGTGTAGCCCAGGGCCCGGCCACGCGGCAGGATGGTGATCTTGGTGACCGGGTCCGTGTTGCGCAGGGCCGCCGCCACCAGGGCGTGGCCGCCCTCGTGGTAGGCCGTGACCTTGCGCTCGAGCTCCTTCATCACGCGCGAGCGCTTCTGCGGCCCCGCGATCACGCGGTCGATGGCCTCGTCCACGGCGCGGTCGTCGATCAGCTGGGCGTGGGAGCGGGCGGTCAGCAGCGCGGCCTCGTTCATCACGTTGGCGAGCTCCGCACCCGTGAAGCCCGGGGTCCGCTTGGCCACCGAGGCCAGGTCCACGTTCTCGGCCAGCGGCTTGGTCTTGGCGTGCACGCGCAGGATCTGCTCGCGGCCCTTCATGTCCGGCGCGTCCACGCCGATCTGACGGTCGAACCGGCCCGGGCGCAGCAGCGCGGGGTCCAGGACGTCCGGGCGGTTGGTCGCGGCGATCAGGATCACGTTGGTGTTCGCGTCGAAGCCGTCCATCTCCACCAGGAGCTGGTTCAGCGTCTGCTCGCGCTCGTCGTTGCCGCCGCCCATGCCGGCGCCGCGCTGGCGGCCCACGGCGTCGATCTCGTCCACGAAGATGATCGCGGGGGCGTTCTCCTTGGCCTGCTGGAAGAGGTCCCGCACGCGGGAGGCACCCACGCCCACGAACATCTCCACGAAGTCCGAGCCGGAGATGGAGTAGAACGGCACGCCGGCCTCACCCGCCACGGCCTTGGCCAGCAGGGTCTTGCCCGTGCCGGGAGGACCGTAGAGCAGCACACCCTTGGGCACCTTGGCGCCCACCGCGGTGAAGCGGTCGTGCTCCACCAGGAACTGCTTGATCTCGTCGAGCTCCTGCACGGCCTCGTCCGCGCCGGCCACGTCCGCGAACGTGACCTCGGAGTTCTCCTTGTTGAACATCTTGGCCTTGGAGCGGCCGAACTTCATGGCCTGCCCGCCGGTCTGCATGCGGGAGAAGATGAACCAGAACAGGCCCATGATGATCAGGAACGGGAGCAGGAAGCGCACCAGGGACAGGAACCAGTTGTTCTCCACCGGCTGGTCGGTGAAGCCCTCCAGGTTGGCCTCGTCCATGGTCTTGACGACCTCTTCGGCTCGGGGCTTCACGTAGTAGAACTCCACCTCCTTGCCCAGGTTCTGGTCACCCTGGTGGTAGTCCTCCTTGAGGGAGAGCTCCACCTTCTGCTCGCCGTCGTAGATCTTGGCCTCGTTGACCTGGCCCTCGTCCAGCAGCTCGAGGCCCACGTTGGTGTCCACACGCGCAGTGGTGGGGCTGAAGAAGCTGGCGCCCACGGGCACCAGGACCACAATGGCCAGGAGGATCCAGAAGAGGGGACCTCTAAAGAAACTGGTGGGTTTTTTTGCCGTGGCCAAGCCGTTGATCCTCCCGTGGACGTGTCACGCTCTGCCGCGGTTCACCGTTTCTGAGTGCCGTCCCCGGGGCCCGGGGCGGACACGGCGGCCGTGGCGCGTATCGCACAATCTATCGTTTCGAGTGGCGCCGCAGCGCCTCGGGTGCCGTTCGTTCTTTCACAGCGCACACGATCGGATCACGGTACACGCGCCGTCCCGGTGTTCTCTAGGAGTCGTGCGAGCGCACCCTGGACCGGGTGTGTGCGCCGCCCACTCACTCGTAGACGTGCGGCGAGAGCGTGGCGATGCAGTCCAGGTTCCGGTACTTCTCCGCGAAGTCCAGGCCGTAGCCCACCACGAACTCGTTGGGGATGTCCCAGCCCACGTAGCGGACGTCCACGCTGGTCTTCATGGCGTCCGGCTTGCGCAGCAGCGTGCAGATCTCCACGGACCTGGTGCCGCGGGACTCCAGGTTGGTGCGCAGCCAGGACAGCGTGAGCCCGGAGTCGATGACGTCCTCCACGATCAGCACGTCCTTGCCGTGCAGGTCCGTGTCCAGGTCCTTAAGGATGCGCACCACGCCGGAGGACTTGGTCCCGGAGCCGTAGGAGGACACCGCCATCCAGTCCATGGGGTACTGGCCGTCGAGCTCGCGCATGAGGTCAGCCATGATCGGCACCGCACCCTTGAGCACACCCACCAGCAGGACGTCGCGTCCCTCGTAGTCGCGGTCGATCTGCTGGGCGAGGTCGCGGACCTTCTCGGCGATCTGTTCCTTGGTGAACAGGACGCCGCTGAGGTCGTCCTTGACGTGTTCGGCCTTCACTGGGCGCTCCCGGGGTTGTTCTGGGTGGACGATGTCTGCTGAGCCGCCGGGGTGGGCTCCCCGCGCAGCTCCAGGCACCCCCGCGCGTGGTCCGCGTCCGAGCGGTGCCGCCACGCGGCCACTTTACCCGCCATCTGCACGGGCCCGGCGGCGCCGTAGCCCAGGGCGAAGTCCTCCAGTGCGCCCAGCCGCTCGAACGTGGGTGTCTCCCCGCCCGCGTCCACGCACGCCCGGGCCAGCACACGACGCCGCAGCGCGGCCGGCATCTGCTGGAGCCCCGCGCCGTCGAGCAGCACGGACGACGCCGCTGTGCCCTCCACCTGCACCCGGGCGTCGTCGTACGCGGCGGCGGCCTGTTCCTCGAGGTAGTCGGCGTCCGCCCCCAGGACAGACGCGGTGCGGGCCAGGGCGCGCGCGACGCCGGGACCCAGCTGGGACTCCAGGAACGGCAGGACCTCGTGGCGGATCCGGGACCGGGTGAGGGCCGTGTCCGCGTTGCTGGGGTCGTGCCAGGGCTGCAGACCCTCCGCCGCGCACACCGTCTCAGTCTCCGCGCGGGTGATGTTGAGCAGCGGACGCAGGTAGCGCACACCGTCCTTGACGAGGTTCTCGGGCATGCCCGAGAGCGAGCGCGTGCCCGATCCTCTGGTGAGACCCAGCAGCACGGTCTCCGACTGGTCGTCGCGGGTGTGGCCCAGCAGCACCGCGGCCGCGCCCGTGCGCTCGGCGACGGCGCGGAACGCCTCGTACCGGGCGAGGCGTGCGGCCATCTCCGGACCGGTGCCGGTGCGGGCCACGTGCACCCGTTCCACGTAAACCGGATCCAGTCCCATGCCCCGCAGGGTGGCGGCCGTGCGTGAGGCCACCTCCGCCGAGCCCTCCTGCAGCTGGTGGTCCACCACCATGGCCCCCACCCGCAGCCTTCCCCGGCGCAGCAGGTGGGCGGTGGCCGCCGCAAGGGCGAGAGAGTCCGCGCCTCCGCTGCAGCCCACGAGCACCAGGGGCGGGGCGGTGCCGTTCCCCAGGTCCGGCCCGAGCGCCGCGTCCACGGTGCGCTGCACCGCGCGCCGCGCCCGTGCCACGGCGGGATTCAAGCGCCCGGTGCGTCCCTGCTGCACGCGCTCAGTCCTGGGTGGTGCCGGTGCGCCGAGCGCACTCCTCGGCCATGGCCAGCACCTTGGAGAGCACCGGGGTGCTGTCCCCGAGCATCACCAGGGCGCGTTCCAGCTCCCCCGCCGGCACCACGCCGGCCAGCGCGGACACGGCATCCGTGTCCTTGGTGATCCCCGTGCGGATCTGGGACGTGGAGAGCACCGGCTGCGATGCCTCCACCCTGGTGAGGACCGCCTCGAGGTCCGAGGCCCCCGTGCTGTCCTCGAGCATGACCAGCCGTTCGTAGACGGCCGGATTTCCGATCTTGATGCGTCTGCCGCTGATGAGTTGGGAGAGCATGGGCGCGGACAGGCCCAGGACCTGTGCCAGTCTGCGCTGCGTAATGCCGTAGGCCCCCACCACGGCGCCAAAACGCTCTGACAGCGGCTGACCGTACAGCCGAATCTGCTGATTGATGTTTTCAGAGCTCACGGGCTCATCTTGACACACCGGACCTGGGCGTCGCCCCCGGGTGTGGAACCGGGTCTCAGGCGAGAACCCGCCGCATCCAGGCCTGTGGGTCGTGGATCTCGGCCTCGGTGGGCAGCGTCTGTGGGGAACTCCACACCGTGTTGAACTGCTCCATCCCCACCCGCTGCACGATGTGCTCCACGAACTTCTGGCCGTTGCTGTACTGGCGCATCTTGGCGTCCATGCCCAGCAGGGAGCGCACTAGGCGGTCCAGGGCGCCGTGCGTGGAGGAGCGGGAGTCGAACCGGCGCCGGATGGTCTTCACCGACGGCACGATGCTCGCGTCCACCGCGTCCATGACCGCGTTCGCGTGCCCCTCCAGCAGGGACATCACCGCGGTCACGTGGGACAGGGTGGCGCGCTCGGCGTCCGTGAGGAGGTGAGTCATGGGACCGAGTCCCGCGTCCGGGCGGGGGTCCTTGGAGCGGCCCGCGAGCGAGGCGCCCACGGAACGCAGTCTCTGCCACGCGGTCGCATCCAGCGAGCCCAGCTGGGAGATCTGGCCCAGCATGTGGTCCCGCAGCCACGGTGCGGCCGCGAACTGCACCCGGTGCGTCTGCTCGTGCAGGCACACCCACAGCCGGAAGTCCTCCGGGGAGACGTTGAGCTCCTGCTCGGTCCACAGCACGTTGGGAGCCACGAACATGAGCCGCCCGCCCGGGTGGGAGCGGGCCGCCTGCTCGGACACGAGACCCGCGTACGGGTCGTACTGCCCCAGCACCTTGGAGGACAGGAACCCCACCAGCGCACCCATCTCCGCGGCGGCGGCCGTGGGTGCCATCCCGCGTCCGGCGGCGTCGAACGTGGCCGGGTCCTTGCTGCGGAGCCTGTCGAAGACCGGCTGCAGGAGCACGGAGAACGTCTGCGTGTTGGCCTTGGACCACCCCGCCCGGTCCACCACGAGCACCGTGGAGTTCCGCAGGTTCTCGGCGGCGTCCAGTCCCGTGATGGTGTGCACGTGGTGCACGGACTCGTGTGCGAAGTAGCGCAGGGACTCCACTGCTCTGGACATCTCCCGCGGGGAGGGGGTGGGTCCTGCGGGGG
>NZ_RCOM01000085.1 GCF_003667225.1 Kocuria rhizophila
TCCCAGCCCGCTGCTGCGCCCGTGCCCGCGCCCGCTGCTGCCTCCGCAAACGCAGAAACCCCTGCCTCCCGGACCGCCAGCCCGACCCGGTCCCAGAACGTCTCTCGCAGCGCATCCGGGGCGGCACCCGGGAAGAAGTCCACGGTCAACGCCCTCCCGCTGCCGCCCGCCGGCCCGCAGTGGTACGGCTCTCTCATGGGCACAGGCATTGCCGCGACCCTCACGCAGACGCTGAGCGGGGACCTTCCCGGTGCCCAGGCGCTCGCGGTGGTGCTGCTGGTGATCGGGTGGTTCATCTTCGTGGGCCTGACCGCGGCGTTCGGGCTGCGGATCGTGCGCCGCCCGGCGGTGCTCGCGGGAACCATCCGGGACCTGCCGGTGCTGGCCACGTGGGGCATGGTCTCCATGGGCGTGCTGTCCCTGGGATCGGCCACCGCAACCGTGGTCCCCGCGCACTGGCCAGCGCTCGCCCCGGCCGCCTGGGCGGTGGACGGGGTGCTCTGGACCATGGGCACGCTGCTGGGAATCCTCACGGCGCTGGGCTTCGCGGTCAGGCTGATAGGCCGGGACGTGGGGGCGCCCACCACCACGTGGGGCTTGCCGATCGTGCCTCCCATGGTCTCCGCGACCACCGGCTCGGCCCTCGTGCCGCACCTGGCCACCCGCGAGGGTCAGCTGCTGCTGGTGATCACCACCGTGGCGTGCTTCTTCCTGGCGCTCGTGCTCGGCCTGGTGGTGTTCGCCGTGGCCTACCACCACCATTGGCGCGTGGCACCGCTGCCGGTGGCCGCATCCACTAGCGCGTGGATCCCGCTGGGTGTGGTAGGCCAGTCCACCGCCGCCGCGCAGGCCATCGCGGTGCAGGCGCAGCGCTTCGTGCTCCCGGAGGACACCGGCACGCTGGTGCACCTGGCCAACTTCTACGGCATCGTGATGCTGAGCTGTGGCGTCCCGCTGATGGTGTGGGCCACGGTCATGACGGTCCGCGGGTTCCGGCACGGCATGCCGTACTCGCCGGGCTGGTGGGCGCTCACGTTCCCCATCGGCACGGTCTGCCTGGGTCTGCACGGGCTCGAAGGCGGTACGGGCGTCCGCGCCTTTGGCATCGCCTCGGATGCCGTGTGCCTGGTGCTGCTGTGCACCTGGACCCTGTGCACGGTCGCCACGATCCGCGCGGTGCGTGCCTACCTGTTCACCACCGAGGAAGCCGCGGAGGAGCGGGTTCCGCGCACCGCCTCCTGACACCCACCGCGACCGCACTGCGCGCGGGGGAGCGGGCGGCGTCGTCGGGCTTGGGGGACGACGACGCCGCACGGCAGGCCCGGGGCCCACGTCACCGACGCGGCCCCGGGCCTCTGCCTGCCGCCCCCGAGCGGCATCGCGGCGCGTGGATGTGACCGCCGCGACACGTTCAGGTCCGGCTCGTTAGCATGGGGATCATGAAGGCCACCGAAGAATCCCTCGTCCGCGCCGAGATCGTCGGGCACACCGGACTGCTGACCCTCACCCGTGACAAGGCGCTCAACGCCCTGAACCGCAGCATGTACCACCAGCTGGTGGACGCCCTGCAGATGTGGCGTGACGATCCCGCCATCACCGAGGTGGTCGTGCGCTCCGAGCTGCCCAAGGCGTTCTGCGCGGGCGGTGACATCAAGGAGGTGCGCACCGCCGCACTGGAGGGTCACGAGGACGAGATCCGGGACGCGTTCGGCACCGAGTACTCCATGAACGCGGTGATCGCCCGCTACCCCAAGCCGTACGTGGCCATGATGAACGGGATCGTGATGGGCGGCGGCATGGGTCTCTCGGTTCACGGCTCGCACCGGATCGTCACGGAGACCACGGTCATGGCCATGCCGGAGACCGCGATCGGCTTCTTCACGGACGTGGGCGCAAGCTATTTCCTGCCGCGCGTCACCCGCGGCGCCGGGGCCGCCATCGACGACGCCGCCGCCCGCCGCGAGTCTCTCGCCGTGGCCCGGTACCTCGGGCTGGGCGGTGTGCGGATCACCGGGGCGGATGCCATTGCGCTGGGGCTGGCGGACGTGTTCATCGACTCCTCGGACGTGGACGCGTTCGTGCAGACCGTCACCACCGATGGTGTGGATGCCGCCGTGCAGAAGTACTCGAAGGACGCCCCCGAGTCCGAGTTCCCCGCCCGATGGGACGAGATCGTGGCGACCTACGGCGCGGACACCCTGGAGGAGGTCGTGCGCAACGCGGGCTCGGACCTGGACGGCATGAGCCCCACCTCTCTTGCTCGCGTGTTCGAGCTGCTCACCAAGGGCTCCGAGGACGACGACGTGGTGTCCTGCCTGGAGCGTGAGCTGCGCATGGCGGAGGACACCGCCGTGGGCCACGACTTCATCGAGGGCGTGCGCGCCATGGTGGTGGACAAGGACAAGACCCCGCAGTGGGAGCCGGCCACCGCCGCCGAGGTGGACGAGGACCGCATCCGTGCACTGGTGTCCGAGAAGTCGGAGCTGCCCATCCGGGTCTGATCCACCGGACCTTTGCGACGCCGACGCCCCGCACACCAGGATGTGTGCGGGGCGTCGTGCTGCGGGGAGCATGCCGCTGCCAGGACCCGTCGCCGGTTCTGCCACGTGCCTGCGTCCCAGGCCTGCGGGCTCGGCCGGGCAGCATGGCTGTCGGGCTGCACGGGTCCCGGGCGGAGAAGGGGCCGGTGCCCGAGTGGTGACGTTGCGCGCGGAGCTGGCCGTGCGGCGTCGTCGTTCGCGCGGGTGCTGGGGGGTCAGCCCAGCGGCGACGGGCTCTGCGAGGTGTCCGGGGTGAGCGGGTCCGAGCCCACCGAGCCGCGGGCGCGGGCGATGGCTGCCATGAGGTGGTAGACCACCAGGGCGGCGGCGGTGCCCAGGGCGATGCCCGCGAAGTCGAGCCCGGCCACGGACCAGGTGTAGTCGCCGATGCCCACGATCATGGCGATGGCCGCGGTGGTGAGGTTGACCGGGTTGGAGAAGTCCACGCGGTTCTGCACCCAGATCCGCACGCCCAGCATGCCGATCATGCCGTAGAGCACGGTGGCCGCGCCGCCCAGCACACCCTGCGGGACGGTTGCGACGGCCGCGCCGAACACGGGGGTGACGCTCAGCAGGATCGCGACGAGTGCGGCCACCCAGTACGCCGCGGTGGAGTAGACCCGGGTGGCGGCCATGACGCCGATGTTCTCCGCGTACGTGGTGGTGCCGGAGCCGCCCCCGGCGCCCGCGATCATGGTGGCCAGGCCGTCGGACATGATGGCGCGGCCGGTGTAGGGATCCAGGTCGTCGCCGGTCATCAGCGCCACGGACTTCACGTGGCCGATGTTCTCCGCCACGAGCACCAGGATCACGGGGATGAACAGCCCGGCCATGCTGAGGTGGAATTCGGGCGCCTGGAACTGCGGCAGCCCGAACAGTCCCTGCTGCTCCCACGCGGCCTGGATGGCATCGAATGTCACCTCGCCGCGCAGCACCGCCGTGAGGTAGCCGATGGCCACGCCCAGGAGGATGGACAGCCGCCCCAGCAGACCGCGGAACAGCACGGAGATCAGCACGATGGAGCCCAGCGTGACCAGCGCGGTGACGGGCGCGGCCGTGAAGTTCTCCTTGGCGGACGGCGCCAGGTTGAAGCCGATCAGCGCCACGATGGTGCCCGTGACCGCCGGGGGCATGAGCTTCTGCAGCCACCCCGTGCCCGCGACCTGCACGATCACACCGATCAGGAACAGTGCGGCACCGGCCATGATCACGCCGCCGAGTGCGCCACCCGGACCGTACTGGTTCACGGACGCGGTGATCGGGGCGATGAACGCGAACGAGGACCCCAGGTAGCTGGGCACGCGCCCCGCCGTGATGACCAGGAACAGCACGGTGCCGATGCCCGAGAAGAACAGCGTGGTGGCCGGCGGGAAACCCGTGAGCAGCGGCACCAGGAACGTGGCGCCGAACATCGCCACCACGTGCTGCGCGCCGATCGAGATGGTCCGCGGCCACGCCAGCCGCTCCCGCGGGGTCACCACGTCCCCCGGGGCCACGTGCCTGCCGTCTCCGTGCAGTCGCCAGTTCAGGCCCAGGCGCTCGACGACGCCGCCGCGCCGGTTCCGCCCGCGCGGCTCGTGCTGCTCGTCCTGCGTGGGCGGGGTGTGGTCGGGGGAAACCGGCGAACTCATGGGTGCTCCTTCTCCTGGGCGGGCCGTGGATGCCGCCCCGAGGATTCTAGTGCGCGGGCGGGGAAGGCCAGCGGGCCCGGAGGGGCATGACGGCGCGGGTCAGGGCCACCGGGGCTGCGCCGCGGGAATCGCGCGATGAGGGGCCCTCGCGGGACCACGTGCGCGCTGGTGAGGGCACCGGGGGAGGCGGCCGTGCGGCGTCGTCGGCCCCTGGCGCGAAACCTACGGGCGAGTACGGTGAGTGACGGGGGCCACGCCCGTGGTCCTCGGGCCCGCGGAGGCCGACTCGCGCGAGCGTGACTCACACAGGAGTGGGGGAACATCATGGCTGAACTGACCAACGTGACCGTGATCGGATCCGGGGTGCTCGGATCGCAGATCGCGTTCCAGGCGGCGTACTTCGGCAAGACCGTGACCGTGTACGACATCAGCGAGGAGATCGTCGGGGCGCTGCCCGGGAAGTGGGAGAAGCTGTCCCTGCTGTACACGCGGGACATGGCGGCCACGCCCGAGCAGCTGAAGGCCGCGACGTCGCGGTTGAGCGGAACCACGGACTTGACGGCGGCGCTCGCGGACGCGGACATCGTGATCGAGGCGGTCCCCGAGAACCTCGAGCTCAAGAAGAAGGTGTGGGCGCAGATCGGGGAGGCGGCACCGTCCGACACGCTGCTGTGCACGAACTCGTCCACGCTGCTGCCCAGCGACATCGCGGAGGCCACGGGCCACCCGGAGCGGTTCCTGGCGCTGCACTTCGCCAACGAGGTGTGGCGCAACAACACCGGCGAGGTCATGGGCCACGCCGGCACGGACCCCGCAGCGGTGCAGGCCGTCCTGCAGTTCGCGGAGGAGATCGGGATGGTGCCCATCCACATCCAGAAGGAGCAGGCGGGCTACATCCTCAACACCCTGCTGGTCCCGTTCCTCACGGCGGCGTCGCACCTGTGGGTCAACGACATCGCCCAGGCGGAGGACATCGACAAGACGTGGCGAACGGCCACCGGATCCCCGCTGGGCCCGTTCCAGATCCTGGACCACGTGGGCATGGAGACGTACTACCAGATCAACCTCAACGCGGGGACCGAGGAGTCCCAGCGGGTGGCGGAACGCGTGAAGCGGGAGTTCATCGACCAGGGCCACATGGGCCGCAGCTCGGGGCAGGGGTTCTACACGTACGAGTGAGGGGCGGCGCCCGCTCCTCCCCGGAGGATTAAGTGCAGTTTTTGCCAAAAATCGCGGCAGATGTGGCAAAAGCTGCACTTTTCCGAGGAGAGTGGTGCCGCGCGCTGCGGAGTTCCGCCGCATGAAGCCGAGGTCTGCGCGCCGCCGCTCGGCCCTCCAGCGCCTCGTGCACTAACGGAGCAAGTGCAGGTCTGAGCGCCATGTCCTGCGTTTGCTCCGTTGTTGCACGCCTCCTGCGGGGCTCATCCCGCCGCAACGGCTCGGCGTGGGTCCCCGGCCCCTCCCGGGGTCCATGAATAATGATCGGCATGACCCAGGACGCATTCGGTGAACTGCTCGACAAGCTCTACTACGGGGCGCTGGACACCCGTGACCGCGGGGACAAGTTCGAGCGGCTGATGCGGTCCTACCTGCTCACGGACCAGGCGTACTCGTTCTCCAAGGTGTGGCTGTGGAACGAGTACCCGGATCGGGGCAACCGCTCGGACATCGGCGTGGACCTGGTGGGTGTCCGCGCGGACACGGGCGAGAAGGTCGCGATCCAGTGCAAGTTCAAGGATCCGGACAAGGTGATCGCCAAGGGGGACATCGACTCCTTCATCTCCGCCTCCGCCACGGCGGAGTTCGGTGAGCGGCTGATGGTCTCCACGTCCCTCAAGGAGCTGGGCGGCAACACCCGCAAGACCATCGACAACCTGGACAAGCCGTGGTCCACGGTGGGGCTGGCCCAGCTCGCGGACGCGCCCATCGACTGGTCCCAGTTCAACCTGGACCAGCCAGACCACATGGTCCGCGCGGACGAGGGCAAGTCCCCACGCCCGCACCAGCTGCAGGCCATGGCGGCGGTCAAGGAGGGCTTCGAGAGCCACGACCGCGGCAAGCTCATCATGGCGTGCGGCACGGGCAAGACGTACACCTCACTGCAGATCATGCAGGAGCAGACCCCGGAGAACGCCACGGTGCTGTTCCTGGTGCCCTCCATCTCCCTGCTGTCCCAGACGCTCACCGAGTGGAAGCGGGACGCCTCCGAGGAGTTCCGCGCGTTCGCGGTGTGCTCGGACGTGAAGGTGGGCAAGAGCACCGCGGATGACATCTCCGCCACGGACCTGGCGTTGCCGGCCACCACGAGCGCCGAACGTCTGATCACTCAACTGAATCGCTTCCCGGACTACGCGGGCCGCACCGTGGTGTTCTCCACGTACCAGTCCATCGACGTGCTGCACCAGGCGCAGCAGATGGGTTTCCCGGACTTCGACCTGATCGTCTGCGACGAGGCCCACCGCACCACCGGCGCCACGCTGGCCGGTCAGGAGGACTCCGCGTTCGTGCGCGTCCACGACCGGTCCTTCATCCGCGGCACCAAGCGCCTCTACATGACGGCCACGCCGCGCGTGTTCGACGAGGGCACCCGGAAGAAGGCGGAGGAGAACTCCGTGGTGGTCGCGTCCATGGACGACGCAGCACTGTTCGGCCCCGAGTTCCACCGCCTGGGCTTCGGCGAGGCCGTGGAGGGCGGTCTGCTCAGCGACTACAAGGTCCTGGTGCTCGCGGTGGACGAGGCCGCGATCACGCGCCAGTTCCAGGAGCTGCTCACGGACGAGGACGGCCAGCTCAGCATTGACGACGTCGCCCGCATGGTCGGCTGCTGGAAGGGCCTGTCCACGCGCGGTTCCGAAGCTGGAATGCAGGCCTCCCCCCCCCGAACGCCCCCATGAAACGCGCGGTGGCGTTCGCCTCCAACATCCGCGAGTCGCAGCGGGTTGCTGACGCGCTGGAGCGGGTGAGCGAGCAGCTCACGCAGGACAACCCGCAGGATCTGCTGCTGCGCGCCGAGCACGTGGACGGCACCATGAACGTGGCGCAGCGGGGCGGCAAGCTGCGGTGGCTGGAGGCGGAGCCTGAGCAGGACGAGTGCCGCATCCTCACCAACGCGCGGTGTCTCTCCGAGGGCGTGGACGTTCCCAGCCTGGACGCGGTGATGTTCCTCAACCCCCGCAACTCGCAGGTGGACGTGGTGCAGTCCGTGGGGCGGGTGATGCGCCGGGCCAAGGACAAGGACTACGGGTACATCATCCTGCCGGTGGGCATCCCCTCCGGGGTGGCGCCGGAGGCCGCACTGAAGGACAGCAAGAAGTACAAGGTCATCTGGTCCGTGCTCAACGCGTTGCGCTCGCACGACGACCGTTTCGAGGCGATGGTCAACCACATCGACCTCAACCAGGACCGGGACGACCGCCTGGACGTGATCCCGGTGACCGTGGACGACGACTCCACGGTGGTGGTCCCCACCAACGAGCACGGCGAGCAGACCGTGCTGGACCTGCCGTTCGAGAATGCGCAGGAGTGGCGGGACGCCATCTACGCCAAGATCGTGCAGAAGGTGGGGGACCGCGAGTACTGGGAGAACTGGTCCGCGACCATTGCGGAGGTGGCGGCCAAGCACACCGAGCGGATCACCGCCCTGGTCACCCAGGATCCCACCCCGGAGGTCGCGGAGCAGTTCGACACGTTCGTGACGGCGCTGCGGGCCAACCTCAACGACGGCATCTCCGCCACGGACGCGATCTCCATGCTGTCCCAGCACCTGATCACCAAGCCGGTGTTCGATGCGCTGTTCGAGGGCTACGACTTCGCGGCGCACAACCCGGTGTCCGTGGTGATGCAGCGGATGGTGGACACGCTGGCCGGGCACAACCTGGAGTCCGAGACGACCACGCTGCAGTCTTTTTACGACAGCGTGCAGCGCCGGGCCACGGGAATCGACAACCCCGAGGGCAAGCAGCGGATCATCACGGAGCTGTACGAGAACTTCTTCACCAAGGCGTTCCCCAAGCAGGCGGACGCCATGGGGATCGTGTACACCCCGGTGGAGATCGTGGACTTCATCTTGCGCTCGGTGGACGAGCTCTCCCGCCGGCACTTCGGGGCGGGGCTCACGGACCGGGACGTGCACGTGCTGGACCCGTTCACGGGAACCGGAACGTTCATGGTGCGGCTCATCGAGTCCGGGATCATCTCCCCGCACGACTTTGCCCGCAAGTACGCGGAGGAGCTGCACGCCACCGAGATCATGCTGCTGGCCTACTACATTGCCGCGATCAACATCGAGGCCACGTACCACGGTGTGCAGGGCGGGATGTATGTCCCGTTCGAGGGCATTGTGCTGGGGGACACGTTCCAGATGTCCGAGGACCGGGACGTGATCGACAGCGAGGTGTTCACGGGCAACAACTCCCGCGCGCAGAAGCAGCTGGACGCGGACATCCGCGTGATCGTGGGTAACCCGCCCTACTCGGTGGGGCAGACGAGTGCGAACGACAACAACGCGAACCTGGCCTACCCCACGCTGGATGCGCGGATTCGGGACACCTATGCGGCTCTGGGAAGCGGCCAGAACAAGAACAGTCTCTACGACTCCTACGTGCGCGCCCTGCGCTGGGGGTCGGACCGGATCGGGGACCGGGGCATTCTGGCGTACGTGACCAACGGCGGGTACATCGACGGAAACTCGGCGGACGGCATCCGCAAGTCGCTGGTGCGGGACTTCGACCGGTTGTACGTGTTCAACACCCGCGGCAATGCACGCGGCGCGGGAGACCTGCGCAAGAAAGAGGCGGGAAACGTCTTCGGTGGGGGCAGCCGCACTACGGTGGCCGTCCTGCTTGCGGTCAAGGACCCCGCGCACACCGGGGACTGTGAGCTGCACTACCGGGACATCGGGGACTACCTCTCCCGCGAGGAGAAACTCGACATCATCCGCACTGCCGGTCTGAGCGACGAGGGCTGGCAGACCCTGGAGCCCAATGCCAAGGGGGAGTGGCTCAACCAGTCCACGGACGAGTTCCAGGAGTACGCGCCGCTGGGGGCCAAGAATACCGGATCAGAAAAGTCGACAGTTTTTCGTACGTTTTGCCGCGGATTGGAGTCGAGCCGCGACGCTTGGGTCTACGAGTTCTCAGCCCGTGATCTTGTCGAAAATATCGAGGGCATGACAGCCGCGTATGAAATTGCCCGTAAGCGCTTTGCACAGCAACGGACTGTGTCGCCGAACGAGTCCGCGGTGGCCCAATGGCTGAAATCCTCGCCCACCCACGCAGATCCCACACGGCTTTCGTGGAGCCGGTCGCTGCGTCAGTTGGCCGCCAAAGATCGCGCACTCACTCCATCGCCGGGGGCGGTGCGACAGAGCATCTACCGCCCATTCACGAAACAGCACCTGTACTTTGCGCCGGGATACAACCACGAGCGTGGGCAGCTGCCCAAGATGTTCCCGACCCCGGAGCACGAGAACTACGGGTTCTACATCCACGGGATCAATCCCGGCCAGCCTTTTGCCTTGATGGCGGTGAACGAAATCCCGTGTCTGGACCTCTTCGGCAAGGCGGGCCAGTTCTTCCCCCGCTACACCTACGAACCCCTGGGCACCCCCGCCGGG
>NZ_RCOM01000086.1 GCF_003667225.1 Kocuria rhizophila
TCGTCCTGGGGCAGCGCCGCGACCCGTGCGGCCGAGTCCCGGAAGCGCATGCCGTGCAGGGACTCGCCGTCGATCAGCACGGCCCCGCCGCACGGGCGCAGGGCACGGTAGAGGGCCTTGAGCACGGTGGACTTCCCGCAGCCGTTGGGACCCACCAGCCCCACGACCTCCCCCGGCGCCACCCGCATGGTGAGGCCCGGCACCACGGTGCGCCCGGCGACGTCGAGCCTCAGCTCCGCCAGCTCCAGACCGGTCCCGCACTGCGGGGTGTCCATGGACGCGGCGGTGGCCTGGCCGGACGGCGCGGTGCGTCCGGCAACGTGGCCGGAAGGCGACGTGCCTGCGGGGGCCGGGTCGGGCGGCGTCGTGCCCGGCGCGAGCGCTCCCCCCGGGGCTGCCGCGGGCCGCGGCGCGGGCGCCCTCACCGGGAACCCCCGAAGACGTAGCCGGCGCGGCGCATCAGCACCAGGAACACCGGCACGCCGATCAGCGCGGTGACCACGCCGAGCGGCAGTTCACGGGGCGGCACGGCCACGCGGCTGAGCAGGTCCACCCACACCATGAACAGCGCGCCCACGAGCGGGGCCACCACCACGGCGCGCCGGTGGGCCGGACCCAGCACGATGCGGGTGGCATGTGGGACCACCAGTCCCACGAAGCCGATGGTCCCCGCGACCGAGACGAGCGTGGCTGTGCCCAGGACCGTGAGCGCGAACAGCTGCACGCGCATCCGGTCCGGGTCCACGCCCAGGCTCGCGGCGGAGCCGTCCCCCATGGAGAGGGTGTCCAGGTCCTGTGCGCGCCATGCGAGCCACGCGAGGCACAGCGCGGTGGCCGCGACCGGCAGGGGAAGCTGCTGCCACGTGGCCGCGCCCAGGGAGCCGAGCATCCAGAACATGACGGTGCGGGCGGCGTCGCCCTTGGCGTCGAAGAAGACGATGGCGGACATCAGCGCCTGGAAGCCGAACGAGAGCACCACGCCCGTGAGGATCAGGCGCACGGGCGCCACCCCGCCCGGGGTGCGGGACAGCCGGTACACGAGTGCCGACGCCGCCAGCGCGCCCAGGAACGCGGCCGCACTCAGCGCGAGTCCCCCGAGCGCGGCGAACAGTCCCCAGGAGACGACGGCGCTCGCGCCCACGGCCGCGCCGGAGGAGATCCCCAGGATGAAGGGGTCCGCCAGGGGGTTGCGCACCATGGCCTGCGCCGCGATGCCCAGGGCGCTCAGCCCCGCTCCCACCACCGCCGCGAGCAACACCCGCGGGGTGCGGATCTGCAGCACCACGGTGTAGTCGGTGAAGTCCGCCGCAGGGATTGCTCCGCCGGTCAGTGCGGCCCAGAAGAACCGGGCGGTGTCCGCGACGGGAATCTCCGCGGCACCCCCCGAGACGGCGGCGGGCACGGAGGCGCCCAGCGCGACGAGCAGCGCGAGCACCAGCAGCGCGTGGGCCCGGGGTGAGAGACGGGGTGTCGTAGTCATGAGACTGTAATGATAATCATGCGCATATAAGGACACAAAATGTTGTCCTTGGCGCGCTGACTAGCAGCGGGTGGTGCAGGGAGCGAGCCCGGTGCGCGGGCGGCGTCGTGCGCCGGGGCGTCAGCGGGGGACGGCCTGCGCGATCAGTTCGGCGGTGCGGCGCGGCTGGTCAAGCATCACGAAGTGCCCGCTGCGGGAGACCACCACGGAGCGCACCGAGGTCTCCACCGCGAGCCGAGCGGCCTGGGCAAGGACGTGGCGCACCCACCGGGACAGCCCCGGCCGGGGCACGCGGCCGTTGGCGGCCACCACCGTGAGGGGCACCCGGGGATCCAGAGGCAGCCGGGTCCGCAGTTCGCGGAGCCGGTTCATGCACGCCACGTAGCCCGCGAGCTCGCGCAGGGAGGCCAGCAGCGCATTCGGTGCGGAGGCCTCGGCACGCAGACCGCCCATCACCCGGGCCACGCGCAGCCGCCCGGGCACCAGCGCCACCGAGACCGCCGGCCCCACGAGACGCCAGATGCTACGAACGGCGCGGGAGCGCACCGCGGGGTGGGTGCGGTGGCGGAAGCGGCGGGCGGTGCGGGCCGCGTCGTGCGTCGGGTCGGCACCCTCGGCCTCGGGGACGGAGCCGTCCAGGAGCACCAGGGACCCCCAGCGGCCGGGATGGAGGCGGGCGGCGGCCTCGACCACTGCGGCACCGAAGGAGTGCCCCACCGCGGTGACCGGGCCGGGTACGTCCAGGGCGTCGAGAACGGCGAGCAGTCGCGCGGCCTCGGTGTCCAGCTCCGGAAGGGTCTCGGGGACTTCCTGACCCGGTGCGTAGCCGGGACGGTCCAGCACGATCACGCGGTGGTCTCCGCGCAGCAGCTCGACCACCGGCGCCCAGTCCCACAGCACGGAGGCCACGCCCGAGGAGCACACGAGCGCCGGGCCGGAGCCGATGTCCAGCACCCGGACCGGCACGCCCTGGACCGGGATCTCGCTCAGGTGCTCGCGCCACAGCGCGGCGGTGGAGTGGTTCACGCCGCAACCGCCCGGGGTGCGGCGCGCACCCGGTCCACGACCGGCAGGCCCGCGACGGCCACGAGCCACACGACGATCGCGACCATCGAGATCCGCTGCGTGATCCCCTCCGTGGGGATCCTGGTGAGCAGGGCGTCCACCGCGGACAGGGCGATGGTCACGACGCCCACCCAGCTGGCGATCCGGATCACCCGATCGGCGGCGGTGCTCAGCACGAGCGAGGCGAGCATGGCCACGACGAACGCCGTTCCCGCCACGGCGGAGGATGCGGTATGCATGTGGTGCTGCAGCGGCAGCGTTCCCGCGGCCTCGGCGGCGGCGCACTCGGCTGAGACCGAGGGCGCGCACGTCATGGGGTTGATGGCGTCCACCACCGTGGCCGCACCCGCCACAGCCAGGGCCGCGCACCACACCCGCACGGCCTGCCGCGCACGACGCCGCGTGGGCGGGGCGGTCTCCGGTGCCCCGAGGCCGCCGGGCAGTCCGCGCCACAGCGTGCGGGCCCGCGAGTAGGACAGGACGGCCATCACGATCAGCAGCATCCCGGAGATCCCGTCCGTGGTGCGCAGGAGCGTGGCCGCGGGGCGGTCTGCCACGAAATACTCGGAGGCGTAGGAGGTCCACGGATGCAACTGTGGATCCAGCAGCGGGGCCACGAGCCACGTGGAGTAGAGGACGGCGATCAGCGCCGCGAGACGGCGGGACGCGAGGGTCATGGAACCGGGTCACCCGCCTGTCGTCGTCGTGGGGCCGCGAGGTAGCAGCAGAGGTCCACTGTATCGGTGCCGTTCCCGAGGGCCCCGGGGCAACGGACGGGCGGCCACGAATTCGTGGCGACACCATGGCCTAAGGCGTTTCCGAGCACAAGGAAAGCCGGGCCCGTTCTGCGTTTCCGCAGGTCAGACCCGGCTTGCTGGCTCCCCCGACTGGACTCGAACCAGTAACCCTTCGATTAACAGTCGAATGCTCTGCCAATTGAGCTACGGGGGAATGCACATGTTGCTGCGCAACGAGACGATACTTTACAGCGCCCAGCGAGCTTCCTCAAATCGCCCGGGCGGGCCACTACCGGGCCCGTCATCTACCGGGTGCCGGGTGCGCGGGGACCTGGGGCTGGCTACCGGCTGCCCGCTGGGAATCAGACTCCCATGAGGCTGCGCCGCTGCAGCTCCAGGTCCAGCAGCTCGCGGTTGAGCTGCTGGTAGAGGTCCGGCTCGCGCTGCGCGTTGAGCCGGTTGAGGTGCGCGAGCTTGTCTGACTTCTCCCGGTTGATGTGCATCTCCACGAGCGAGGTGATGACCCCCACCGCGTAGTTGCGCATCTGCTGCTCGGTGGCCGCAGGCAACGGCGTGACGGACAGCTGCGCCAGGTAGCCGTGCAGCGGTTCGGGCAGGTGGTTCCGCACGGCTTCCAGCCACACGCGTCCGCCCTGGACACCCTCTCCCAGGTCCGCGCGGGCACCCACCACGGCGTCGTGCATGACCTGGTGCACCCGGTACGTCATGCCCGCGGACTCGAAGTGCCCCCAGTAGGCCAGCGGCACGAGGTCCGGGACCTGCAGCACGACTTCCAGCGCCTCGCGCTCCATGCGGGAGACCGGCTCCCGGGGATCGGGGAGCTCCACGGTGCGCGGCTCCTCGGGGGAACCTTCGTGAGTGCCGGCCCCTCCCCGCGATGCCTGCGAGTCGTGGTCCGCTCCCCCGCGCGATGGTCCCTGGGCCTGCTGCCGACCGCGAGCGCCGTCGTACCCGGAACCGGCCGGTCCTGCTCCAGAACGCCCCGAACCCGCGGGCCCCTGGCCGGAGGGGCCGGAAGGCCCCGAGCCAGCAGGTCCCGAACCGCCGCGCTGCGCGGATTTGGCCGCCGCGGTCACCGCGCGCATCACCTCGTCCGTCTCGATCCCGAGCCACCCCGAGAGCTCGCGCGCGTAGGCGGGGCGCAGGGAGGGGTCGCGGATCTGCGCGACGATGGGCGCGCACGCCCGCATGGCGCGCAGCCGCCCCTCAAGGCTGTTGACGTCGTACTCCTTGATGGTGGCCCGCAGCGCGAACTCGAACAGCGGGGTGCGGGTCTCCACGAGGTCCCGCACGGCCACGTCCCCGCGGGCCAGTCGGAGGTCGCACGGGTCCATGCCGTTCGGCTCCACGGCCACGTAGGTCTGGGCCACGAACCGCTGGTCCTCCTGGAAGGCGCGCAGCGCGGCCTTCTGCCCGGCGGCGTCGCCGTCGAAGGTGAAGACCACCTCGCCGCCGGCGGAGTCGTCCGAGAGGAAGCGGCGCACGATCTTGATGTGCTCCGGGCCGAACGCCGTGCCGCACGTGGCCACCGCCGTGGTGACCCCGGCCAGGTGGCACGCCATGACGTCCGTGTAGCCCTCCACCACCACCACCTGCTTGGTCTTGGCGATGGGCCGCTTGGCCAGGTCGATGCCGTAGAGCACCTGGGACTTCTTGTAGAGCTGCGTCTCGGGGGTGTTGAGGTACTTGGGGCCCTGGTCGTCCTCGTAGAGCTTGCGCGCCCCGAAGCCGATCACCTCCCCGGCCACTGCGCGGATGGGCCAGATGAGGCGGCCGCGGAAGCGGTCGTATAGTCCGCGGTTGCCCTCCGAGAACATGCCCGTGAGCTTGAGCTCCTGCTCCGTGAACCCCTGGTTGCGCAGGTGGTTCAGCAGGTGGGACCAGCCCTGTGGCGCGTAGCCCACCCCGTAGGTGCGGGCGGCGTCCTGGTCGAAGCCGCGCTCCCCCAGGAACTTCTGGGCGGCGGCGGCCTGGCGGGTGTAGAGGTTGCGCTGGAAGAACTCCGAGGCCACCTTGTGGGCGTCCAACAGGCGCTGCCGGCGGCCCACCTCCTCGCGGTTGGGCGCCCCGCCCTGCTCGTAGTGCAGCTCGTAGCCGATACGTGCGGCCAGCCGCTCCACGGTCTCCGTGAACGGGGTGTGGTCCATCTCCATGAGGAACGCGATGACGTCCCCGGACTCGTCGCAGCCGAAGCAGTGGTATGTACCCATCTGCGGGCGCACGTGGAAGGACGGCGAGCGCTCGTCGTGGAACGGGCAGAGCCCCTTGTAGGAGCCGATCCCCGCGGGCTTGAGCGTCACGTACTGCTCGACGACCTCGCGGATGTCCGTGCGCGCGCGAACCTCGTCGATGTCTTCACGCTTGATCAGTCCGGCCACTGGGCCAGTTTAGGCACCCCGTCAAACCACGGACGGCGCCGCCCGGGCGGGTGTGCAGGGTGCCCCGCACGGTGCGTGGACGACGCCCTGCCGCGGCCGGGCCCCAGGGGACGACGACGCCGCGCGGGACCAACCCGGCGCGGCCACCGCCCGCGTGGTCACTGTCTGCGCCCCATCCGCCCCGGGCAGGCCCGGGCCTGCCCGCTCACCAGAGCGGCTTGTCTCCCGTCCGCCAGTTGTTGCCGCGGATCCTGTCGTGCAGTGCCACGGCCGAGTGGTCCGTGAGGCACGCGATCTGGTCCACCACGAGCCGCAGCCGCGCGGCCTCCGCACCCGGTCCGTCCGCCACCCCCCGCCAGTCCGCGGCGAACTCCGGGGAGAGGAACCGGCCGTCGGTCTCCATGAGGGCCTCCACCAGGATGGTGAGGATCTCGTGCTGGTTCTCGTACAGGGGCATGGCGTCCCGCACGGTCATCACGAACGCGGTGGCGATGCCCTTGAGCACGCCGATCTCCAGCTCGGTCTCCCGGGGCACCACGAGGGACGCCCGGTACCGGGTGAGCCGGTCCTCCCCGGCGACCTCCCGGGTGGCCTGCACCGCGGACATCGCGAAGCGGCCAATGAGCTGGCTGGTCATGTTCTTGAGCCTCGCGAGGTCCCCGCGGGTGCCGTCCATGCGCGGCACCCAGGCCGGGGTGGCCTCGAGACGGCGCAGGGCGGCGTCGAGCTCCTCGTCCGTGGCGTCCGGGAGGTACCAGCCGCGCGTGCACTCGATGACCCGCCCGCGCTGGGTGGGCTCGGCCAGCAGGTCCAGCTGCAGGGCGTGGGCGGCCACGGCGTCCTCCACGTCGTGCACGCTGTAGGAGATGTCGTCCGCGAGGTCCATGACCTGCGCCTCCAGGCACTTGCGGCCCTCCACGGCACCTTCGCGGAACCACTCGAACACGGGGAGGTCGTCCTCGTACGCGCCGAACTTCCGGTTGGGGCGCCCGTCCGCCCGGGGCGGGGCGTCTGCGGCGGACCACGGGTACTTGCACGTGGCGTCCAGCGTGGCGCGCGTGAGGTTCAGCCCCGCGGGCTCCCCCGAGGGCGTCACGAGCTTGGGCTCCAGCCGCACGAGCAGCCGCAGGGTCTGGGCGTTGCCCTCGAAGCCCCCGATCCCCCGGGTCAGCTGCGCGAGCACGGTCTCGCCGTTGTGCCCGAAGGGCGGGTGGCCGAGGTCGTGGGACAGGCATGCGGCGTCGACCACGTCCGGGTCGCAGCCCAGCGCCTTGCCGAGCTCCCGCCCGATCTGCGCCACCTCCAGCGAGTGGGTGAGGCGGTTGCGCACGAAGTCGTCCGTCTGCGGGGCGACCACCTGCGTCTTGGCCGCGAGCCGGCGCAGCGCGGAACTGTGCAGCACGCGCGCGCGGTCCCGCTCGAAGTGGCTGCGGTGGCGGTTGTAATGGTCCTCGCTGACGTAGCGCTCGGTGTCCGAGGGCTCGTAGCCGGGGGCCAGGATGCCCAGGCGGTCGGGAGTGTGCACGGCGCTCAGCCTCCCGAGACGTCGAGTTCGGCGGCCGCGAGACCCAACCGTTCGGCGTCGCCCAGGATCCGCGAGGACAGCCAGCCGTCCGGCAGGTGCGGCTTCTTGGGCGAGCCCGCGCGACCGCGGGGCCCCTCCACGTCCGCACCGGGGTAGGGGGCGTCCAGGTCCAGCTGGTCCAGCAGCTCGCGCAGCGCGGCGAGGTCCGGGACCTGCGCCATCTTCGCGCGCAGCTCACCGCCCACGGGATAGCCCTTGAAGTACCAGGACACGTGCTTGCGGATCTCGCGGCAGCCCTTGGCCTCGTCCCCGAACTCCTCGGTGAGCAGCTCCGCGTGGCGGTAGACGGTGTCCGCGACCTTGCGCACGCCCGGCCGGAAGCGGCGCGGGCTGCCCTCGAACGCGGCCTGCAGGTCCCCGAACAGCCACGGGCGGCCCTGGCAGCCGCGGCCCACGACGACGCCGTCCACGCCCGTGTGCTCGACCATCCGCACCGCGTCCTCGGCGGAGAAGATGTCCCCGTTGCCGAGCACGGGGATGTCCGGCAGGGCCTCGCGCAGCCGCGCGATGGCATCCCAGTTCGCGGTGCCCGAGTAGTGCTGCTCCAGGGTGCGCCCGTGCAGCGCGACGGCGGCCACGCCCTCGTCCCGGGCCATGCGCCCGGCGTCCAGGTAGGTCTGGTGCTCGTCGTCGATGCCGATGCGCATCTTCACCGTCACGGGAATGTCCCCGGCCTCGCGCACCGCGGTGCTCACGATTGCCCGGAACAGGTCCGTCTTCCACGGCAGGGCGGAGCCGCCGCCGCGCTTGGTGACCTTGGGCACGGGGCAGCCGAAGTTGAGGTCGATGTGGTCCGCGCGGTCCTCCTGTGCGACCATCCGCACGGCTTTGCCCACGTTCACGGCGTCCACGCCGTAGATCTGGATGGAGCGCGGGGTCTCGTCCGGGTCGTGGTGGATGATCCGCAGGGACTCCGGCCGCCGCTCCACCAAGGCGCGCGCCGTGACCATCTCGGTCACGTACAGTCCCCCGCCGTACTCGCGGCACAGCTTGCGGAAGGACTTGTTGGTCACCCCGGCCATGGGGGCCAGCACCACGGGGACGTCGATGGTCAACGGTCCCAGGTGCAGCGGCTTCAGGTTCAGCACGGCCGGTTCGCGGTCCGCGGTCTCAGTCGTCTCGGTGCTCATCGCCTGCCATTGTCTCACCTGCGGCCCGGGCCCCCGCCGCGATCTGCTCCAGACGCACCGCGAGCTTGAACGCGCGCACCTGCTCGTCCCGGCGGCCCAGGGTCTTGCACGCCGCCCCAAGCTCCCGCAGGCAGGCCACCCACTCGTCCGTGTGGGCCTCCGGATCGGGCAGGGCCGAGTACAGGTTGGAGGCGTTCTCCAGGGCGTGGGCGGCGTCGGCCCACGCCATCCGGTCCGCGGCGAGCGCGGCGAGCCCGCGCCAGCACAGGATCTGCCCGGCCACGTCCCGGCGGGACTCGCAGCCGCTGAGCACCGCCTCGTAGTGCTCCTCCGCCACACGCCGCCGCCCGGCCGCCTGCGCCGCCGTGGCCAGGTGGGAGGTCCAGCGCAGGTCCTCGTGGGTCACGAACCCGGTGCCGCCCGGGTGGGCCGGCCGGTCGGGGTCCACCCCGGCCACCTCGGCGCCCTCCTGGAAGACGCGGTACGCATCCCACGGGCGCCCGAGGGCGAGCAGCACGTCCCCGAGCTCCTCCAGGCACCGCACCCGCCCGCGCACGGAACGCGCGGTGCGCTCCGCCCGGCGGTACTGCACGGCGCCGATCCGGTAGTGGTGCTCGGCGTCGGTGAGGTTCCCGGCATCACGCTCCAGATCCCCGAGCGACGACGCCGCGTCACCCGCCGCGCACCACGCGTCACCCAGGCGGGCGGTGCGCAGAGCGTCCTCGAGCAGCGTCCGGGCCTCGGCAACGTCCCCGCGCTCACGGGCGGCGGTAGCGCGCTTGAGCCGGCGGGCGGAGTTCTGGGCTGCGAACATGCTGCGCTCCCGGGGTCGTACTAGCGGACCCGCTGCCCAGCGGGCGACGGGTTCAGGGTCAGGAACAGAGGATCGCGGAAGCCGTGGTCCGAGAACGCCGAGCACACGGAGGCGGCCAGCTCGTCCAGCTCGTCCTCCCGGGCCAGGGCGATCACGGAACCGCCGAAGCCGCCGCCCACCACTTTGGCGCCCAGGGCGCCAGCGTCGAGGCACGCGCTCACGGCGGCGTCGAGCTCCGGGACGGTGACCTGGCAGTCCAGACGCATGGACTCGTGGCCCGCCACGAGCAGCCGGCCCACGAGGGCCCAGTCCGGAGCCGCAGTGGCGAGCTGGTCCGCGATGCGCACCGAACGGACCATCTCGGCCAGGGAGTGCCGCAGCCGCAGGCGCATGCCCTCCGGATCGGCGCCGGTGGTGGCTCCGGCGCGCAGCAGGGCGTCGAAGCGCTCGAGGACCGCGGCGGCGTCGTCGTCCGTGGGGTGGGCG
>NZ_RCOM01000087.1 GCF_003667225.1 Kocuria rhizophila
CCCTCACCCACCGCGCCCACCTGCGTGGAATCATGGGGGCATGAGCAACGACGCACATCCCCACCCCATGAACATCTCCGGCGAGCACGAGGACGCCCCGCAGGGCTCGCCCGTCACGGAGCTCAGCGAGGAGCAGAGCTGGGAGCTGCTCCGCCAGGCCCGCTTCGCCCGGCTGGCCACCCGCGACGGGGACGAGATCGACATCACGCCCCTGAACATCGTGGCCGACGGCGAGAAGATCTACTTCCGCTCCGCCAAGGGCACCAAGGTGCTGCACCTGCAGCTGAACCCGAACGTGGCCCTGGAGATCGACCGCACCGCGGGTTCCGAGGCGCACTCCGTGGTGGTCCGCGGCACCGCGGCCATGATCACGGACGCGGACGAGATCAAGCGCGTGGAGGGGCTCGGGCTGCGGCCGTGGCTGAACACCGAGAAGATCGAGTTCGTGGAGATTACCCCCACGCGCATCACCGGCCGCGCGTTCCGGCTGGGTCACTGAGCGTGGCCCAGGCCGCCTCCGGTCCCGCCCGGTTCAGCACCGTCCCGGACGCACCCCGTTCCGACGACGCCGCCCTGGTCGCCGCCCTGCGCGCGGACCTCGCCGCGGCGGGCTTCACGGTGGACCGTGTCACGGACCTGGTGGGCCCGGAGGCCATGTCCGCGTGGTCTCGCGACCAGGCCGTGCCCGCCCGGCGTGCCCTGCGCGAGCGCGGGTCACAGGATCCTGCGCTGAGCGCCCTGACGGCGTTCTTCCTCCTGGGTGACCCCGTTCAGCCGGCAGCGCTCGACGCCGCCCTTCCCACCGTGGGTGCCGCCGGACTGGTGCGTCTCGGGCTGGTGGAGGGAACCTCCGAGCCCACGAGCACCGGCGGGGGCACCGGCGCAGACTCCGGCGCGGGCACCGGCGCAGGCGCCGACCCGCTGCTGAGCGCCGCGATGGACCTGCGCCCCTACGCCACGGACTCCTCCGAGGAGCTCTGGGTCGCGAGCGACCTGGGGGCCTTCCAGCGCCCGGGCGTGCTGCGCCACGACCACGTGCTGGGCATCGGTGGCGCCTCCACCACCCTGGTGCAGTCCACCCCGCGCCGCCCGGTGGCCACGGCCCTGGACCTCGGCACGGGCTGCGGCATCCAGACGTTCCACCTGCTGGCCCACGCGGAGCACGTCACCGCCACGGACATTTCCGAGCGTGCCCTGGCCACCACGCGCTTCAACCTGGTGCTCAACGCCCCGGCCCTGGGCCTGGACCCGGAGCACCTGGAGGACCGGGTGAGTCTGGAACTGGGCAGCATGCTGGAGCCGGTGGCCGGGCAACACTTCGACATGGTGGTGTCCAACCCGCCGTTCGTGATCACCCCGCGCACCCCGCAGGAGACGGACGTCGAACGCTTCACCTACCGGGACGGCGGCCTGCCCGGGGACCGGATCGTGCGGGACCTGCTCGCGGAGCTGCCCTCGGTGCTGGCCCCGGGCGGCACCGCGCACCTGCTCGCCAACTGGGAGATCCCCCACGATCCGCAGGACGCCCCCGAGACCACGTGGTCCCGCGGCCCGGAGTCCTGGATCCCCACGGGCACCGGGGCGTGGGTCATCCAGCGCGAGCTGCAGGACCCGTGCGAGTACGCCGAGACCTGGCTGCAGGACGCCTCCCAGCAGCGCGATCCGCAGGCGTTCGACCGCGCCTACGCCGCCTACCTGGACGACTTCGCCTCCCGGGACGTGGCCGCGATCGGCTTCGGCATGGTGTGGCTGCAGCGCCCCGAGGACACCGAGCGCACGGCTGAGACTCGCCGCGGCGCCCTCACCGCGGACGACGCCGCGGGGTCCCCGAGAGCGCCGCAGAGTGCCTCCCGTGACGCGGACGACGACGCCGGCGCCCCGAGCACCGCGCACGCCGCCTCCCAGCCTGGGGCGTCAGCCCTCGGCGGGCCGGGGGAAGAGCGCACGGTGAGCGGGACCGTGGGACCCGGCCGTGCGGCGTCGTCGTCCCTGCCGCGGATCTTCGAGACCGTCCCGCACCCGATCCAGCAGCCAATCGCCCCCGCCCTGGCCGCGGAGTGGGAGCGGACCGTGCGCCTGGGCCGGGAGGCGTCGGACGCCCAGAGCGGTGCCGCCGGGCACCCCGCGTGGCTGGAGCGTCGTCTCACCGTGGCGCCGGACGTCACCGAGGAGCGCCACGGCACCCCGGGCGCGGAGGATCCTTCCCTGATCCTGCTGCGGCAGGGCGCGGGACTGCGGCGGACCGTGATCCTCTCCAGCGAGGCCGCGGGCTTCGCCGGGGTGTGCGACGGCGAGCTCAGCGCCCAGCAGATTCTCACGGCCCTGGGCGTGCTGCTGGGGTGGGAGGAGGGCCCTACGGAGCAGCTGGTGGCCGAGATCGCAGGTCTCATCGCCCACGGGTTCCTGCTGGAGGTGTCAGACTGACCCCGTGGGCGAGCGCGTGATCCTGATCCGGACCACGGCCACCCACCGGGTGTGAACGTCTGCACAGTCGCGAGACACAGCGGGGCCGGTGAGCCGCGTGACGTACGCTGACGTCTCAGACGCGGGACGAGACACCCCACGAGCACCAGACCGGGCGCCGTCGCCTACGCTGAACGGCGACCACCAGCAACAGACCCGCCCCGCAACCACGGGTCACGACGAGGAGCACCTTTGGCACCGAAGGCCACCAAGACCGCCGGCACGGGCAAGAGCCTGCTGATCGTGGAGTCACCGTCCAAGGTGAAGACGATCGCGGGCTACCTGGGGGACGCCTACGAGGTGGAGTCCTCCATGGGCCACATCCGTGACCTGCCGCAGCCCTCCGAGCTGCCCACGGACATGAAGAAGGGCCCGTACGGCAAGTTCGCGGTGGACGTGGAGCACGAGTTCGACCCGTACTACGTGGTGAACCCGGACAAGAAGAAGAAGGTCACCGAGCTCAAGCGCAAGCTGAAGGACGCGGACGCCCTCTACCTCGCCACCGATGGGGACCGCGAGGGCGAGGCCATCGCGTGGCACCTGCTGCAGGTGCTCAAGCCCAAGGTGCCCGTCTACCGCCTGACGTTCCCCGAGATCACCAAGGAGGCCATCGAGCGCGGCTTCGGCCAGCTGCGGGACATCGACCAGGACCTCGTGGACGCCCAGGAGACCCGCCGGATCCTGGACCGGCTCTACGGCTACGAGATCTCGCCGGTGCTGTGGCGCAAGGTGGCCGCGGGCCTGTCCGCGGGGCGTGTGCAGTCCGTGGCCACCCGTCTGGTGGTCCAGCGCGAGCGTGAGCGGATCGCGTTCGTGCCCGCCGACTACTGGGACCTCACGGGCCAGTTTTCCCGCCCCGAGGGCCAGGACGCCGGGCGCGCGTTCTCCGCGCGGCTGAGCTCCGTGGACGGCCGCCGGGTGGCCACGGGCAAGGACTTCGACGACCGCGGCCAGCTCAAGTCCCCGTCCTCCGGCAACGCCCCGGTCACGCTGGACGAAGCGGTGGCGACGGCGCTCGCGGCCGGCCTGCAGGACGCGCGCTTCTCGGTCCGTTCGCTGGAGACCAAGCCCTACACGCGCCGCCCCGCGGCACCGTTCACCACGTCCACGCTGCAGCAGGAGGCCGCACGCAAGCTGCGCTTCACGTCCCGCACCACCATGCGCGTGGCGCAGCGGCTGTACGAGAACGGCTACATCACCTACATGCGAACGGACTCGGTGGCCCTGTCCGACCAGGCCGTCAACGCCGCCCGCGCGCAGGCCAAGGAGCTCTACGGCCCGGAGTTCGTGCCGTCCTCCAAGCGCGTGTACGCCTCCAAGTCCAAGAACGCGCAGGAGGCCCACGAGGCCGTGCGCCCCGCCGGGGACACCTTCCGCACGCCCTCCCAGGTGCGCTCGCAGCTGTCCGTGGACGAGTACAAGCTCTACGAGCTGATCTGGAAGCGCACCGTGGCCTCCCAGATGCAGGACGCCAAGGGCGACACCGCCACGGTGCGCCTGGGCGCCACGGCCACCTCCGCCGCCGGTGAGCACGCCGGGGCCGACGCCGAGTTCTCGGCCTCCGGAACCGTCATCACCTTCCGGGGGTTCCTGGCCGCGTACGAGGAGGGCCGGGACGTGAACCCGGACCTCACCGCGGACTCCGGCAAGAAGGGCGCGAAGGACGAGGACAAACGCCTGCCCGTGATGGCCGAGGGCGACGCCCTGGACGCCTCCGAGGTCACCGCGGACGGGCACACCACCACCCCGCCGGCCCGATACACCGAGGCCTCGCTGGTGAAGACCCTGGACGAGCTGGGCATCGGACGCCCCTCCACGTACGCCGCCACGATCTCCACGATCATGGACCGCGGCTACGTGCAGGTGCGCGGTTCCGCCCTCATCCCGTCCTGGCTCGCGTTCTCCGTGGCGCGCCTGCTGGAGGAGCACTTCTCCGACTACGTGGACTACGACTTCACGGCGGAGCTCGAGGACGACCTTGACCGGATCGCCCGCGGCGAGGCCGAGCGCGTGAAGTGGCTCTCGGGCTTCTACTTCGGGGAGAACCCGTCCGAGCCGGGGCTCAAGCCCATCGTGGAGGACCTGGGGGAGATCGACGCCCGCGCGGTGAACTCCATCCCGATCACGGACGAGATCACCTTGCGCGTGGGCAAGTACGGCCCGTACCTGGAGTCCGGCGGCACCGTAGACCCGGAGACCGGGGAGATCACGGATCCCGTGCGCGCGAACGTTCCCCTGGACCTCGCCCCGGACGAGCTCACGCCCGCGAAGGCGCAGGAGCTCATGGAGATCGGCAAGGCGGACGGCCGGGAGCTGGGCGTGAACCCGGACAACGGGCGGACCATCGTGGCCAAGGACGGCCGCTACGGCCCCTACGTCACCGAGATCGTGCCCGAGCCCACGCAGGAGGAGCTCGACGCGATCCCCACCGAGTACTACAAGAACGGCAACCCCAAGCCCAAGAAGATCGAGAAGCCCAAGCCGAACACGGCCTCGCTGTTCTCGTCCATGAACCTGCAGGACATCACGCTCGACGACGCCCTGAAGCTGCTGTCCCTGCCGCGTGAACTCGGCCAGGACACGGACGGTGAGACCATCACGGTGCAGAACGGGCGCTACGGGCCGTACCTGAAGAAGGGCTCGGACTCCCGCTCGATCTCCTCCGAGGACCAGATCTTCACGATCACCCTGGAGGAGGCCAAGACCATCTACGCGCAGCCCAAGCAGCGCGGCCGGCAGGCCGCGCGACCGCCGCTCGCGGACCTGGGCGCGGATCCCCTCACGGAGAAGCGCATGGTCATCAAGGAGGGCCGCTTCGGCGCGTACATCACTGACGGCGAGACCAACGTGACCGTGCCGCGTGCAGAGGCGATCGAGCAGATCACCGCGGCCCGGGCCTCCCAGCTGCTCGCGGAGAAGCGCGCCAAGGGCCCCGCCCCGGCCAAGGCCCCGGCGCGCTCGCGGGCCAAGAGCTCGACCGCCAAGAGCTCCACCGCGAAGAAGCCCGCGGTCAGGAAGCCGGCGGCGAAGAAGCCCGCCGCCAAGAAACCGGCCGCCCGGAAGACGGCCGCCACCAAGTCCGCCGCGAAGTAGCGTCCACCGTCCGCCCGGCATTCTTGGGGCCAACCGTCTGGTTCGCGCTCCGAGCTGGGCCGGGCACCGCACGTCTGCGAAAGTAAGGAACACCCATGAGGCTCTCCGTCCTGGACGTCGGCTCCAACACGGTGCACCTGCTCCTGCTGGACGTCTACCCCGGCTCCCGCCCGGAGCCTTACGCGTCCCACAAGGTGGCACTGCGGCTGGTGGACTACCAGGACGAGGACGGGCGGATCACGGACGAGGGCCGGGACCTGCTCACGTCCTTCGTGGTGGAGGCCCGGGACTTCGCGGTGGAGCACCGCGCGGAGGACCTGCTGGCGTTCGCCACCTCGGCCATCCGTGAGGCCACGAACGGCAACGACGTGCTGGAGCACGTGCAGTCCACCTCGGGGGTGACGCTCACGGAGCTGTCCGGGGACCAGGAGGCCGCCATCACGTTCTCCGCGGTGCGCCGCTGGTTCGGGTGGAGCGCGGGGCGCATCCTGGACTTCGACATCGGGGGCGGCTCGTTCGAGATGGCGATCGGCACCAATGCGCTGCCCACGGTGGCCACCTCCGTGCCGCTGGGCGCGGGTCGGCTGTACCGGGCGTACCTGGCAGGGTCCGACGTCGCCTCGCCCGCCCAGTTCAAGGCCCTGCGCAAGCACGTGCGCACCACCCTGCGCCCTGCCGTGGACCGGATCGCAGGGGGTGGGCACCCGAACCTCGTGGCGGGAACCTCCAAGACCTTCCGCTCCCTCGCCCGGATCTGCGGTGCGGCACCGTCTGCCCAGGGGCCGTACGTGGAGCGGCTCATGCACCTGGAGGACCTGCGGCTGTGGACCCGTCGCATGGAGGCCATGACCGTGGGTGAGCGTGCGGATCTGCCGGGAGTTTCCGAGCACCGCGCTGCCCAGGTGGTGGCCGGGGCGATCGTCGCGGAGACCGCGATGGACATGCTGGCCGTGGACACCGTGCAGATCTCCCCGTGGGCACTGCGGGAGGGTCTGATCCTGCGCCGCATGGACCGCCTGGCCCGGGACGCCACGAGCGAGACCGTCAACCCGAAGGACCTGGTGAACCGCCGATGAGCGAGACCCCCGCCGCCTACCGCCCGCACGTGGCGCTGTCCACGAGCTCGTTGTACCCCCAGGGCGTCCCGGAGACCTTCGAGGCCGCCACGCGCCTGGGCTACGACAGTGTGGAGGTGCTCGTGACCCACGAGCGCATGAGCCAGCTGACCCACCAGCTGCTGGACAGCGTGCAGAGGTACCAGATCCCCATCTCCACCATCCATGCGCCCACGCTGCTGTTCACCCAGCAGGTGTGGGGCAAGTCCTGGACCAAGATCCAGATGGCCGCGAAGCTCACCCACCAGGTGGGCGCAGAGGTGGTGGTGGCCCACCCGCCGTTCCGGTGGCAGCGCAAGTACGCCAAGAACTTCGTGGCCGGGGTTCGGGAGGTCTCCCGCATGACTGACACCAAGATCTCCGTGGAGAACATGTACCCGTGGCGCGTGGCCGGGCGGGAGGCAGTGGTCTACTCCCCGCACTACAGCCCGCTGGGCCAGGACTACGACTGGGTCACGTGGGACTTCTCCCACGCCGCCACGGCCAAGATGGACTCCCTCGCGGCCGTGAAGGAGCTCGGGTCCCGGCTGGGCCACGTGCACCTCACGGACGGCTCCGGGGAGACGCTCGCGGACGAGCACCTGCTCCCGGGCCACGGCGTGCAGCCGGTCGCACAGACGCTTGAGTACCTGCGCGACCAGCGCTGGCAGGGCGTGGTGGGGGTGGAGGTGTCCACGCGCAAGTGCGAGACCCCGGACCAGCGAGACGAGTGGCTCGCGGAGTCCCTGGACTTCGCCCGCCGCCACATGACGGTCCAGGGCTGAGGCGGCCGCCCCGGCACGGGCACTGTCATTTGTCGAACCGCGCGCTCGCACCGGCAGTGCGGCTGTGGACGCAGCCGGGCGACGTCGCCGGGCCGGCACCGCGCGCGGGGACGGCCCCGCGGGTGCGAACCTACCCCTGCAGGCGCTCCCCGAGCCGCCGGGAGATGGCGGAGACGAGGAACGTCAGGAAGACCACGTGGAACCCCATGGCCACGACCACCAGCGCGCGGGCCGTCTGCCCCACGGGGTGGATGTCCCCGTAGCCGATCGTGGCCAGGGTGACCACCGTGAAGTACAGCGCGTCGGTGCGGGTCTCCAGCCCCTCGAACTGGCCGGGGATCATGGACACCGCATGGAACGACAGGGCGATCACGGCCACGGCCACCATGAGCAGCAGGAACAGCCGGCCCACGGGGTCGTCCCCGCGGCGCAGGTGGCGGATGATCACCGCACCCACCACGGCCAGACCCAGCAGTGAGGCGATGATGCGTCCCACCAGGTCGCGGTCCGGGTCCAGGGGGATCGCATAGTACGTGGCGGTCACTGCCAGCAGCCCGATCACGGCCCGGACGGGGCGGATGGAACTGGTCAGACCGCGCCCGTGGGAACCACGCCGCGGACGGGACGGGGGCGGCGCCTCAGGCTGCTCCGAGGACATCGCGCACCTCCTGCCCCGTCAGCGGAGACAGAGCCGCCGGGCGGGCCGCCCGTGGGCGCAGAGGCGCCACGGGAACCACCCGTGGGCGCCGTGCCACTGCGCGGTCCACCCGCGGATGGTGAGCCGCCAAGAGCGGACGCGGCGCGGCATCCGCGGACGCGGCGCAGAGGCGCTGCCCGACGCTCTGGACGGCGCTGCACCCCCGCGAGACACAGTGGAGGGAAGTGGACACACGGACTCCTGACTCGTTGCGTGGTGTGCTGGGCCCAACCCTAATCGGGCAACCCGCGAGCGCCCCCGTGTGCTCGGCCCGGAGGGCTCGTCCTGTCGTGAGCTCCCACGGGCCACGGAGCATCCCCGCTCGCGGGCCCCCGGCGCGGCGCGGTACCGTCGAGTGAGCTTCCCGACCACCACAGCCCGTGAACGGCGCCACCCGGCGTGCCCGCGGGGCCCGAGAGGATGAGACACCATGGCTGAGCTGACACTGACGTTCCTCGGAGCCGGTTCCATGAACGGCTCCATCCTGCGCGGCGTGCTGGCCGCGGGCACGGAGGCGGGCGGGGTGCGCGCGACGACCCGTTCGGCGTCGTCGGCGGAGGCCCTGCACCGGGAGACCGGCGTGGAGGTCTTTGCCGGGGAGTCGGACCCGGAGGCCAACCGGAAGGCCGTGGCGGGCGCGAACATTGTGCTGCTGGGCGTGAAGCCCTACGCCATCCTGGACCTGGCCCGTGAGGTCGCGCCCGCGCTGGACCCCTCCACCGTGGTGGTCTCCGTGGCCGCGGGCGTCACCCTGGACGCACTGCAGAAGGCCCTGCCGGACGGCCAGCCCGTGGTGCGCTGCATGCCCAACACGCCGTCCAGCCTGGGCCGCGGGGCGCTGTCCGTGACGCCGGGGGAGCACACCTCGGCGGAGCGGCTCGCCCAGGTCAAGGACGTCCTCGCCACGGTGGGCACCGTGGTGGAGGTCCCCGAGCACCTGATCCGCGCGGTCACCGGCGTTTCCGGCTCGGGCCCCGCGTACGTGTTCTACCTGGCCGAGGCCATGCAGCAGGCGGGCGAGAAGCTCGGCCTGGACCCGGAGACGGCGCGCGTGCTGGCCAAGGAGACGGTCTCGGGCGCGGGAGAGCTGCTCGCCCCGGACGACGCCGATCCCGCGGCCCTGCGCCGGGCCGTCACCAGCCCGGGCGGCACCACCGAGCAGGCCATCACCACGTTCGACGAGAAGGGCCTGCGAGACATCGTCGCCGCAGGGGCGGAGGCCTCCGCGACCAAGGGCGACGAGATGGAGAAGGAGTACGACGGGCAGTGACGCCCGCTCCCGCGCCCACCCCACGATCCCAGCAAGGCGGTACACCATGAGCA
>NZ_RCOM01000088.1 GCF_003667225.1 Kocuria rhizophila
TCGCGGACCACGGCAGCCTGGCCGCCGCGGCCCGCGCCGTGGGCACCGCCCAGCCCAACGCCAGCCGGTCCATGGCACGGCTGGAGCGCTCGGTGGGGGTTCCCCTGCTGCACCGCTCCACCCGCGGCTCCACCCTGACCCCTGCCGGCCTGCTGGTCACGGACTGGGCTCGGGACGTGGTGGCCGCGTCCCGCCGACTCGTCGACGGCGCCGCCCTCCTCGCGCAGGACTCTTCCCATTCACTCTCGCTGCGGGTGTCCGCGAGCCAGACCGTGGCAGAGCACCTGCTCCCCCGGTGGCTCGCGGAGATGCGTTCCGCCCACCCGGAGTCCCGCGTGCGCGTCACGGTGCACAACTCCCACGAGGTGGCCCGGGACGTGCTACGCGGCGCCGCGGACGTGGGGTTCATCGAGGCCCCCGCACCCCCCTCCGGGCTGCACCACACGGTGGTGGCTCGGGACGAGCTCGTGCTCGTGGTGCCGTCGGGACACCCGTGGGCCTCGCGGCATGATCCGGTGACCACCGCCGAGCTCGCCGCCACACCGCTCATCACCCGGGAGGCCGGTTCAGGAACCCGCCTGGCCCTGGACGAGGCACTGGGCCGGCCAGTGACCTCCCTGCTGGAGATGCCCAGCAACGCCGCCGTGCGGGTCAGCGTGCAGGCCGGCTCCGGGCCGGCGGTGCTCAGCCGGTTGGCGGTGGGTGACGCCGTGGCCGCCGGGACCCTGGCGCAGGTCCCCACGGTGCTGGACCTGCACCGCGAGCTGCGCGCCGTGTGGCACGGCCCCCGCCGGACGCAGGGCCTGGCGGCGGAGCTGATCGCGGTGGCACGGCGCACGGATCCGCCGGGCCCGTGACGGTGCGAAGGCGCTCCCCTCGGCCCTCCCCGGAAGCGGGAGCGTCTGAGGAGAAGATCTGACCGCGGAGCGCGAGAAAATCCCGTCAGATCCTCTCCTCACGCGTTACCTTCGGTAGAACACGGAAAGGCCCTCCATGAGCGATGAGTATCCTCCCCGGCGTGTGCTGGCGGATTTCCACGCGGCCGCCCGAGACGGTCAACGGGATGACAGTGCTCCCCACGTCTTCGGGGCCTGGGCCTCCGGGACCGGCCTGGCGGTGGTCTACGCCCATCCAGACTGCTGGGGGCGAGTCCTAGGACTTCTCCGCGCGTGGCCTCCCCACTACATGGACGACGATCCAGCCACCAACGGTGGGGGCATCTACACCGAGATCATGGAACCTCCCGGGCGGGCCGTTGACGACGCCTGCCAGGACGAGCACGGGATCTGGTGGATGGGGGATCTGCCGGACCGGAGCACCCCGACGGTGCCCGATGCCTCAGCTTTCGGGTGGCGCTGATTCCCTGACGCACCGGGTGACCCCTTGACTGTCGAATCACCCGTCTCTGCGGCCGCGGCCGTTTGACGGTCTCGAACATCCCGTTGCTCTTGCCCCCTGCCCTTCGGCCGGACATGATCACCCCATGGCCTCGCTTGCAGTGCACTACGACCTCGACGCCGCGCAGCTCCCTGATCTTCCGGGCGACGACGACATGACGGGGCTGATGATCGACCACACCGAGCTGCTCGGGTGGAGCCAGGGTTTCGATCCGGAGGACCGGGACTCCTGGACGTGGCAGGTCAACGAGGTGACCCGGGTCAGCAGTGCCACCGGCCTCACGTACTCGATCCAGGTGAGCCTTCCCCAGGACCGGTCGGTCCGCGCCCCGTGGGCGGGCATCACCACGAGCGCGCACACCCTGCTGGAGCGGTGGGGGCTCGGGGACCCCGCGGGGTACTCCTTCGGGTTCGATGCGGCGGACACGGCGCTCCGGCAACCCACGGGTCTCGAGTTCGTCGATCGCCTACCCGCCTCACCGGAGGTCTCCGTGGGCGTCAGTCTCTTCGCGGCGCTGGAGCGGCCCCGCGGCGTCGATCTGCTCGACACCCTGCTGGCCGAGGCGCGCGACCTGATGATCGGGCCGTCCTCACCGCAACGAACAGGGGTGACGCTGGAAACGGTCCCCGCACCGCTCCCCGAGTTCCAGGGCACCCCCTGGAAGCACGTGGCAACCGTGGACACCCGGTTCCGGGAATGGAGCCCGCTCGTGGTCGGAGCACTGGCCAGCACGGTCATGTTCACAGCGCAGGAGCTGCGAGTGCCGGGCCCCCTGATGGTGCACCTGCACAGGAGCATCACCCCCACGACGTGAGGTTCCGCCGCTCGGGGAGGCGCCAGCGTGTGAGGAGAGGATCTGACCGCAGATCCCGACGGAATCCCGTCAGAACCTCTCCTCACGCGTCACGGGCGTCGGGTCAGCTCGCGTCCTCCAGGGTGGGCACGTGGCGCAGCAGTGCCTTGGTGTAATCGTGCTCCGGGTGGCGCAGCACCGCGTCCGTGGGCCCGTAGTCCACGAGCTTGCCCTTCTCCAGCACCGCCAACTTGTGCGAGATGTGCCGGGCCAGCGCGATGTTGTGGGTCACGAACAGCATGGCCAGCCCGCGTTCGTGCTGCAGCTCGCGCAGCAGCTCGATCACGGAGGCCTGCACGGACACGTCCAGCGCGGAGGTGATCTCGTCGCACACCAGCAGCGAGGGTGCGTTCACGAGCGCCCGCGCCACCGCGGCGCGCTGCCGCTCGCCACCCGAGAGCTCACCGGGCCGGCGGTCGATGTAGCTGCGCCCGAGCCGCACCGCGTCCAGCGCGTCCGCGACGGCCTCCCGCCGCTGCGCCCGGGACATCCCGCCCGTCATCTGCAGCGGGACCTGCAGCGAGTCGCCGATGCTGCGACGTGGGTTCAGGGACGAGAACGGCGACTGGAACACGTACTGGATCCGCCGGCGCTGCTCGTTGCTGCGCCGCCGGGTGCTCGGTGCCAGCACCTCCCCGTCCAGGAGCACCTCCCCGGTGTAGCCGTCGTTGAGACCGGCCACGCTGCGGGACAGCGTGGTCTTCCCGGACCCCGACTCCCCGAGCAGCATGGTGGTCTGCCCGGCCTCCAGGTCCAGGCTGATCCCGTCCAGGATCACCGCGGACCCGTACGCCATCCGCAGGTTCCGCACGCTCACCACGTGCGCGTGCTGCCCACCCGCGCCGACGACGCCGCCCGCGCCCCGTGCGCGCACCGCCGCACCGGTTCCGGGGTGGCCGGCTCTCGCTGTCGCCGCGGGCGTCGACCCGGCAGCCGGTTCGTGCTCACCGCTCGCACGGTCCCGGGTGTGCGCGTCCTCGGACCCGCTGGGGTCGTCGGACGTCCGGTCGGAACCGGTCAGGGGAGCCGCCGTACTGTCCGGGTCCCCCGGTGCGCCCGCCCGGTCCAAGGCGGGGCGGGCCCCGTCCGGAGCCGGGGCACCCGGGGGCACCGCGGCGTCGTCGCCCGCAGTGGTGGAGGGAGTGCCGGGTGCGGACGCAGCGGCCTGACCGGGAGCGGCCCTGCCGCGGTCCCACGGGGCGCGCACCGAAGCCTCCGGGCTCACCGCGGGTCCACCACCCATGTCTCGGGCGCCGCGCATGTCCGGCACGGCGTCCAGGAGGGTGCGCGTGTACGGGTGCTCGGGGCGGTGGAGGACGCGCTCAGCGGGGCCGTGCTCCACGATCTGGCCATGGAGCATGACCGCCACGTCGTTGGCCACCTGCGCCACCACGGCGAGGTCGTGGGTGATGTAAAGCCCCGCGACGTCGTGCTTGGTGGTCAGCTGGTAGACGGTCTTGAGCACGAGGTCCTGCGTGGCCACGTCCAGACCGGTGGTGGGCTCGTCCAGGATGATCACGGCAGGGCGGCACGCGAAGGCCATGGCGATGCCGATGCGCTGCTGCTGACCGCCGGAGAGCTCGTGCGGGAACCGGCGCTGGTACTCGCGGGTGCCGGGCAGACCCACCTCGGAGAGCACCTCGGCCACGCGGGCGTCCCGCTCGCCGGCGTTGCGGCCGAACTCGTGGGCGCGCAGCACCTCGTGGATCTGCTCACCCACCCGCAGCGAGCCGTTCAGGGACAGCGCGGGATCCTGCGGGACGTAGGCGATCGTGCCGCCGCGCAGTCTGCGCATCTTCTTCTCGGACAGCGTGAGCAGGTCCACGGCACTGCGGTGGAAGCGCGAGGCCCCCTCCTCGAGCCGCACCGTGCCGCCGCGCAGCTCCAGCCCGGACCTCAGGTGGTTCATGCACGCGAGCGCGGCGGTGGTCTTGCCGGATCCGGACTCGCCCACGAGCGCGAGGATCCGGCCCGGGCGCAGGGTGAAACTGACGTCGTCCAGGATGAGGTCCCCGCCGGTGACCCCGAGGTCCAGGTGGGACACGGTGATCGCGGTGTCCACGGTGGCACGGGGAACGGTGGTGTCGCGCATCCGGTTCCGTGCTTTGTGCTCCGACCTTCTCATCAGGCGCCCTTCTTCGCGGTGGTGCGGACACGGCCCGCGGAGGCAGTGGCCACGGCGTCGGCCAGCAGGTTGGTGCCCACGGTGAGCACCGCGATCGCGATGACGGGCAGGAGCACCCCCCACGGCTGCAGGGACAGCGCGATCCGGTTCTCGTTGATCATCAGGCCCCAGTCCGGGGTGGGTGGCTGCATGCCGAGTCCCAGGAACGACAGGGAGGCCACCGCACCGATGGAGTACGTGAGCCGCAGGCCCACCTCCACCATGAGCGGACCCATGATGTTGGGCAGCACGTCGCGGCCCAGGATCTTCCACTGCGGCACCGCGTACATCTGAGAGGCCAGCACGTAGTCCTCCGCCACCACGCCGGCGGTGGCGGAGCGGATCACGCGGGCCACCCGGGGTGCGTGGGTGATGCCGATGACCAGCACGAGCACCCACCCCTGGGGGCCCAGGACCGTGACGGCCAGCAGCGCGAACACGAGCTGCGGGATGGCCAGCAGCACGTCCCCGGAGCGCATGATCACGGCGTCCAGCCAGCCGCGGCGGAACGCGGCGAGCATGCCCAGCACCGCGCCGATCCCCACGCCCAGCACGGTGGCCAGCGCCGAGTACAGCAGCAGCCTCCAGCCGCCCTCCAGGAACCGGGAGAGCACGTCACGGCCCAGGTTGTCGGTGCCGAACACGCCCGGCTGGAACGGCTTGCCCGCGAAGGAGTTGGACCCGTACCCGGTCCACGCGGGCACCACGAACGGCCCGAGCAGCGCCACGAGGAGCACGAGGCCCGTGAGCACGAAGCCCAGCTTGGCCGTGGGCTGCTGCACCACGCGCCGCACGAAGGACACGGGCCGCGCATCACCTCGGGACTCGCTGTGCCCGAAGTCCTGTGGTGCACCGCCGTCCGGTGCGCCGGCGCCCCCGGGGGTCACGGCAGGGTCTGCGGCCACGGCGACGTCGTTCGCGGCCGTGGTGCCGCCGGTCTCCTGGGGCGGGACACCCGCCCTGTTCTGCGCGCTCATGAGCGGGACTCCGTCCGCAGCTTGGGGTTGGCGAGGATGCCGATGACGTCCGCGATGAGGTTCACGACCACGTAGAACGCGGCGATGATCATGGACAGCGCCTGGACCACCTGGACGTCACGGTTGTTCACGGCGTCCACCATGGCCTGGCCCAGTCCGGGGAAGCGGAAGAGGTACTCGACCACCACGATGCCCCCGGCCAGCCACGCGAGCTGCATGGCCACCACCTGGGCCACGGGGCCGATCGCGTGGGGCAGGGCGTGCTTGAAGATCACCTGGTGCTCCGGCAGGCCCTTGAGCCGGGCCATCTCCACGTACCCGGAGTCCAGGACGTCGATCATGGTGGTGCGGGTCATGCGGATCATGTAGGGCACCACCACGAGCACCAGGGTCAGGGACGGCAGGACCAGCTGCAGCGGGTAGTCCCACACCTGCATCCCCGGGGCCGCCATGGTCACGGAGGGCAGCAGGGTGAACACCGTGGTGGAGAGCAGGGTGGTGAGGATGACACCGATCACGAACTCCGGCAGCGCCGCGAGCACCAGGGAGAAGCCGGTGAGCGCCTGGTCCGAGGCCCGGCCCTCGCGCATCGCGGACCACGTGCCGAGCAGCAGGCCCACGGGGATCGCGATCACGGCCGCGATGACCATGAGCACCATGGAGGCGGAGACCTTGCTGGCGAGCAGCTCGTTCACCGAACCACCCGTGGCCGCCGAGGTGCCGAGGTCACCCACGAACAGCCCGCCGAGCCACGTGAGGTAGCGGGTGTACCAGGGGTCGTTGAGCTGCAGCTGCTCGCGCAGCGCGGCCAGCCGCTCCGGGGTGGCCTGCTGCCCCAGGATCGCCTGTGCGGGATCACCGGGGAGCATGAGGGTGAACGCGAACACCAGCAGGGACACTGCCAGCAGCACGAAGACCGAGACTGCCAGCCGTTTGAGGATCATGGCGGCCATGCGATCACTTCCTTTCCTGGTCGATCCACAGGTGGCGCATGTGGAACCCGCACACCGGCATGCCGATGCGGTGCGCGAACCCACCGCCCACGTAGTTCTGGTAGGCGTCCGCCTGGTTGAAGAACCCCCAGGCGATGTACCCGCCCTCGTCGTGCAGCTGCTTCTGGGCCTTGGCGATCAGCTGGTTGCGCTTCTTCTCGTCCATGGTGGCGCGTGCCTTCGCGTAGAGCTCCGTGAACTTCGGGTCCGCCCAGTGGGTCTCGTTGAACGGGGCTTTCTCCACGGTGCCCTGGGCCGTCTGCGAGAGGAAGTTGCGGGTGTACCAGAAGTCCTGGGAGAAGGGGTACTGCAGGTACCCGTCGCCGAAGAACGTGGTGCTGTCCACGCGGCGCAGCGTGACGGTGATCCCCGCCTCCGCGGCCTGCTCCACGAAGACCTGGGCGGCCTCCACGGCGCCGGACTGGATGGGCGCGGTGACGAGCTCCACCTCCAGCCCGTCCGGGTGCCCGGCGTCCGCGAGCAGCTTCCTGGCCTTCGCGATGTCCCGGGTGCGCTGCGGGAGGTCGGGGGTCCCCGGGTCGAACGGGGCGTACATGTCGTTGGCCACGGTGCCGTGGCCGGAGAACACCTGCTCCACCATCTGCTCGCGGTCCACCACCAGCCGGAACGCCTGCCGGACCCGGGGGTCGTCGAACGGTGCGACGTCCACGCGCATGGTGAACGGCAGCCAGTTGCCGGTCTCGGAGAGCACGGTGTGCAGCCGCGGGTCCGTGTTGACCACGTCCACCAGGGCGAGCGGCAGCTGGCCCACCACGTCCACCTGCGTGGAGAGCAGCGCGTTGACCAGGGCGTCCGGGTCGTTGAAGTTCAGCAGGTGGACCTCGTCCACGTACGGCGGCTCGGCCCAGTAGTCAGGGTTGCGCTTGAGCACGGTGAGCTGCCCCGGCTCGAAGTCCCCCAGGGTGAACGGCCCCGTGCCCACCGGCTTCTCGGGGTCGTAGTCCGCGGGCACGATGCCCATGGAGTTCTGGGACAGGGAGTCCAGCAGGGTGGAGTCCGGCTGCTCCAGCTCGAAGCGCACCGTGCGCTCGCCCACGGCCACCACGCGCTTGAGCCCCGCGAGCGCGGACGCGCCGGTCTTGGGGTCCTTCGGATTGGTGATCCGCTCGAACGTGGCGACCACGTCCTGCGGGGTCAGTGGGCGGCCGTCGTGGAAGCGCACACCCTCGCGCAGCCGGAACTCCCACGTCCGCCCGCCCTTGAGCGGACGCGCGGACTCGGCGAGCCCGGGCACGGTCTTGTAGTCGGGGTCGAACTCGTAGAGGCGGTCGTACAGCCCCATCACGCGGCCGCCGTCCGCGGTGACCACCGGGGCGTGGGCGTCCAGGCTGTCGGACGCGCCGCCGCCGGTCATCCCGATCCGCAGGATGCCCCCGCGCTGCGGTTCTCCCGAGGCCTGCGCCACGGCCGCTCCGGGCTCCCCGTTGCTGCTGCCGCAGCCCGCCAGGGCCAACGACGCCGCCGCGGCGCCCAGTCCCATGAACCCGCGCCGGCTCAGCCCGGAGCGGACGCCGCGGTGCGGCCCGTCCGGTCCTGGACGGTGCACGCGGCTCTCGGGATCAGGTCCTCCGGAGGGGAGCGCGGACGGTGGCACAGGGTTCATGGTTCCTCGCAGGCTGAGTGGTCGCGGGCGGGATGGTCGCGGGCACGCGGAACGACGCGCGGCGTCGCAGGCAGTGCGGACGCGCACCCGCGGGCACGGGCGGCGTCGAGGCGGCGTGGGCCCAGCTACGGGATCTTGCTCAGGCGCGGGGCCACCACGCGGTGGCCCTGCAGAGGCGTCTGAACGGTGAGCCGACGGCGGTAGATGGCCGACTGCTCGGGGTGCGCGGGCCTGCTCGGCGGCGGCGCGGACGCGGCGGCCAGTTGGCAGACCCGGGTGCGGACGAGGGCAGGAAGAACGGCCGTGCAGTGCATGCGGCCTCCCTCGGCTCGTCGGACGGGCACCGGGACCGGTGAGGCGATTCCGAGATCGCCCGTGGCCCCGATCACCCCCAAGCTACCGCGCCGCGGGGCTCGACGGGGTGAGGCGGACCGGTCCACTGCCCTCGCGTCGAGCCAGGCGAGACCCGCTTCACCCTTGCAAGGGCCCGCCGGACGCCTCCGCCGGGACGCGTGACGCACCCCGTCCGAGGAGGGCCCACGCGCGGGCGTGTCGGGGCGGACGTCAGAGCTGCGCGTCCGGCGGCCACTGGCCGCGTTCCTCCAGCACCGCCCGCAGCAGGTCCGCCCGGTCCGTGATGAGCCCGTCCACGCCCATGTCCAGCAGCCGGTGCATGTCCGCGGTGTCGTTGACCGTCCACACCTGCACCGCGATCCCCTCCCGGTGGGCGAACTCCAGGAACCGCGGGGAGACGATCGGCACGGTGACCTGCCTGCCCAGGGGCAGGTCCAGGGTGTGGTGCTCGGGCAGCTGCAGGGTGTCGAACGGCGCAACCGCCCGGGCCCACGCGCGGCGGTGGCCCGCCCACAGTGCCGCGGCGATCGTCGGGGAGAGCCGGTCCGTGAGCGGTGCCATCGTGGACACCGCGAGGAACCCGGCGGTGCCGAGCGTTCCGGCGGAGGTCCGAACACGGCGGCCGGTGAGGTGCGCGATCCGGGCGAGCGTGCGGCGTCGTCGTGACTCGGAGAACGAGGTGACCCGCACCCGGTCCGCCGCGTCCTCCCGGGCGACCACCTCGGGCAGCGCGGCCACGGAGGCCTCGTCCTTGACGTCGATGTTCAGGCACGCGTCCGGCAGCTCGCGCAGCAGCTCGGCAAGGGTGGGGATGCCGTGCTCCCCGCCCACCCGCAGCTCGCGCAACTGCGCCCACGTGAACTCGTTGACGTCCCCGTCCGTGCCCGTGACCCGCTCCAGCGTGGGGTCGTGGAACGCCACCACCACGCCGTCGCTCGTGGTGTGCACGTCCGTCTCCAGCCACACGAAGCCCAGCTCCGCGGCGGCCCGGAAGGCGGCCATCGTGTTTTCGTGCCCGTCCGGGGAGAACCCGCGGTGGGAGAGCGCGGCGGGGTTCCGGCCGGCACGGAACCGGGC
>NZ_RCOM01000089.1 GCF_003667225.1 Kocuria rhizophila
CCCGAGCCCTGGACGACTCCGCAGCCCCCCTCTACCGCTGGTTCCCGGACGGGGAGCTGAACACGTGCGTCAACGCGGTGGACCGCCACGTGGCGGCGGGCCACGGGGAGCGCACGGCCCTGATCTACGACTCCGCGGTCCTCGGGGTGCAGGAGCACATCACGTATGCCCAGCTGCAGGAGAAGGTCGCCCTCTTCGCCGGCGCGCTCGCGGCCCAGGGTGTCACCAAGGGTGACCGGGTGCTGCTCTACATGCCCATGATCGCCGAGTCGGTCGTGGCCATGCTGGCGTGCGCCCGGCTGGGGGCGGTGCACTCCGTGGTCTTCGGAGGCTTTGCACCCCGTGAGCTCGCCAGCCGCATCGACGACTCCCAGCCGGTGGCCATCGTCACGGCGTCCGGAGGCGTGGAGCCCAAGCGTCGCATCGAGTACCTGCCCGCGATCGAGGAGGCCCTGCAGATCAGCGAGCACGCGCCGTCGGCGGTGCTGGTCCACGAACGGGACGGCTTCACCACCACAGTGGCCGAGGCCCGGGAGCGCTCGCAGGAGGCTGGTGGGCCCGCGTGGCTGTCCTGGACCGAGGCGCAGGACGGCGTCGAGCCGGCCGAGCCGGTGACCGTGGCGGCCACCGATCCGCTGTACATCCTCTACACGTCCGGGACCACCGGAAAGCCCAAGGGCGTGGTCCGCGACAACGGCGGCCACGCCGTGGCGCTGAGCTGGTCCATGGCCAACATCTACGACGTCTCCGCCGGTGACGTGATGTGGACCGCCTCGGACGTGGGCTGGGTGGTGGGCCACTCGTACATCGTGTACGCGCCGCTGCTCGCGGGGGCCACCACGGTGGTCTACGAGGGCAAGCCCGTGGGCACCCCGGACGCCGGGGCGTTCTGGCAGCGGGTGGAGGAGCACGGGGTCAAGGTGCTGTTCACCGCCCCCACCGCGCTGCGCGCGATCCGCAAGGCGGACCCCGAGGGGGACTTCGTCAGGAAGCACGACATCTCCTCCCTGCAGGCCCTGTTCGTGGCGGGGGAGCGGCTGGACCCGGAGACCTACACGTGGGCCTCCACCGTGCTGGGCGTTCCCGTGGTGGACCACTGGTGGCAGACCGAGACCGGGTGGGCCATCTGCTCCAACCCGTTCGGCATCGAGAGGCTGCCCATTGTGGCGGGATCCCCCACGGTGCCCGTGCCCGGGTTCCACGTGGAGATCCTCGACCCCATCGGGGAGCCCCTGGGCCCCGGTGAGGAGGGCAACATCGCGCTGCGGCTGCCGCTGCCTCCGGGCACCCTCAGCACGCTGTGGGGCAACGACGAGCGCTTCGTCTCCTCCTACCTCTCGGCCTTCCCCGGGTACTACGCCACGGGGGACTCCGGGTACATCGACGAGAACGGGTACGTGTTCGTGATGGGACGCACCGACGACGTCATCAACGTCTCGGGCCACCGGCTCTCCACGGGGCAGATGGAGCAGATCGTGGCCACCCACCCGGACGTCGCCGAATGCGCCGTGATCGGTGTGAACGACCCACTCAAGGGCCAGCGGCCTTCCGGGTACGTGGTGCTCAAGACCGGCGCGGAGATCACCCAGGAGCGGCTGGCCGAGGAGCTCGTGACCATGGTGCGCTCGCAGATCGGCCCCGTGGCGGACTTCAAGGACGTGGCCGTCGTCGAAGCCCTGCCCAAGACCCGCTCGGGCAAGATCCTGCGCAAGACCATGCGCCAGATGGCCGACGGCGAGCAGTACACGGTGCCCTCCACGATCGAGGACCACTCCGTGCTGGAGGCGCTGCAGTCGGTGTTGGCGCCCAAGGGCTGAGGTGTCGCGGAGCCCCGGACGGGTGGTGATGTGTTTCATTCGGCGGCTGCTGTCCGGCACCGCACCCGCCTGGCACGGCACCCGTCCCAGGCGGGTGCGGCTCGGCGTCCGCCCCGTGCCATGGCGGTCGCGTCCCACGTGGGCGGTAGGGTAGGACGTCGAGACCCGTACTCCACGCCCAGGAAGGAAGGCCGTCGCCCGTGAGCAACGCCAGTGATGAGAGGCCCCAGCAGAGCCAGGCTGCGGCGTCGGACGCCGTAGGCCCCACCGGTCGGCCGCTGCGGACCTTCCCGGATCCGCCCGAGCTGTCCACGCACGGCCCCGCGCGCATCATCGCCATGGTGAACCAGAAGGGCGGGGTGGGCAAGACCACCTCCACCATCAACCTGGGCGCCGCGCTCGCGGAGCTGGGCCGCAAGGTCCTGCTGGTGGACTTCGACCCGCAGGGCGCGCTGTCCGCCGGTTTCGGCTCCAACCCCCACGAGCTGGACCTCACCGTCTACAACGTGATGATGGACCGCTCCGTGGACGTGTGGGACGTGGTGCAGCAGACCCACGTGGAGAACGTGGACCTGCTGCCCGCCAACATCGACCTCTCGGCGGCCGAGGTGCAGCTGGTCAACGAGGTGGCGCGTGAACAGGTGCTCGCCTCCGCGCTGCGCAAGGTCGAGGACCACTACGACGTGATCCTCATCGACTGCCAGCCCTCCCTGGGCCTGCTCACCGTCAACGCGCTCACCGCCTCGCACGGGGTGATCATCCCGCTGATCTGCGAGTTCTTCGCCCTGCGCGCGGTCGCCCTGCTGGTGGACTCCATCTCCAAGGTGCAGGACCGCATCAACCCCAAGCTGCAGATCGACGGCGTCCTGGCCACCATGTTCGACTCCCGCACCCTGCACTCCCGTGAGGTCATCGCCCGGATCGTGGACGCGTTCGGGGACAAGGTCTTCGACACCGTCATCAAGCGCACCGTGAAGTTCCCGGACGCCACCGTGGCCGCCGAGCCCATCCTCGCGTTCGCCACCAACCACCCCGGCGCGGAGTCCTACCGCCAGCTCGCCCGCGAGCTCATCTCGCGCGGCGGCGCGCCGTGAACCACGCACGACGACGCCGCCCCGGCGCGTGAGCGGCGTCGTCGCCGTCCCTGCCGAGGCGCCGGGGGAGTCCCACGGCGGCTTCACCGTGGCCCTGGAGAACTTCCAGGGCCCGTTCGACGTGCTGCTGTCGCTGATCGCGAAGCACGAGCTGGACATCACCCAGGTCTCCCTGTCGGTGGTCACGGACGAGTTCATCCAGTACGTGCGCGCCCTGCAGGAGGACGCCTCGCCCAAGGCCCTGGACGAGGCCAGCGAGTTCCTGGTGGTCGCGGCCACCCTGCTGGACCTGAAGGCCGCCCGGCTGCTGCCGCGCGGCGAGGTCGAGGACGAGTACGACGTGGAGCTGCTCGAGGCCAGGGACCTGCTGTTCGCTCGGCTGCTGCAGTACAAGGCGTTCAAGGAGGTGGCCGGGCAGCTCAACGTCCGTTTCGCCGCCGAGTCCGTGCGGATCGCCCGCCAGGTGGACCTGGACCCCGCGATCACCACGGCCCTGCCCCCGCTCACGTGGACGCTAACCCCCGAGCAGCTCGCGCACCTCGCAGTGACGGCGCTGGACCCGGAGCGCCACGTGCCCGAGGAGGTGGACGTGGCGCACCTGCACGGCGCGCAGGTGCGGGTGGCGGACGAGGCCGAGGTGCTCGCGGCCATCCTGCGGGACGGGGAGGACCACACGTTCCACTCCCTGGTGGCGGACGCGGAGTCCACGCTGGTGGTGGTGGTCCGGTTCCTCGCGCTGCTGGAGATGTACCGGGACCGCGTGGTCCGGCTGCACCAGGAGGACGTCCTGGGAGCGCTGCTCGTGCGCTGGGACGGCCCGGAGCAGTGGTCCGCCGCATCGCTCAGCAGCGAGTACACGGGCGCCGAGCCGGAGACCGCCCCGAGCGCGGACGGCGAAAACCTGGGAGAATGAGTCCCGCACAGGATCGGTGTGAACCGTACCGAAGGAGAGGATGACCGCGTGGCGGAGCAGACACCCCCCACGGCCCCCGCGGCGGAGACGTACCGCGCCGGGCCACCCACCACCCCGGCGGCCCCGGAACGCGCCGACGCACGGTCGTCGGCCAATACGGTGTCCAGGATCGACGAGTCGCATCCCGACGCCATGGCACGCGACCAGCTGCTCTCCGCGCTGGAGGCGGTGCTCATGGTCGCGGCGGCCCCGGTGAGCCTGGCGGAGTTTTCCCGGGTCACGGGTGAGCCCGAGCACCGGGTGCGCAGCGCACTGGAGCACCTCAAGGCCGAGTACGACGGCGTGACCGGAAACACCTCCGCGTCCGCCCAGCCGGGTGCCCTGGCCGGATATGATAAACGGTCGGCCTCCGAATCGTTGGACGGGGTGGAGCACCACGACGGCGCTCCGTCGCCGTCCAGCGCACCCGCACCTCGCGTGCGCGGGTTCGAGCTGCGTGACGTGGCCGGGGGCTGGCGGATCTACGCGCGCAGCGACCACGCCCAGCTGGTCACGGACTTCGTGGTGGAGGGCAGCAGCTCGCGGCTCTCCCAGGCGGCGCTGGAGACGCTGGCGGTGGTGGCCTACCTGCAGCCCGTGTCGCGATCGCGGGTCTCCGCGATCCGTGGCGTGAACGTGGACGGCGTGGTGCGCACCCTGGTGCAGCGCGGCCTGCTCTCGGCCCACGAGCGGGAGGAGTCGTCCGGCTCCGTCCTGTACACCACCACCCCCCTTTTCCTGGAGAAGCTCGGTCTCGGCTCGCTGGACGAGCTGCCGGACATCGCACCGTTGCTGCCCGGAACCGACCAACTCGACGAGATAGAGGACTGAACAACGCATGGCTTCATCACACGGCAACGCACCCCGCGGCGGAGGCGCCCGCGGTCCCCAGGGCCGCGGCAAGGGCTCCAAGGCCGGGCCCAAGGGCGGCTTCCGCTCCGGACCGGGCAAGAAGGGCTCCGGCGACGCCGCCGGGGGCCGCGGCTACCCCAAGGGCCCCGGCGCGAAGGGTCCGGGGGCCGCGCGCGGCAAGGGTCCCGCGGGCAAGGGGCCGGGCAAGCCCAAGGCCGGTGCCGCCCAGAAGGGCCCGCAGAAGCCCCGCGCCTTCGCGGGCGTGGACAAGTACGAGCGCCGCGCCTCGGCGATCAAGGAGCACGGCCCGCACCGGCGGCGTCGTCCCAAGAACCCGCCCGTGGACCGGCTGGAGGTCCACGACGAGAACGGCGTGCGGCTGCAGAAACTCATGGCGCAGGCCGGCGTGGCGAGCCGCCGCGTGTGCGAGGAGATGATCCAGGACGGCCGCGTGAGCGTGGAGGGGGAGATCGTCACGGAGCTCGGCGTGCGCGTGGACCCCGCGCTGCAGGCCGTGCACGTGGACGGCATGCGCATCCAGACGGACGAGAAGCTCGTGTACTACGCGTTCAACAAGCCCGCCGGCGTGGTCTCCACCATGGAGGACCCGGACGGGCGCCGCTGCGTGAGCGACTACCTGGACCCGCGCAAGCACCAGCGCGTGTTCCACGTGGGGCGCCTTGACGTGGAGACCGAGGGTCTGCTGCTGCTCACCAACGACGGCGAGCTGACCAACCGGCTCACCCACCCCTCCTACGAGGTGCCCAAGACCTACATGGTCCAGGTGCACGGCCCCGTGGAGAAGGGCATCGGCAACCAGATGAAGGAGGGCATCCGCCTGGAGGACGGCGTGGCCAAGGTGGACGACTTCCGCCTGGTGGACTCCACCCCGGGCCACGTGCTCATCGAGGTGGTGCTGCACTCCGGGCGCAACCGGATCGTGCGCCGCATGTTCGACGCCGTGGACCACCCCGTGGAGAAGCTCGCGCGCACCCACGTGGGCCCCATCGCGATCGGCGACCAGAAGCAGGGCACGGTGCGCAAGCTCTCGCACACCGAGGTGGGCAACCTCCTCGCGTCCGTGGGGATGTGAGCGTGGTTCCCACCGCACCCACGAGCACCGGCCCCGTGCTGGTGGTGGGCTCCGGACTGCTCGGGGCGAGCATCGGGCTGGGGCTGCGCCACCTGGGGGTGGAGGTCCTGATCCGGGACGCCTCGCCCACCACGGAGGCCGTGGCCCAGGACATCGGCGCGGGCCGCTCCGTCCGCGCACTCCGCAGTGCGGGGGAGGAGCCCCCCGAGCCCGCGCTCGTGGTGGTCGCCGCACCGCCGGACGTGGTCGCCGAGCTGGTCGTCGAGGCGCTGGCCGAGCACCCGCACGCCGTGGTGCTGGACATCGCCTCCGTCAAGGCCCCCGTTCTCGACGCCGTCACGGCGGCGGGCGCGGACCTCACCCGCTACGTGGGCACCCATCCCATGGCCGGACGGGAGAAATCCGGGCCGGTGGCGGCGCGCGGCGAGCTGTTCACGTCCATGCCGTGGGTGGTCTGCCCCGGCCCCGCCACGGGAGCCGCCGCGGTGACCGCGGCCAAGAACCTCGCGGTGGACCTGGGGGCGACCCTGACCGTGATGGAGCCCGCGGAGCACGACGAGACCGTGGCGCTGATTTCCCACCTGCCGCAGGTGATGTCCTCGCTCCTGGCCTCGCGGCTGCAGGAGACCCCGCTGCACCAGCTGTCCCTGGCTGGGCAGGGGCTGCGGGACACCACGCGGATCGCGGGTTCCGACCCGGGGCTGTGGGTGCAGATCCTCTCTGCCAACGCGCAGCCCGTGGTGCGGTCCCTCCACCAGGTCCGGGAGGACGTGGAGCGGCTGATCGCCACGCTGGAGGCCCCGGACGCGGACGGTGCACGCCTGGACATTGCCCGGCTGATGGCCGAGGGCAACGCCGGCCAGGCCCGTATCCCGGGCAAGCACGGCGGGGCACCCAAGGCCTTCGCCACGTTCACGGTGGCCGTGGACGACACGCCCGGTCAGATCGCCCGTCTCCTCACGGAGATCGGGGAGATCGGGGTCAACCTGGAGGACATGCGCCTGGAGCACTCGCCCGGGCAGCCCGTGGGTCTCGTGACCGTCTCGGTGGAGCCGAGCCGGCACGCGGACCTCGTGGAGGAGCTGCAGACACGCGGCTGGAAGGTGGTGCAGTGATGAACGCACGGGATGGGAACGCACGACTCGTCATCGCGGTCGACGGGCCCTCGGGGTCCGGGAAGTCCTCGGTGTCCAAGGAGGTGGCGCGCCGGTTCGGGCTCGCCTACCTGGACACCGGCGCGATGTACCGCGCGGTGACCTGGTGGTGCCTGGACTCGGGGGTGAGCTTCGACGACCACGAGGCCGTGGTGGCCGCTACCGAGACCGTTCCCCTGGAGATGGGCACGGACCCGGACGAGGAGCGCATCCTGGTCAACGGCGAGGACGTCCGCTCCGCGATCCGCGGGGACCTGGTCACGGACAACGTCTCCCGGGTCTCCACGATCGTCCCCGCCCGGGAGGTGCTGGTGCGCATGCAGCAGGACATCATCCGGGACAGCGGGTTCCGGATCGTGGCCGAGGGCCGGGACATCACCACGGTGGTGGCCCCGGACGCGGACGTGCGGATCCTGCTCACCGCCTCGGAGGCGGCGCGGATGGCGCGGCGCGGCCGGCAGCTGGGCGCGGCGGCGTCGTCGAACCTGGAGGCGCAGGTGGTGGGCCGTGACGCGAAGGACGCCACCGTGGTGGACTTCACGAACGCGCAGGACGGCGTGCACCTGCTGGACTCCTCCGAACTGACCATGGAACAGACCGTGCAGGGCGTGATCGACCTGGTCATCCGCGCCACGGACACGACACACGAGGGGGCCGCCACGGCCCCCGACGAGACGGGCGCTGACGCCCCCGAGGAAGCGAGGCAACCATGAGCGCACCCGACGAGCCCACGGTGGACTCCTACGAGCAGTCCGTGCTGGGCGGGGGCAACGAGGACATCTCGCAGCGCCTGGCCGCGATCGACGACACCGAGGCCGAGGCCCGTGCGCAGGCGCTGCGCGAGGGACTGGCCGACTACGAGCTGGACGACGAGGACGCCGCGCTGCTCGCGGACTGGATCGACGGCGAGGAGGACCGGGACGCCCGCCGCCCCGATCCCGTGGTCGCCGTGGTGGGCCGCCCGAACGTGGGCAAGTCCACGCTGGTCAACCGCGTGATCGGCCGCCGCGAGGCCGTGGTGGAGGACACCCCGGGCGTGACCCGTGACCGTGTCTCCTACAAGGCGGAGTGGAACGGCAAGAACTTCACCCTGGTGGACACCGGCGGCTGGGAGCAGGACGCCAAGGGCATCAACAAGCGCGTGGCGGACCAGGCCGAGCTGGCCGTGGAGAACGCGGACGCCGTGCTGCTCGTGCTGGACGTGACCGTGGGCGTGACCGCGACCGACGAGGCCGTGGTGAGCATGCTGCGCCGCGTGAAGAAGCCCATCATCGTGGTGGCCAACAAGGCGGACTCCCCGCAGCTGGAGATCGAGGCCACCGCGCTGTGGTCCCTGGGCATGGGGGAGCCGTTCCCGGTGTCCGCGCTGCACGGCAAGGGCTCGGGCGATGCACTGGACGCCCTGGTCAAGGCGCTGCCGGAGTTCTCCGAGGTGGCCGAGGCGGAGCTCGAAGGCGGGCCGCGGCGCGTGGCGCTGATCGGGCGCCCCAACGTGGGCAAGTCCTCGCTGCTCAACAAGCTGGCCGGCTCGGACCGCGTGGTCGTGGACCCGACCGCGGGCACCACGCGTGATCCCGTGGACGAGATCGTGATGCTCGGCGGGGAGCCGTGGCGCTTCATCGACACCGCGGGCATCCGCCGCCGCGTGCACCTGCAGCAGGGCGCGGACTTCTACGCGTCCCTGCGCACGCAGACCGCGCTGGAGCGCGCCGAGGTGGCCGTGGTGCTGCTCGCCGTGGACGAGGTGCTCTCCGAGCAGGACGTCCGCATCCTGCAGATGGCCGTGGACTCCGGGCGCGCTCTGGTGCTCGCGTTCAACAAGTGGGACACCCTGGACGAGGAGCGCCGCTTCTACCTGGAGCGCGAGATCGAGCGGGACCTGGCCCACGTGGCCTGGGCGCCGCGCGTGAACATGTCCGCCAAGACCGGGTGGCACAAGGACAAGCTGGTCCCCGCGCTGCACACGGCACTGGACTCGTGGGACCGCCGCATCCCCACCGGGCGCCTCAACGCGTTCCTGGGGGAGATCGTGGCCGCCCACCCGCACCCCGTGCGCGGCGGCAAGCAGCCCCGCATCCTGTTCGGCACGCAGGTGGCCTCCCGGCCGCCCAAGTTCGTGCTGTTCACCACGGGCTTCCTGGACCCCGGCTACCGCCGGTTCATCCAGCGCCGCATCCGCGAGACCTTCGGCTTCGAGGGCACCCCGCTGGAGGTCACCATGCGCGTGCGGGAGAAGCGCCAGCGCAAGCGCTGAGTCCCCGCCGTTCCGCTGACGGGCCGTCCTCGGGTTTCTCCGGGGGCGGCCCGTTGCGCTGCCGGGCGGGAGCGGGGACGACGCCGCCCCGGCCC
>NZ_RCOM01000008.1 GCF_003667225.1 Kocuria rhizophila
CCCCCCCGCCGTTGAGGATGCCGCCCAGCAGGATCCCGCCGAGCATTGCACCGCCCACGCCGTTGCTGCGGCGCCCGTAGCCGACTCCGCCGTACCCGGGGCCGCCGTAGCCCATGGGGGAGGTGAACTGGTCCACGTCCTGCTGCGCCGCGCGCTGGGCGGCGTCGGCCAGACGGATGGACTGGTTGGCCTCGTTGAGGGCCCGTTCGGGATCGGAGTTCTGCAGCTCGTGGGCGATCTCGAGGTGGCGCTCGGCCTCCGCGAGCTCGGTGCGGGCCCGCGCTCCCACCCCACCGCGGCGCGCCCACACGTAGTCGGACGCGGTGGTCAGGCTGGCCTGGGCGCTCACCAGGGCGTGGGAGAGCGTCTCCCGTGCGGAGCGGGCGCGGTCGTTCGCGGAGCGGACGTCCTGCAGTCCCTTGTCCAGCTCCGCCTTGGCCTGCGCGAGCCGGCGGGTGGAGCCGATCGGGTCGTAGCGGCCCGTGGCCATCTGCTGTGTGACCGTCTCCAGCACGGAGCGCACGCCGGCGGCGGCGCCCGCAAGCTCGGGGCGGGAGCCCTGCCGCACGAGGCCCTCGGCCTCGGCGACGTCCCGCTGCGCGATGCTCACGGCGTCCTTGAGGGACTCCTCCGCGCGGGCGAGCTCCCGGCGGGCGTTGTCCACGGAGTCGACGAGCCGGGCGGCCTGCCCCTGCGCCTCCTCCGCCGCGCGGATGTCCAGCACGGCCTCGGAGATCTGCCCCGCGTCCAGGTGCTGCTGCGCCCGGGTGGTGGAAGCCTCGGCGAACTCGAGCCGCTCCCGCGCCTGCTCGCCGTTGTCGCGGACGGACGCGAGAGCGGCGTCGTCGTACTCGCCGTGCAGCGAGACGAGCTGGGCCTCGACGTCCCGCAGCCGCGGCGCCGTGGCGGCCACCGCGGAGCGGACGCGCTCGAGCGCCTCCGGGGCGCGCGTCTCCAGCTGGCGCAGCCCGGCGAAGTTCTGCTCCTGCTCGGCCAGGGGAGCGCGGGCCTGCCGCGTGCGCTCGATGATCTCCCCGAGCCACGCGCGCTGGTCCGCCTCGCTGTCCGGAATGTGGTCCTCGAGCTTCTGCTGCAGCTCGAACGAGGCGCGCATGTGCTCCTTGGCGCGGGCGAGCGCCTCCTCGAACGGGCGCGTCTGCTCGCTGCCGTACTGCAGCTGCGCGAACGCGAGCTCCTGCTCCGAGTGCTGGATGGCGTTGTCCGCCTCCACGAGCGCGGACCCGGCCTGCTTGTGCAGCTCGGGCAGCGGGACCAGCGGGCGCTGGGGTGCCGCGCCACCGCGTGGGCCCTCGCCCCCGGACGGTCCGCCGGGGCCCGGCTGCCCGCCCTGCGCACGACGCCGCCGCGAGCGCATCACGGTTGCGGCACCCACCCCGGCGGCCGCCACACCGCCCGCCAGCAGCAGGCCGGTCACGGCGCCGCCGGCGCCCGCCCCGCCGAGCTCCCGGTCGATCCCGTCCACGGCGCCCTGGGCGGCAGCGTCCCAGTCCCCGGTGCGCAGCGCGGGCGCGATGTGCTCGTCGTAGATCTTCTGCTGCTCGGACCGCGACAGCGGGCCGGAGGAGTTGGCCACGAAGCGCGCCTGCTTGGACTGCGTGGCCACGGCCAGGACGGCGTCGTTGGTCCCGAAGCCGTTGGTCCTCGCGAACTTCTGGACCCACTCACCGGGGTCCGTGGGATCCGTGAAGGTGTCCACGTACACCACGTAGAGGGTGATGCTGTGCTCGTTCGCCAGCTCCGAGATGTCGTTCTGCAGGCCCGAGGTGTCCCCGAGTGCGCCGCTGGTGTCCACCACGCGCTGGCCGGGATCCACCCGGGAGGGCGGCTCCGCGTGCGCGGCCGGGCCCGCCACCAGGCAGGCGCCCGTGAGCAGAGCGGCGGGAATCGTGCGGTGCCAGGCGGTGCGTGGTGTCATGACCCTCGTTCCGATTGGATGTCAGCCCGGTGGACGTGCGGCGCCCGGTGCGCCCGGGGAAGGTCCCGCCGTCCGGTTCACAGGATACGCGTCGGTGTCAGCGGGGTCACACGCCGGTGGTCCGGGACCCCTCGGCGTTGTCGTGGCACCTTCGCGGAGGACGTCCAGCGCCGCCCCAGTCGGACCGGGCATACTGGTGGTCCGCAACCTGTCGGGCCGGTCACCGGTACCCCGCTCTACGAGGAGAGAACATGGCTGATTCCCACGATCCGCGCACCGGAGGCGATCCCCAGGGACCGGTGCCCCCGTACGGCCAGTACGGCGCGGGCCAGCAGGGCGGTGCCACGAACCCCCAGGACGGTTCGGGGTGGCAGTCCCAGGAGACCCGGCCGATCCCGCCCGCCGGGGCAGAGGGCTCCCCCCAGTACGGCGGCGCCTCGTACGGCGACGCGCCCGCCGACGGCCACTACGGGAGCGGACCGTACGACGGCGCGGGGTACAGCGGCGCAGCGTACAGCGGCGGGGGGTACGACGACGGCTCCGGGGCCGGCTACCCGCCCGCGGCAGGGGGGCCGGGATGGGACGGGCAGGAAGGCGGTGCCTATCCCGCCCAGGACGGGGCGGCGGCACCGAAGCGGAAGTTCTCCGGAGGGACCATGATCGCCGGGATGGCCCTCGCCGGGCTGCTCGGTGCGGGTGTGGCGGTCGGTGCCGGTGCGGTGGGGGACAACAACGCCACCGGCGGCACCAGCAGCTCGCCCGTGATCGTCAACGACACCGAGTCCGTCAACGAGATCACCGCCGCCACCCAGAAGGCCTCCCCGTCCGTGGTCACGATCTCCGCGGCGTCCGGCAACGAGGCCGGCACGGGCTCGGGCGTGCTGCTGGACGACCAGGGCCACGTGCTGACCAACACCCACGTGGTCACCCTGGACGGTGCCGCCTCGGACGCCAAGATCGAGGTGCAGGCCGCTGACGGCTCCGTGCGCAAGGCCACCGTGGTGGGCACCGACCCCGAGTCCGACCTCGCGGTCATCAAGATCGACCCCAGCGGTCTGACCCCCGCGGTGCTCGGGGACTCGGACAAGCTCAACGTGGGAGACGCCGCGATCGCCATCGGTGCGCCGCTGGGACTGAGCGGGACCGTCACGGACGGCATCGTCTCCACGCTCAACCGAACCATCGCCGTGGCGTCCTCGGCCGCCGAGGACACCCCGGACGACTCCCAGCAGAGCCCGGGCGGTCCGCAGGACTTCTTCTTCAACTTCCCGGACAACGGGCAGTCCGGCTCGCAGTCCGCCAAGTCCAGCGTGTACCTGAACGTGATCCAGACGGACGCGGCCATCAACCCCGGCAACTCCGGTGGCGCGCTCGTGAACTCCGCCGGTGAGGTGATCGGCATCAACGTGGCGATCGCCTCCGCGGGAGGTTCCTCGGGCGAGTCATCGGCGTCCGGCAACATCGGCGTGGGCTTCTCGATCCCGTCCAACACCGCCAAGCGCGTGGCGGACGAGATCATCAAGGACGGCAAGGCCACGCACGGCTACCTGGGCGCCTCGGTCTCCCCGTACGTGCCCTCCGGCAGCTCCTCGGACCAGTTCTCCTCCGGCGCCAAGGTGCGCTCGGTGGAGTCCGGATCTCCCGCCGCGGACGCTGGGCTGAAGCCCGACGACGTGATCACGTCCTTCAACGGCAAGCCGATCACGGACGCGGACGCCCTCACGGCAGGGGTGCGCGAGCTCGCCGCGGGCTCGGAGGCCGAGGTCGTCTTCAAGCGCGGCAACGACGAGCAGAAGGCCACCGTGACCGTGGGCAACGCCGCGGACCAGAAGAAGTAGCCGCGTCCCTGCGGTGACGGGCCGGCAGCCACCGGTCCGTCACCGCAGGGGCCGCGTCACATCAGGTGCCACGCCAGGGACGGTGCGCGGCGGCAGGGAACGGGCCGGGCGGCGTCGTCCCCCGTGGATCACACCCCGTCCGGGAAGCCCAGCTGGCGCCACGCCTCGTAGAGGGCGATCGAGGCCGAGTTTGCGAGGTTCAGGGAGCGGCGCCCCGCCAGCATGGGGATCCGCACCCGCTCGTGGACGCGCTCGTCCGCGAGCACCTCGTTCGGCAGTCCCGTGGACTCGCGTCCGAACAGCAGGACGTCCCCGTCCCGGTAGGCCACGTCCGTGTGGCGCGTGCTCGAGTGGGACGTGAACGCGAAGACCCGCGCGTCGCCGAGGGCGTCCCACAGTGCCTCGACCGTGGGGTGGACGTCCATCACCGCGAGGTCGTGGTAGTCCAGGCCCGCGCGGCGCAGGTTGGCGTGGTCGAAGTTGAAGCCGAGCGGCTCCACGAGGTGCAGACGGGCACCCGTGCACGCGGCGAGCCGGATGGCGTTGCCGGTGTTGCCGGGGATCTCGGGGGTGTGGAAGACGAAGTGGAGCATGGCTGCGAGTCTAGGCCCCGTCTGCGCCCCGCACGCGGCGGTCCCGGCCCCCTGGGGATGCCTGACCGGCCGTGCGCGGCGCGGCGCCGGTCGTAGGATGGGCCCATGCCCACGCCCCGCGTCTACATGGACCACGCCGCCACCACGGACATGCTGCCGGAGGCCGTGGAGGCCTACCTGGAGCAGGCCAGGCGGGGCGGCAACCCCGCGTCCCTGCACTCCGGCGGGCGGTCCGCGCGCATGGCGCTGGAGACGGGGCGGGACGCCGTCGCGGCCGCCATGAACGCGGAACCGGTGGAGATCATCCTCACCTCCGGGGGCACCGAGGCGGACAACATGGCGGTGCTCGGCCTGTTCCGCGCCGCCCGTGAGGCGGACCCACGACGCACCGTGATCGTCCTGTCCGCCGTGGAGCACCACGCCGTGTCCGAGGCCGCGGAGTGGCTCGCGGCGCACGAGGGCGCGGAGCTGGTCTGGCTCGACGTCGACGCCACGGGACGTGTGGACCCCGGGCAGCTCGAACGGCTGCTGGCCGAGCGCGCGGCGGAGGTTGCGCTGGTCACCGTGATGTGGGCCAACAACGAGGTGGGGACGGTGCAGCCGGTGGCCGAGCTGGCCGCCCTGTGCGACGCCGCCGGGGTGCCCTTCCACGTGGACGCGGTCCAGGCGTTCTGCGCCGTTCCCGTGGACGCCCACCTGCCCGGGATCAGCACGCTCGCGGTCTCCGCGCACAAGCTCGGCGGGCCCATGGGGGTGGGCGCCCTCTACGCGCCGCGCACCGTGCGTCTCGCCGCCACGAGCTTCGGCGGCGGACAGGAGCGCAGCGTCCGCTCGGGCACCGTCAACGCCGCCGGCGCGGCGGCCTTCGGCGCGGCCGTGGAGGCCGCGCAGCGCGGGTTCCGGGACGAGTTCCTGCGCCGGGCCACCCTGCGCGACGCCCTCGTGGCGGGCATCCGGGAACGCGTCCCCGAGGCGGTGCTGCGCGGACCAGAGCCCGGCAGCCCGGCCGAGGAGTGGGAGCACCCCACCCGGCTGCCCGGCAACGCACACGTCACGTTCCCCGGGTGCGAGGGCGACTCCATGCTGTTCCTGTTCGACGCCGCCGGGGTGGCCCTGTCCACCGGCTCGGCGTGCAGCGCCGGGGTGCCCCGGGCCTCGCACGTGCTGCTCGCCATGGGCGTGGACGAGCAGACCGCCCGCGGGGCGCAGCGCTTCTCCCTGGGCCACTCCAGCACGTCGCAGGACGTGGACACCGTCCTCGACGCCCTCGTGGACGTCCACGCCCGGGCCCGCGCGGCAGGGCTGTCCGGACACGTGCCGGCGTCCTTCACGTCCTGAGCCGCTGCGCCGCGGGGAATAGCCGCCCCGGGGTGCGGGTTGTTAAGGCGTCTCGTCCAACCACAACCTTCCGAAGGGGACCCCGTGCGCGTTCTGGCAGCAATGAGTGGCGGTGTGGACTCCGCGGTGGCCGCGGCCCGTGCGGTGGACGCCGGGCACGACGTCACGGGTGTGCACCTCGCCCTGTCCCGGACCCCGGGCACGCTGCGCACGGGCGCTCGCGGCTGCTGCACCATCGAGGACTCCCGGGACGCGTGGCGCGCGGCGGAGAAGCTCGGCATCCCGTACTACGTGTGGGACTTCTCCGAGCGCTTCCAGGCGGACGTCGTGGACGACTTCGTGGCCGAGTACGCCGCCGGACGCACCCCCAACCCGTGCATGCGCTGCAACGAGAAGATCAAGTTCGCGGCACTGCTGGAGAAGGCCCTGGCGCTCGGCTTCGACGCCGTGTGCACCGGCCACTACGCGAAGGTCGTGGAGGACGCGGACGGCCACAAGGAGCTGCACCGCGCCGCGGACTGGGCCAAGGACCAGTCCTACGTGCTGGGCGTGCTCACCGCCGAGCAGCTCGAGCACGCGATCTTCCCCCTCGCCGAGACCCCCTCCAAGGCGCAGGTGCGCGCGGAGGCGGAGGAGCGCGGGCTGTCCGTGGCCACGAAGCCCGACTCCCACGACATCTGCTTCATCCCGGACGGGGACACCCGCGGCTGGCTCGCGGAGCACATGGATCTGGACCCCGGGCGGATCGTGGACACCGAGGGCAACGAGCTCGGGGAGCACCGGGGTGCGCAGGCCTACACCGTGGGTCAGCGCCGCGGCCTGCACATCGGCCGCCCGGCTCCGGACGGCAAGCCGCGGTTCGTGCTGGAGATCCGCCCCAAGGCCAACGAGGTGGTGGTGGGTCCCGAGCAGCTGCTCGCGATCGACGTCATGGAGGGCATCCGTCCCTCCTGGGCCGGGCTGCCCCCGCGGGAGGTCGCGGCACTCGGCGACGACCCCGAGGCCCGTTCCGAGGAGTTCGAGGTGACCGTGCAGGTCCGCGCCCACGGGGATCCCGCACCGGCCCGCGCGTGGCTCACGCGTTCCGAGGGAACCCCGCGGCTGCACGTCCGTCTGGACACGGCCCAGCGCGGTGTGGCCCCGGGTCAGACCATGGTGCTCTACCAGGGCACCCGCGTGCTCGGCCAGGCCACGATCGACGCCGCGTTCGCGGACCGCGCCCACCACGCGTCCGTCTGAGCGGAGTCCGTTCACCGCCGGCGGGGCGGTCACGACGACGCCGCGGGGCTGTGTGCCAGGGCTCGCCCGCCCTCCGGGGCGGGTGCCGGGTGCCCAGCGAAGAGCGCGCGGGGTCGGGTCCGCGACCCCGTTTAGAGTGGTGGTCATGAGTTCCGCGACCGATCCCGCAGACCACGCACCCCTCGATCCCGCCGCGGGCGGGGCGGGGCTCGGTGACACCGCGTCCGCCCGGCAGCGGCTGGACGCGATCCGGGGCACGATCGACAACATCGACGCCGCGCTGATCCACCTGCTCGCCGAGCGCTTCAAGGCCACCCAGCGGGTGGGCACGCTCAAGGCGGAGAACGACATGCCGCCCTCGGACCCGGAGCGGGAGAAGGCCCAGATCGAGCGGCTGCGCAGTCTGGCGGTGGCCGCCCACCTGGATCCCGAGTTCGCGGAGAAGTTCCTGAACTTCATCATCAGCGAGGTCATCCGCCACCACGAGGCCATCTCCGAGGACCACCAGCGCGGAACGGACGCATGAGCGGGTTCGCCACGGACGCCGTCACCGCCACCCTGACCCGGCCCCTGCGCGGCACGGACCTCGTGGAGACGTTCACGGTGCTGCGGGGCGAGCTCGGGGCCCCGCACCGCGCGGCCGTCCCTCTTCTACCGGACCGCGGGCCGCACGCGGAGCTCGCGGCGCGCACGTGCGCGATCCTGGAGTCCCTGCACGCGGACCGGCAGCCGCACGGCTGGCGCGTGACCGGCGTCGCCGGGGACGACTCCCGCCAGGCCCGCGGACTGCTCGCGAGCGACCTCAACGCGGTGGCCGACGTGCTCGGTGCGGAGTCCGGGGCGGACTCCGCACCCGTGGTGCTCACCCTCCTGGGGCCGGTGTCGCTCGCGGCCACCGTCCACGTGCGCAACGGTGAGAAGCTGCAGTCGGACCCCGGGGCGCGGCGCGACCTGACGGAGTCCTGGTGCGCGGGGATTGCTGGTCTGATGGCTGCGCTCCGGCGCAACACCGACGGCCGCGGCGCGGTGCTCGTGCTCTCGGAACCCGAGCTGGACAGGGTTCTGGAGGGCACCATCCCCACCGCGAGCGGCTACCGGACCCTGCGTGCCGTGCCCCGCCCGGAGGTCCGGGCCGCCCTGACCGCGGCGGTCGGCGCGTGCCGTGACGCTGGCGCCGCGTCGGTCGTGCTCGACGCCGGAGCGGCCGGCGTGCACTGGGCACCCCGCTGCGGTGCCGACACCGTGGTGGTGCCCCTTCCCTCGGGGAGCACGCGGGAGTGGGAACCTCTTGCGGCCCTGCGCGAGGCGGGTCTGCGGCTGTGCTTCGACTCCGCGGGGACCACCGAACCGGCACGAACCACCGTCGAACGGCTGCTCGGTCCGTGGCACGAGCTGGGCATGGAACCGGCGGCTCTGCTGGGAACCATCCTGGCGCCGTCGTCCCGGATCAGTGAACTGGCGCCCCCGCAGCTGCCCGACGCGCTGCGGCGGGTGACCGGGGCGTGCGGCGCGCTCACGGAGGCGTGCAACGAGGGTTGACCCCGCTCAGGCCGTAGAATCGGCACACAGGACGCGGGTCGTCGGCCGCGGCCGACCCCGGAGCAGGAACGAGGGCGAAGGCAGGCCATGAAGGCGAGAATTCTGGTGGTGGACGACGACGCCGCGCTGTCCGAGATGATCGGCATCATCCTGGCGTCGGAGGACTTCGAGCCGGTGTACTGCTACGACGGTTCGAGCGCCCGTGAGGTCTTCCGCTCGTCGGAGCCGGACCTGATCCTCCTCGACCTGATGCTCCCCGGAATGGACGGCATCCAGGTGTGCCAGCAGATCCGCGCGGAGTCGGACGTGCCCATCGTGATGCTCACCGCCAAGTCCGACACCGCGGACGTGGTGCGCGGGCTCGAGGCCGGCGCGGACGACTACGTCCCCAAACCCTTCAAGCCCGCCGAGCTCGTGGCGCGGGTCAAGGCGCGGCTGCGTCCCATGGACCGCGGGGCCACCCAGGAGATCACGCTCGGCGACATCGTCATCGACGTCACCGGCCACACCGTGACCCGGGGCGGGGAGGAGATCTCCCTGACGCCGCTGGAGTTCGACCTGCTCGCCACCCTCGCGCGCTCGCCGCACCAGGTCTTCAGCCGCGACGAGCTGCTGCGGGACGTGTGGGGTTACCCCCACGCGGCGGACAACCGGCTGGTCAACGTGCACGTGCAGCGGCTGCGCTCCAAGGTGGAGCGCGACCCCGAGAACCCCGAGGTGGTGCTCACGGTGCGCGGCATCGGGTACAAGGCCGGCGGGCACCCGCATAAATGACGGCGAGCGCAGCACCGCCGGCGTCGACCCCGGCACCGCGCCGCCGCCCCAAGAGGTTCCGCAGGATCCGCCTGGGGCGCCGCGTGCTGTTCCGCCGCTGGCGGCAGTCGTTGCAGTTCCGCGCCATCGCGATCGCCCTCACGCTGACCTCCGTGGCGTTCCTCGCCACGGGCAGCTTCCTCTCCCACCAGATTGCGGACCGGCTGTTCACGGACCGGCTGAACCAGGTGCTCGAGGAGGCGCGCACGGACATCAGCGTGGCCCAGGCGAGCTTCGACGCCTCGGACGCCTCGGACCGCACCGAGGTGCAGGCGCTGATCAACTCGACCATGGGGAGCCTGAGCCAGGACACGGACGCCGCCGACCACCGGTGGATCCTGATCCCCCTGGACCAGGGCTCGGGGCAGTCCTTCGTGGGGGTCCAGGCGGAGAGCTCCTGGATGACCTCGGCCACCGTTCCGCAGCAGCTGCAGCAGCGCGTGGCCAACGCGGACGGCACCTACTGGCAGCCGGCCTCGGCCCGGATGACGGAGAACGGTGCCGAGCAGCCCGTCATCGTGGTGGGGGACGTGGTGCAGCTGAACCAGAACTCGCGCTACGGGCTGTACTTCGTGTACGACTTCTCGGATCCGCAGGCCACGCTGGACTCGATCCACGCGGTGCTGCTGCTGTCCATGGTGGCGCTGCTGCTGCTCGTGGGCACCATCGTCTGGTACGTCACCCGTGAGGTGGTCCGCCCCGTGTCCAACACGGCACGCGTGTCCCAGCGGCTGTCGGAGGGCGACCTCGACGTGCGCATGCAGGTGCGGGGGACCAACGAGGTGGCGCAGCTGAGCCGCTCCTTCAACCGCATGGCGGACTCCATCCAGACCCAGATCACGCAGCTGGAGCAGCTGTCCTCGATGCAGCAGACCTTCGTCTCGGACGTCTCCCACGAGCTGCGCACGCCCCTGACCACCGTGAAGATGGCCGCGGAGGTGCTCTACAACGCCCGCGAGGACTTCGATCCCGTCAACCGCCGCTCCGCCGAGCTGCTGCACAACCAGGTGGACCGGTTCGACTCCATGCTCTCGGACCTGCTCGAGATCTCCCGCTTCGACGCCGGCGCCGCCCGCCTGGACATGGCCTCCACCGACATCTTCTCCGTCATCTACGACGTGGTGGAGGCCGCGGCCCCCATCGTGCTGCGGTCCGGCTCCGAGCTCACCGTGCGTTCCACCCTCACCCGGTGCGTGGTGCAGATGGACCAGCGCCGCATCGACCGGATCCTGCGCAACCTGGTGACCAACGCCCTGGAGCACGGAGAGAGCCGACCCGTGGACATCTACGTGGCCGCCAACGAGAACTGCGTGGCCGTCGCGGTGCGGGACCACGGCATCGGGATGACCGAGGAGCAGACCGCGAAGGTGTTCAACAGGTTCTGGCGCGGGGACCCCGCGCGGGCGCGCACCGTGGGCGGCACCGGTCTGGGGCTCGCGATCGCCACGGAGGACACCCGGCTGCACGGCGGCCGGCTGGAGGTGTGGGCCGAGCCCGACAACGGGGCGTGCTTCCGACTCACGCTGCCGCTGCTGCACACCCAGTCCCTGGACCCCGAGCTGGTCAACCCGCTGGACATGCCGCCCGCCGAGAGCTTCACCGAGTCCACCGCCCGGGTCACCGACACGGGATCGCTGCAGCTGACGGCTCCGCCCGTGCAGCCCGCCATGGAACCGGACACGGGACAGATGCTGATTGCGTTCCCGCCGGCACCGGGGGGCGGCTCCGGGGGCGAGCGGGCGACGCCGTCCGACGCCGGGAGCACGCAGGACGAGAACGGTGGCCGGACCGAGGACGTCCGGGGGAGCGGATCCACGGCGGCTGGCCGCAGCGAGGGGACGGAGAAACCATGAACCACGGGTGGACCACACCCCGGCGCCCGGACACCGTGGGCGGCACCACGCGCCGTCGACGATGCGCCGCAGCCGCCCTCGCGGTGGGGCTGTCGCTGACGCTGTCCGCGTGCGGGGCCATGCCCCGTTCCGGGCCCGTGCACAAGGTGGTGGAACCCACCGAGCAGTCCCAGCAAAGCGCCATGGCGTACAACCCGCAGGCCCCGCGGCCCGGTGCGTCCGCCCAGGAGGTCGTGGAGGGCTTCCTGGCGGCGGGCGTGGGGGCGCAGGACGACTACTCGGTGGCCCGCCAGTACCTCACGCCGCAGCTGGCGACCACGTGGAAGCCGGACGCCCGGGTGCTGATCCACTCGGGTGAGCCCACCACGGTGCCGCGGCTGAACGAGGGCGAGTTCCGCACCACGATCGAAGTGGGTGCCGTCCTGGACGCCGAGGGGGTGCGCACGGCTCAGCCCCGGGGGAGCACGCGCGTGCTGGACTTCGCGCTGACCTCGGTGGACGGTCAGTGGCGCATCTCCCAGGCCCCGGACGGCGTGATCATCCCGGACACGGACTTCGCGCAGATCTTCTCGCCCGTGGACCTGTACTTCTACTCGGCCAACGACAGCACCACCGTGGTCCCTGACCCGCGATGGTTCGCCAAGCGGCCCACGGCGTCCACGGCCGCGGTGCGCGCGCTGCTGAGCGGGCCCGCGTCCTACCTCGAGGGCTCTGTGTCCAGCGCGCTCCCGCAGAGCGCCACCCTGTCCAAGTCCTCGGTTCCCGTGTCCGGTGGGACCGCGGCGGTGGACCTCAGCATGTCCGGTTTCGATCCCGCGGACGTGGAGCAGGCCCGCCGGATGGACCAGCAGCTGCGCGCCACCCTGCAGTCCGTGCCGTCCGTGGAGGACGTGGACCTCACGGTCAACGACGCGCCCGTGGACACCTCCGGGCGTGCGGGGGCAGACTCCACGCGGTCCGTGACCGTGCCCAACCGCCAGGTCGGCGTCTCGGACAACCAGCTGGCGTTCTACCAGGGAGGACAGACGGAGCTCGTCCCCGGTCTCTCACTGCCGGACGGGGCCAAGGTCACCAAGCCGGGAATGGACACCGAGGCCTCGACCTTCGCGTTCGTGGACGCTGCGAGCGGCGCGATGTACACGGTGTCCTCCGGCGAGCAGGCGCAGCGTCGCTGGACGGGCACCGCGCTCACCCGCCCCAGCTTCGACCGGCAGGGCTGGGTCTGGGGATCCGACCGCTCCGGCACGGTCCACGCCGCGCCGGCAGCCGCCGAAGGCTCCGGGCGCACCGTCGGAGCAGACTGGTTGAAGGACCAGCACGTCGCGTCACTGCGCATCTCCAGGGAGGGCAACCGCGCCCTGGTGGTCACCACGGACGAGTCCGCCCAGCGCTCCACGCTGTGGATCTCGGGCGTGGTGCGTGATGACTCCGGCCGGCCGGTGGAGCTGGAGAAAGGCAACGCCGTAGCTGCGGACGTGGACGTGAACACGGCGCAGTGGATCGGCTCGGACGAGTTCGTGACCACGGCGCTGAACCAGGACAGCAACGCCCAGCCCCGCCGGTACTCGGTGTCGGGGACCTACGAGGACCTGCCCTCCCTCACCGGCGTCACGTCCATCACGGGCGGCAACGGACCTGCCGCCGTCTACGGCGCCTCGGACGGCAAGCTCTACATGCTGACCGGCAGCTCGTGGGCGCTGCAGAGCGAGGACGTCACGGACACCTCCTTCGCGGGGTGACCGCGCCGGGGCCCGGCGCACCACCGGCACCACCGTGCGCAGAGCACTGCCCAGTGCCGGTCAGGGCTGGTGGTTCCGGAATCCTCGGGCTGGACTGGACGGATGACAGCCGACCGCACTGGACCACCGCCGCGCTCTGCCGCGATCCCACTCCCGGCACCCGGGCTTCACCCCGGTTCCCCGAGCCGAGGGCAGTACCGGCCCCCGGGCACCGCCCCGGTGCGTGCTCCGCGTCCAGCGCCACCGCCGGACACCCGTGGTCTGCAGGGCACCACTGCCGCGCACGGCCACGGTCTTCCGCCGGTTCCTCTCCCGCTCCGCCACCCCGCGCCACCACGGCCGGCCGCCGAGGCCGCCCGGCCAGGCTCGTGGGGCGGGGCCGTCACACCGCAGTGGTTCACCGCCGGCACCCGGGCGCGCTGGGACCGCGCGGCCGCCCGCCTCGTCGACTGGTGTGCACAGGCCGTGGAACTGTTCCTCCCCGTCTCGTGCGCGGTGTGCGGGGAGCCCGGTCGTACGCTGTGCCGCCCGTGCCGTCTCGTGCTGCGCCGCTGCACCGCCGCCCCCGGGCAGGTCACCGCGCCGGAGGTGCTGCGGGACCAGGGAGTCAGCGTCTTCGCGGCAGGGGAGTACGAGCACGAGCTCGCGGCGTGCCTGCTGGCGTACAAGAACGGTGGTCGCACCGATCTGGCCCCCGTCCTCGGGGTCGTGCTCGGGGCTGTCCTCGCCGCCGCGGCGCGGGACGTGAGGGAGCACGGCCGCGGCCCGCTGCTGTGGGTGCCCGTCCCCACGAGCGCCCGCGCGCGTCGTCGTCGGTGGTTCGACCCCGTGGCCTGCCTGCTCGACGCCGCCGCGCTGCCTCCCGGAACTCGCGTGCACCACGCGCTGCGCCACAGGGGAGGCACGGTTCGCGGCGCGCGAGGTCCGCAGAAGGGCAGGGGGAGGAGGCAGCGGGCGCGGGCCGTGAGGGGGTCGATGCGCGCCCAGGACGTGCGGGGACGCACCTGCGTGGTCGTGGACGACGTCCTCACCACGGGAGCCACCATGGCAGAAGCCGTCCGGTGCCTCACCAGGGCCGGCGCTCACGTGCCCGCGGTGGTCACGATCGCCGGGGTGCGGGCCGGGCGTTCACCCCGGGAGAACTCCCAGACGTCGGACGCCGTTGTCCGTGAATTTCCCTGAGGTTTCATCTAGCGTTGGACCACGGGAAGCAATGAAGGTGTCCCGTGTGGGAGAGCAGCACGTCCCGCGCCATCCTCAAGATGTGGAGGGTCTCATGGAACTGAACATCCAGGGCCGCAACGTCACTTTGCCGGACCGATTCAAGGAGTACGCCGAGGAGAAGAGCGAGCGTTTTCAGCAGCTCGGCGACAAGGTCCAATCCATCGAGGTCAAAGTCACCAAGGACAACGGCGCCTCCGGCCACCAGGGCATGCGCGTGGAGATCACCGTGGTCGGCCGCGGACCGGTGCTGCGGGCGGAGGCCCGCAGCGACGACAAGTTCGCCGCGTTCGACGAGGCGTACGGCAAGCTCGTGGAGCAGCTGCGGCGCGCCCGGGACCGCCGGAAGATCCACCGCGCCGGGCACCAGAAGCCGGTCGCGGTGCACGAGGCCACGGGCTCGCTGCCCGTGGTGCCCTCCGGCTCCTTCGTGGGCTTCGCGAGCGAGCAGGAGCTCTCCGCGGCCGAGGACGAGGCCTTCAGCCCCGACTACCCGCTGAGCGACACCCCCACACCCGTGGAGATCCGCCGCAAGCGCTTCCCCGCCCACCAGATCACGGTGGACGAGGCCGTGGACCAGATGGAGCTGGTGGGCCACGACTTCTTCCTGTTCGTGGACAGGGAGACCCAGGAGCCATCCGCCGTCTACCGCCGCAAGGGCTGGGAGTACGGTGTGATCAGCCTGAGCCAGGACGGGCGGTCCGAGCAGGAGAAGGTCCGGGCCTACCAGTCCGAGACCTCCGCCGCGGATTCCTGAGCCACCCCTGACGCGCGCCCACGCGCGCACCATGTCACGAGCGGGCCCCGCGACCACGTCGCGGGGCCCGCTCCACTGTGAGGGACCGCTCGGAGTCCCTCACGTACACTGTTCGGCGGTGCACCCTCTGTTCTGCCCGGTGCCCACCAAAGATCTCTGAGGAGCGAACACACGTGGCGTCATTCCTGGAAACGGTTCTCCGCACGGGCGACAAGCGCGTCCTGAAGCGACTGAGGACGTACGCGGACGCCGTGAACAGCCTCGAGGACGGGTTCAAGGAACTCACGGACGCGGAGCTGCGGGCAGAGACGGACGCGTTCCGGGAACGCATCGCGGACGGCGAGTCGCTCGACCGGCTGCTGCCTGAGGCGTTCGCCGCTGTGCGCGAGGCGGCGTCCCGGACCCTGGGCCAGCGCCACTTCGACGTGCAGATCATGGGCGGTGCGGCACTGCACCTCGGCTACATCGCGGAGATGAAGACCGGTGAGGGCAAGACCCTGGTGGCCACGGCCCCGGCGTACCTCAACGCGCTCTCGGGCAAGGGCGTGCACGTGGTGACCGTCAACGACTACCTGGCCGAGTACCAGGCCAACCTCATGGGCCGCGTCTACCGTTTCCTGGGCCTGGAGACCGGGGTGATCCTGGGTGGTCAGGAACCCTCGGTGCGCCGCGAGCAGTACGCCGCGGACATCACCTACGGCACCAACAACGAGTTCGGCTTCGACTACCTGCGCGACAACATGGCGTGGACCAAGGACGAGCTCGTCCAGCGGGGCCACCACTTCGCGATCGTGGACGAGGTGGACTCCATCCTCATCGACGAGGCCCGCACCCCGCTCATCATCTCCGGCCCTGCCTCGGGGGAGGCCAACCGCTGGTACCGCGAGTTCGCGACCGTGGTGAAGACGCTCTCCCCGGAAACCGACTACGAGGTGGACGAGAAGAAGCGCACGGTGGGTGTGCTCGAACCGGGCATCGAGAAGGTCGAGGACTGGCTCGGCATCGACAACCTGTACGAGTCCCAGAACACCCCGCTGATCGGATTCCTCAACAACGCGATCAAGGCCAAGGAGCTGTTCCGCAACAACAAGGACTACATCGTCTCGGGCGGCGAGGTGAAGATCGTGGACGAGCACACGGGTCGCGTGCTCGCCGGGCGGCGCTACAACGAGGGTGTCCACCAGGCCATCGAGGCCAAGGAGGGCGTGGACATCAAGCCCGAGAACCAGACGATGGCAACCATCACCCTGCAGAACTACTTCCGCCTGTACGACAAGCTCTCCGGCATGACGGGCACCGCCCAGACCGAGGCCGCAGAGTTCATGAACACGTACGAGATCGGCGTGGTGGCCATCCCTCCGCACCGTGGCATCGCGCGCGAGGACAAGCGGGACGTGGTCTACAAGAACGAGGCCACCAAGTACGCGGCCGTGGTGCGCGACATCGAGGAGCGCCACGCGAAGGGTCAGCCCGTGCTCGTGGGCACGGCCTCGGTGGAGAAGTCCGAGTACCTCTCCCGGCTGCTCGCCAAGCGCGGTGTGCGCCACGAGGTGCTCAACGCCAAGAACCACGCCCGGGAGGCCGCGATCGTGGCCCAGGCCGGACGCAAGGGCGCGGTCACCGTGGCCACCAACATGGCGGGGCGCGGCACCGACATCATGCTCGGCGGCAACGCGGAGTTCAACGCCGTGGAGAAGATGGCGGAGCTGGGACTGGACCCGGAGCGGGACGCCGAGGAGTACGAGGCGCGGTGGCCCGAGGTGCTCGAGGCTTGCGAGGAAGCCACCCGGACCGAGCACGACGAGGTCCTGGAGGCCGGCGGGCTCTACGTCCTGGGCACGGAGCGTCACGAGTCCCGCCGCATCGACAACCAGCTGCGCGGGCGCTCGGGGCGTCAGGGCGATCCGGGGGAGTCCCGGTTCTACCTGTCGCTGTCCGACGACCTCATGCGCCTGTTCAACCCCGGTGCCGCCCAGCGGCTCATGGCGATCGCACCGGATGACGTCCCCGTCACGGGGCGGCTCATCACCTCCGGGATCGCGAACGCACAGAACCAGGTGGAGGGCCGCAACGCCGAGCAGCGCAAGAACGTGCTGAAGTACGACGACGTCCTCAACCGCCAGCGTGAGGTGGTCTACAAGGACCGCAGGCGGATCCTCATGGGAGACGACATCGAGGACCAGATCCGGCAGTTCACGGAGGAGGTCATCTCCTCCGTGATCGTGGAGCGCACCGGCAGGGGCCACCCCGAGGACTGGGACATGGACGGCCTCTGGGATGCACTGCGGGCCATCTACCCCGTGTCCCTGACCCCCGAGGAGGTCGCCGAGGAGGCGGGCGGGCTCCCGCGCCTGACCAGCGAGTTCCTGCAGGAGCAGATCCTCTCGGACGCCAGGGTGATGTACCAGGAGCGCGAGGAGGAACTCGGCTCCGAGGCCATGCGCAACCTGGAGCGCCGGGTGCTGCTGTCGGTCATCGGCCGGCGCTGGCCCGAGCACCTCTACGAGATGGACTACCTCAAGGAGGGCATCGGGCTGCGGGCCATGGCCCAGCGCGATCCCCTGGTGGAGTACCAGCGGGAGGGTCATGCGATGTTCCAGGACGTCATGGCCGCCATCCGCGAGCAGACGGTGGTGACTCTGTTCCACCTGGAGGTCCGCAAGCAGCGCACGGGAGCGGACGGTGGAGCCGTGGAGCTGAGCACCCCCCAGCGCCCGGCATTCCTGAAGTACACCGCCCCGGACGAGGACGGCACGCCCACGGCAGCCGTGGAGCGGGAAGGCTCCCCCGGCGTCGGTTCCTCGGACACCGTCGACTCGCAGGTCGACGCGGACGCCGCGGGCTCCACGGCGGCGCAGGGCGAGACTGCGTCCGCGGCCGTGTCGGAGGACTCCCAGGAGGTTGTCTCCAACCGGGCGCAGCGCCGCGGGAAGTCGGCGAGGAGCAGCTCCAAGGCCAGGCGCGGCAAGCGCCGCTGAGACCGGTACCGCAGTGGCGGGTCACCCCACCTCGAGGTGGGTGACCCGCCACTGCCGTGCCGAGCGCTCGATGCGCAGCGCCACGGCGCGAGCACGGGTGGACTCCTCCACCACGAGCGACGCCTCGTAGCAGCCGGGGGCCGGGCTGCAGACGCGGACCCGGCGGACGCGGGCGGCACGGTGCACCTCGAACAGGCCCCGCCGCTCGGGGCACTGCTCCTGCACGAGCTTCAGCATCGCGGCACGCTGGGTGAACCGCTCGACCACGTCGGGCTCGGTCCACCGGGACAACTGGGAAGCGGGCCGGGTTCCGGCCAGGATCTCCACTGCGGCCTGACCGATGCTGCGGGCGATCGCGCCCACGCGCTCGCTCTCGCTGCGTCCGGTGAGGGCGGCGGCCGAACGGTCCTGCCGCCACGCGTAGCCGCCCGGTGAGGTGCGGGGTGTCGGTGCGGGAACGGCGATGCTCATGGTGGGCTCCTTGGTGGATGGGGCAGTGCATTCGGTCGGGGGGTCGGAGTGCGCCGGCGGCCGGTCAGGAGTCTCGCGGGCGTCGGGGACGGAGCGGCGCGGCGCGCGGCGGCGCTGCCCGGACCGCGGGGCCGCGGGGTGGGCGGTCATCCGGGGACTCCCGCGCTTCCCAGCAGCTGCGGTGGCACCCGCAGCTGCTGGCCGGGTCGGATCAGGTCCCCGTTCGCTTCCAGGACGTTGAGCTCCGCCCAGGAGCCCAGGTGCCGGCACACGTCCTCGTCCGTGGCCCGCGCACCCAGCAGCTGCTCCGTGAGGTCCCACAGGGTGTCGCCTCGGACCACGGTGAGGGAGCCGTCGACCACCCGCTCCGGTGCGGGTGCGTGCGTCGGCAGGGGAGCGTGCGTCGTCGTGCGCGGGGCGTGCGGCGAGTGCGGAAACCCGGGTGAGCCGGGAGCCTCCGGGCGGGCACCGGGGCTGCCCGGCGCCGCGGTGGCCGACTCGGGCTGCGGGGCCGGGGGAACGGACGGATGCACCGCGGCGTCGCCCGGTGCTGGAACGATGTCGTCGGTCGGCGCGAGCTGCTCCGTGCCCGTGGTCGGTGGTCCCCAGAACGGATCCACGGGGGCGTCGGCGGCGTGGGCGGGGACCACCGTGACCAGCTGGGCTCCCACGAGGGCGGCGGTGGTGCGGGCGATGAGCGCGGGAGTGAGGCGCCGCGCCCAGCGCTCCGCGCCCCGCCACCGGAGCACGTGCGCCACCAGGGCCACCCCGGCCATGGCCAGACCACCGAGCCACCAGGCCGCCACCGCGAGGCAGGCCGCTGCTGCGGTGACGGCCAGGGAGAGTTCTTGCGCGTCGAGGGCCCCGGCGGCGCTCAGCTGCGCGCTCCAGCGCAGCCCCAGCACACCCGTGACGGTGGCCAGAACGGGGACGCCGGACCACAGAACAGCTGACCGGCGGGAGGTCGGGGAGGGGCTGGGAGAGGGTGATCCCATTTTTGGCTCCGAAAAGTGTTGTTTGATGTCATTTGACATGTCTAGATCATCCGGTGCCCGTGGCTGCGAGTCAATGACCCATGAATACGGATGCAACCCGGCCGGAGTGCGGCTGTGGTGCGACGTCAGGCCCCCGTAGTGTGTGGCGCGGTGACGGCGGAGCCTCGGGACCGGGGCGGCCGTGCACGTCGGGGACGCGCCGTCGGTGTGGCGCCGGTTCGCGAGAGCTCAAGGGCACGGCCCACGGCGGCCACGGGAAGGAGATCGGCATGCGGTGGGACGAGCTGTTCCACGATATAGAGTCGCAGCTGGAACGGGCCCGGATGAGTCAGGTGGAGCAGGAGGCCGTGGAGACGGCGCGCGCCGAGCTGGCCAGGCTCAGTCTGCTGGAGCGCCTGGCCGCGCACCGCGAGTCCACGGTGCGGCTGCGCCCGGCCCACGGGGAGACGCTCGAGGGCGAGCTCGTGGACGTCGGCGCGGGCTGGGCCGTGGTGCGCGAACGCCACCAGCAGCACCTGGTGCCGCTGCACTCGGTGGTGTGGTGGGAAGGGCTGCCGCGACGGTTCGAGGTGCTCCCGGAGCGGTCCACCGTCCGCCGGCTCGGCATGGGTCACGTGCTGCGGGCCCTGAGCACCGCTCGCGTGCACGTGCGGGTGGCCCTGCGGGAGCGGGGCGGGCAGGGCGACCTAGAGGGCACGGTGGACGCGGTGGGTCAGGACTTCTTCGACCTGGCCGTCCACCCCGAGGACCAGTTCCGCCGGCGGGCGGCGGTCACGGGTGTGCGGACCGTCCCGTTCCAGGCCGTGGCGCTGGTCTCGTCAGTGGACCCGGGCTGAGGTCTTCACTGCAGGGTGCCCTCACGCACGGCGTGCTGGGTGCGCTCGTACCCCTGCTGGATGTACTCCTCCAGCTTGGCCTTCTCCACGCGCCACTGGCCGCGACCGCCCACCTGGATGGCGGGCAGCTCTCCGGATCGCACCATGGCCCTGGCCTGCGGCACGGAGATGCACAGGATCTCGGCCACGTCCGCGAGAGTGAGGAATCGTTGTTGCGACATGGTCGTGCTTCACGTCCTTTGGAGTGAGATGGTGCGAAACGGGTCGGTTTCCGCTCTAAGTGTCCCACGAGATGAGAGCAGGAGCTGCTTGTCAACATGGGGAGCGGGGAATGGAGCCGTGGCCTCCTGTGTCCACATGACGCGCGTCACGCTACTGCCCAGCGCCCCCGCGCGGCACACTCGTGGGTAACCGGCAGGAGCCGGTCACGGGGGAAGGACACGGAGCATGGGACGTCAGCCAACACCGGAGCGGTCAGGGCACTCGAGTGCGTCGGCCGTCCGTTTCCGCAAGCCGTCGTGGCGGGACCCCCGGCTTCTGGTCGGACTGCTGCTGGTGCTGCTCTCCGTGCTGGGGGGGATCCTCCTGGTGGCCGCCGCCAACCGCAACGAGCCCTACTACGCCGCCGCGACCGACCTTGCCGTGGGGCAGCGGGTCACTGCCGAGGATCTCACCACCGTGGACGCGCACCTGCAGGAGACCTCCTCCCAGTACATCCCGGGGGTGCAGCCGTTGCACGAGGACGCGGTGGTCACCCAGCGGGTGCCGCGGGGGCAGCTGGTCCCCGCCGCGTCCATCGGCACGGCCGACCACCTGGACCGGACCTCCGTGGGCATTGCCCTGCAGACCCCCCTGCCATCCCAGGCCGACCCGGGGGCGCACGTGGACGTCTGGGTGGCCAAGCCCAAGCCCAGTGGACGCGGGTACGTGGAGCCGAAGAAGCTCGTCACGGCCGCGGAGATCGCACGCGTCGACACGACCGACACCGCGCTGGGCGGCTCCGGGGGCGTCACCGTTCACGTGCTCGTCACCCCGTCGCAGGTGGCGCCGCTCGTGGACGCCCTCGGCAACGACGCGAAGGTGACCCTGGTGCCCAACACTGCGGGGAGCGGCTCGTGAGCATCTCCGTGGTGACCCTCGGGTCCGGCACGTGGGAGCTGGTGGAGCGGCTCGAGCGGCTGCACGGGGAGGTGACCGTGGTGCGGCGCTGCCTCGAGCTCTCAGAGCTGCTCGCGTGCGCGCACACGGGCATGGCGCAGCTGGCGCTCGTGGCGGAGGGCGGCGAGGACCTCACGGCGTCGCTGCTCGACCAGCTCGCGAGCAGTGGCCTGCGGGTGCTGGTGGTGGAGGGCCACGACGATCTGCGACTGTCCCAGCTCGGAGTGGGGTCCGTGGCGGCGGCGGTCACGGGGTCTGAGCTGTCGGAACGGATCCTCGGGGCCATGCAGGATCCACCCCGATCCCACGGTCGGGGCGAGCCCCGGGAGGACGCGGGCGCGCCCGGCTCGGAGCCGCCGAGGCACCCCGGTGCCGTGGACGGGTCCCGGGCCGCAGGGCCGGACGGGGAGGACGCGCGGAGCGGGGAAGGGCGGCAGGGCGACGTCGCCCGCGCCCGGGGGTCCCGGGGCCACACCGAGGAGGCCGATCACGGGACCGGTCCAGTGCCACCCACCGCCGGTGACGGCGTCGGGGAGAGCGCCGAGGACGGCGGGGAGCGCGAGCTGTGGCACCCGGAGGGGGACGTGGACGCCGGAGCAGGCGACGACGGGGTGGAACCCCGGCTCGTGGTGGTGTGGGGACCCGCCGGGGCACCGGGGCGCACCGTGGTCGCGATCAACCTCGCGGCCGAGGCGGCCCTGCACGGCGCGCGCGTGCTGCTGGTCGACGCGGACACCTACGCGGCGTCGGTGGCCGCGAGTCTGGGCATGCTCGACGAGGCGGCGGGGCTCGCGCAGGCCTGCCGGCTCGCGGACCAGGGGAGGCTGGACGCCGACACCCTGCGCCGCTGCGCCACCCCGGTCTCCGTGGCCGGCGGATCCGTGGCGGTGCTGAGCGGTCTCACGCGCCACGACCGGTGGCCCGAGCTGAGGGCGTCGGCGCTGGAGCTCGTGCTCGAACGCGCCCGCCAGGTCTGGGACCTCGTGGTCGTGGACGTCTCCTCCCCGCTGGAGGCGGACGAGGAGATCAGCACCGACTTCCTGGCCCCGCGCCGCAACGCCGGGGCGCTGATTCCTGTGGCCGCGGCGGACACGGTGATCGCCCTGGGCGCGGCCGACGCCCTCGGGGTACCCCGCCTGGTGAAGGCCCTCCCGGACCTCGACGACGCGGCACCCGGGGCCGCGGTGCTGGTGGTGATGAACAAGCTGCGTCCCGCGGCCACCGGGCGCGCCGCCCGCGCGGCCGTGACCGAGGCATGGGAGCGCTTCTCCCCGGGGCACCCGATCGCCCACACGCTGCCGTGGGACCCCGCAGTGTGCGACGCCGCCCTGCTCGCGGGAGCCGTGCTCGCCGAGACGGCGCCCCGCAGCGCCCTGCGCCAGGAGATCACCGCGCTCGCGCTCGCGGTGCGCCGGGGCGAGGCCGTGTCCGCCGCGGCGTCGGGCGCGGCGACCTCCGGTGGGACGGGCACTAGGCTGGGGCGTCGGATGGGCGCGTGGTTGCGCCGGGACTGAGAGAAGAGGCGGCCGCACATGGCATTCACCGATCCGCTGCGCTGCGTGGCGGACTTCGACGCCGGCGACGCCGAGTGGCTCCACCTGCTCGTGGGGGACTGGCAGCTCGTTGCGGACCTGGGCTTCGGGGACCTGCTGCTCTGCTTCCCCCGGGAGGTGGTGGCCGCCGCGCAGAGCCCCACGGGCCAGCCGATCCCCCGGGAGGGCACGGACTTCCTGGTGCTCGCCCACGCCAGACCGACCACGGGGCCCACCGCCTACCAGAAGGACCTGGTCGGGGAGCTCGTGAACGGGCCGGCGGCGGGCACCCTGCGCCGGGCATGGATCGATCGTCGGATCGAACGCACGGGCCCCTCGGAGTGGTCGAACCTGGCCTCCCGCTCCGTCACGCTGGTCCCGCTGGTGCGGAACCAGCGGACGATCGCCGTGGTCAGCCTGACCACGGATCCGCAGCGCGAACGGCTGCCCTCCCGCATGGAACTGGTCTACCGGGAATCGGCCGCCGACCTGCTGCGCATGGCGAACCAGGGGACGTGGCCGGACTTCGCGGTGCGCAGCGACTCCCGCAGGGGAGCTCCGCGCGTGGGGGACGGCATGCTGCGACTGAACGCCTCCGGGGTGGTGGAGTTCTGCTCGCCCAACGGTCTCTCCACGTTCCGGCGCCTGGGCTTTCGCGGAGACCTCACCGGCCAGAACCTGCTGCGGGTGGCTCGCCAGCTCCCGCTCACCGCCCCCGGGGTGGACGAGACCCTGGCGCCCGTGCTGGCGGGGACCATGCCGTGGCGGGCCGAGCTCTCGGGGGTGAAGGCATCGGCGACCTTGCGCGCCATCCCCCTGCGTCAGGGCTCGGAGCGCACGGGAGCACTGCTGCTGTGCCGGGACGTCACCGAGCTGCGTCGGCGCGACCTGCAGCTCGTCTCCAAGGACGCCACCATCCGTGAGATCCACCACCGGGTGAAGAACAACCTGCAGACGGTCTCCGCGCTGCTGCGGCTGCAGTCGCGCCGCATGCACTCGGAGGAGGGGCGCAACGGGCTCCAGCAGGCGATGCGCCGGGTCAGCTCGATTGCCCGGGTGCACGAGTCCCTCTCCCACGAGATCTCCGAGGACGTGGACTTCGACGAGCTGATGCGCCACCAGGTGAAGCTCGCGGTGGAGACCGCCTCGGCGGGCCAGCGCGTGCGCACGGAGGTCCACGGCTCGTTCGGCCGGCTGCCCTCGAAGAGCGCGACGTCCGTGGCCCTCGTGGTCAACGAACTCGTGGCCAACGCCGTGGAGCACGGGCTCAGGGACCGGGACGGCACCGTGGCGATGTCCGTGCGCCACCTCGAGGACGAGACCACGGAGACGGGAGAGACCGACCGTGTGCTCGAGATCGCCATCGAGGACGACGGCAGCGGCATGGGGGCCACGGTCATCGAGGAGTCCGGGGTGAGCGCCTACCGACCCCCTGCAGAGGGCGAGGGGCTGGGCATGCAGATCGTGCGGACCCTCGTGGCCAGTGAGCTGCGCGGCAGCATCCGGTGGCAGTCCGCGGAGCAGGGCGGGACGAGTGTGGTCATCACGGCCCGGTTCCGCCAGCCGGCGTCCGGGCGGCGGTGACGGGGCCCACCTGCGACCGGATGCGCGAACGGCCCGTGTTCCACCGGGTGGCGGAACGCGGGCCGTTCGGCGTGCGTGCGGATCTCAGGAGGCGCGACGGGCGCGGGCGGCGCGGCGCTTGAGCGCCCGGCGCTCGTCCTCGCTCATCCCGCCCCACACACCGGCGTCCTGACCGGACTCCAGGGCCCACTGCAAACAGGTGTCCATGACCTCGCACGTGCGGCACACGGCCTTGGCCTCATCGATCTGCAGGAGGGCAGGGCCTGTGTTTCCCACGGGGAAGAACAGTTCGGGGTCTTTCTCCAGGCAAGCTGCGCGACTACGCCAGTCCATGACGATGACACCGCTCCTTTCGGGAATTCGTGGTGTGCCGGTCCGCAGGAACCCGGGGGAGCGCGGCGACCAGCCGCGTGGAGGAACCTGGCCATGACACAGAAAAGGCCCGTGAGATCGGGCCTTTGGGGATCTGTCACTACTTTCCCACGTAAACACAGCGTAAACAAGAGTCTGAGCGCTACATCACACCCGGGGCTTGCATCCTCCCTGTTGCGCGGATGGACGGGGCATGCCGGGCACCGGGGGAGGTGCTCTCACTACAGTGGACGTGTCCAGGTCCCCTCCCGAAAGGCCCGCCATGAACCCCCCGGTGTCCCGCTCCACCACCCAGGCGCCCGGCGCCCGGCCCTGGACCGCGACGGTCGTCGCCGTGCTGGTGGCGCTGGAGTCGCTCGCGCTGCTCGTGATCGCGGTGGGGCTCGTCGTGTCCCTCTTTACGGGCCACGTCCTGCCGGTTGCCGGCATCGTCTTCGCTTCCGTGGTCCTCGTGGGTGGAGCACTGTGGCTCGCCGCGGCGGCACGCGGGGTGCTCGGCGGTATGCGCTGGCCGCGCGCGGCCGTTCTGGTCTCCCAGGCCTTCCTGCTCATCGTGGGGCTGTCCTTCCTGCAGGTGGCACTGGGCGGCTGGGGCATGGCGCTCGCGGTGGTGGCGGTGGTCACGATCCTGTGCCTGTTCGCCCCGCCCACCGTCGCGTTCATGCACCGCACCCGGGACGACGCCGCCCGCTGAGATCCCGGAGCGCGACTGAGGTGGCATCCCCCTCCGCGGTTGCCGGAGCCTGCCGTACCGCACTGCGCGGGGCCAGCCGAGGCTCCCCCGCCGCTCTGGGGGATGCCACGCCAGATCTGCCGGGCACGACGTGGTGGCAGGCCATGACGTTCTGCCGGCCCGCTTCGTCACCGGGCTGTCACGGAGGTGCGCCCCCACTCACGAACCGGTGGGCGGCAGGGGGCACTGCAGGGGGGTCACGGTGCCCCGGTGCACCCAGAACCCCCGTCCCGGTGGCCCACCCAACGGCTGACCGGTGAAGGAGGCCCCGAACGTGTCCCCGTCAAAGCTGCGGCGGGGCCTCAGGACCAGGGCGTCCGCGGTGTGCCGCCACGTCAGCAGCGGTGGGAACGTGGCCGCCGGGGAGTCCGTGAGCTGGATGCCCACGATCACCCGCACGCCCGGAAGCAGCCAGGGCTCCTCGGTGGCGGGAGGGAGCGCGGAGCCCGCACCGTGGAGCGGGAGACCGTCCCGCTCCACCGCTGCCGCGCGGTGACCCGGTGCGGATCCACCGGCGCCGTACGCCACCGCATGGGGATTCGCGGCCGCGGGTTCCGGGTGCGGGGAGTGCGGCTCTCGGGGAGGGGCGTCAGCGTCGGGTCTCCCCGTCCACGCCGCGGCGAACGCCCGCAGGACGTCGGGTGCCAGCCGGTCGGCGTCGTCCAGGACCACGGTGGTCGGGCGGTGCACCCCGCCCAGACGGCGCAGCAGGGCAGGGACGTCCTCCGCGGTGCGCAGAACGGGGTGCAGCACGTCGTGGCGCGCCGTGCTCGGTCGCTGGTGCGCGGCCCCGGCCTCCGGGTCGAGGTGCGCGCGGGCCGCGGCCAGGAAGCTGCTGCGCCCGCTGCGGGCCGGGCCCGCGACGACGAGCGTGGACCCGGGGCCCCACGGATGGCAGCACGGGGACCCGTCCCGGGTGACGCCCAGCACGAGACCCGCGGAACGCGGGGTGGGAGGGGTCCACGATCTCGGCAGCGGGAACGCGGGCGGCCACGGGTGGGGAGCGGCAAGCGGCTCGACCGCGAGGGCCGTGTCCGGCACCGCGGTCGTCGTCGGGCACGGGTTCGACCGTCGTGCGGGACCGGCCGGTGCGGCGTCGCCACCGGCGAGCTGCACCACGGCCATCCGCTCCGCGCGGGGAGCAGCGGATCCCGGCTCACACCTGTCCGTGGCCGGCCCACTCAGGGCGGCGCGTCCCGGATGGGCCGAGAACGGCGGCAGGCGCGGCCATTGCAGCAGCGCGTCCGGGCTCTGTCCCTCCGGCAGGTGCAGCCGGTTGGGTCCGACGTGGGAGGCCCTGCCCGTCGCGAGGGCCCGGTCGCCGGTGACCAGTGCGGAGAGCCCCAGGGCCGTGCCGGTGGAGACGAGGGCGAGGACGTCGTCCTCCAGGTGGGCCCAGGACCCTGCCCGGAAGTGCTGGCAGCAGCGGTCCCAGTCCTCCACGGCCAGCACGGCCCGGGACCTGGCGCCCGAGACGGACTCCTGCCGCCCGCCCAGACCGGCGCGGAGCGTGTCGAGCAGGTGCGCCACGTCCCCCGGTTCGTCAGCGCGTGCCCATCCCCGCAGTGCCGGGTGCGCGGCCACGCCCTCCGCGCTGGCCACCCCGTCCAGTGCGTGATCCGATGCCGTGATGACGTACAGCGCCACGGGGTTCGCGGCGGAGACGCCGGGCAGCACCAGCGCGGCGCAGCGCCGGAGCAGAGCCGAGAACCAGCCGTGCACAGCCGCGGGGCGGCCGATGAGCGCGAGAGCCCCGTCCTCCCAGGGCCGCCATGCGGCGCGCCCGCTCCAGTGCTCCGCGGGGTTCTCCGCCGGACCCAGGTCCACGGCGTCACCGACGCCGCTGGGGAGCGCGTCCGCGTTCGCGGGCAGGGCCGGTGGCACTGCCCGGCTGCCGCCTGGGCCACCCCGCGGATCGTCGGGCAGCAGCGCGGGCGTCTCGTCCGCCGAGGCCCAGGAGTCGGCCACGTCACGCACCGCGGCCGCCACATCCGGTGGCGGTCCGGAGTCGGCAGGACCCACAGACCGACCCGCCCGCGGCGGCCCGTGGTGGCGCGCCGGGTCCGTGAACGTGACCACGGGGGATGGGGGAGCGGGTGGCCGCATCCGTGTCAGAACGGCGGCCTGCACCTCGACCGCGGGTCCGTCTCCGCGGTCGAGGTACCCCCGGCCGGGCAGCCCGGACGGGATGCGGGCCGCCTGGGTGCCCCCGACGACGTCCACGGACTCCTGCTCCGTGCGCACGCGCAGGCAGAGCGCCTGGGTGACGTTGGTGCGAACGTCTGCGGGCAGGGCACCCTGGGGGCGCTGCGTGGCCAGCACCAGGTGGACCCCCAGGGACCGTCCCACGGTCGCGACGACCGCGAGTTCCTGTGCAGCCTCCGGGAACGCGTCCGTGAGCATCTTGGCCTCGTCCACCACCACGACCAGCTCCCGGATCGCGGGGGTCTGGGCGTCACGCCCCAGCACCTCGGCCATGTCCCGCAGACCGTGCGCTGCGAGGACCAGCTCGCGGCGTCGCAGCTCGGAGCGCAGGAACAGCAGCGCCCGCCGGATCTCGTCCGCACCCAGGTCCGTGAGCAGTGTGGTGAGGTGGGGCAGCCCGGTGAGGGGCGCGAGGGCGGCACCGCCCTTGAAGTCGATGAAGACGAACTCCAACCGGCGCGGTGGGCACTGCGCGGCGAGGCCGGCCACGATCGTGCGCAGCACCTCGGACTTCCCGCATCCCGTGGTGCCGGCGATCAGCAGGTGGGGGTGCTCGTCACTCAGCTGGATGTGCTCGACCCCGGCTCGGGAGACGCCGAACGCGGCACTCAACACATTCGCCGGGCCCGCTGCCGCCGGGGAATGTCCCGCCCTCGTGCACGGGGTGTCCGCGGAGACGGCGTCGTGCGACGCCTCCGTGCCCTGGGGGTGTGCGGGTGTGCCACCGTACGCGCCCAGGCCGTGCGCGCCCGGGCTGTGCGCGCCCGGACCGTGCGACGCCGGGAGGGCGGCGTCGTCGTTCGTGAGAGCCAGGAGCTCGTGCGATCCGAGACGGCGGGGCAACCGGCCGCCAGCCGTTCCGACCCCTGCGCTCGACACACGAGCCCATGCGGCCACCGCGCGGGCGGCCTGCTCGCTGCCCACCGTGTCCGGGAGGAACTCGATGCTGAACCGCTGGTCCTCCCCGGACAGCCCCGGCACGGCGTCGCACCTGCGGGTGGTGAGGCGCACCTGCGCACCGGATCCGGTGAGGACGGCTTCCCCGTCGTCGAGCGGGGTCGCGTGGGCCACCACCACGCGCAAGAGACCGGTGCGTCGCGGGCGCGTGCGGGCGTCGTCTGCTGTGAGCACCTCCAGGCCTGCGGTGCCCGGTGGTTCGTCCTCCTGCGGGGGAGTCGACTCGGCAGGAGTCTCCGCTCGGAGCGGGGCCTGCCACGCGAGGTCCGGGGACACGACGAGGCGGCCCAGCGCACCGGGGCCGGTGAACAGCTGGACCACCAGGGCATTGAGCACCCCCGCAGCCCGACGGTGATCCAGGGCGAGGGTGAGTGACGGGAGTGCCGCGAGGTCCACGATCACGGGTGCGCTGGGGTGCCACACCTCCCGCACGCCCACACCCTGCCCCCGGGACACGTTGCCGCCCCGCGCCCCGTGGCCCAGCCGGACCCAGCGTGCCGCGGCCGCCCGGTCCAGCTCTCGCCGCGGACGGCCACTCCCCTGGCGTCCTGCCCCCGTGGAGGTGCAGGCCACCACGGGTTCTGGCGCGGCTCGGGGTGCGAATGCAGCGCCCGCGACGGAGCCGGTGGAGGTGTGGCCCGCGGCTGAGAAGCCACGGTCCGAGGTGAGCGCCCGGCAGCGGTGGAGGACCTCGGCGGCCGAGGGCGCGGCGTGCGCGCACCGGCGGAGATCGCGGTCCAGCGCGGCTCGCAGCCGGTTGCTCGTCTCTCTGCGGGCGCCTCGTTCGCCCACCCATCCCACGACGGTCGTGACGGCCCCGAGCGCGCTGAACACCAGGAAGAACCACCAGTGGGTGACCACCGCGATGCCGATCCCCGCGAGCAGGGGCAGCGCACCCGTGATCATGGTGAGCCTGGCACGGCGGCGGGACGGGGCGTCGACCGTCAGAGGACGGGAGGGGTTCGCCTCCTGCGCGGTGATGCCCGGGGGCGGCTCCTGCTCCCCGGGCCAGGACGGCGAGCTCCCCGGCGCTGCGGGCAGTTCCACCCGGAGCCAGCTGAGACGGCCACCGCGGTGCAGCCGCACCCGGTCCCCGGAACCGAGGCGGGTCCCGGTGGGAAGGACCTTAAGCCCGGTGTCGTCGAGCAGCAGGGAGAGGTCCGCTCCGGAGGTGGAGGGGCTGCCCGGGGGCAGCAGGACCGGCCCGTCGTCCTGGAGGACGACGTCGCAGCGTCCCCTGGTCAGAACGAGGCGGGTGCCCGCACCGGTACCCTCCACGACCTCGACCGTCGTCGCGTCCTGCTCGTCACCCGGCGCCTCGGTTGCCGTGTCGGCGGCAGCGGGCGGCTCCGTGCACAGAGGGCCGAGCAGCCGGTCGGTTCTCTCCGGCCGTCCCGTGGCGGTGTGTTCCCGGTCGTCCGCCACGGGAAGCAGCACCACCGTGGCGCCGTCCACCAGCGGGGCGGCCCCGACCGTCAGCCGTGCCAGATCGAGGCCCTCGACCGTGGCGCGGTGCTCGGTGCCCACGAGCCGGGCGAGCTCGGCGGCCAGGTGCGCGCCGTCGCTGGCGGGGGCGGCGGTGACGGTCGCGGTGTGGGTGGTGCGAGTCCCGCTCCAGACGATGTGCAGGGTCAGGTGCATGGCGGCAGTACACCGTGCGGGGGAGCGGGCCGTCCGGTGCGGCCGTGCCGCGGGGGACCGGGCGCGTGCACACCCTTCGCGACGAGCGGCTGTGCAGTGAGCTCGACGTGCGGTCGTCCGCGAACCGTGACCTCCCGGCCCCGGGTCACCGGCCATGCCGCAGCGGACTCCGTCCCGCGTGCACCGAGCCGCGCATGAGAAAGTAGAGGCCATGAAACCCCGCAAGGTCGTCATCGTCAGCCGCATCTTCCTCCCCGAACCGGCCGCCGCCTCCTTCCGGCTCGCCGCGCTCGCCCGGGGCTTCGCCGCCGAGGGTGCCCAGGTCACCGTTCTGACCACTCGGCCGCCGAAAGGCATGGATCCCGCCTCCGTCTCGGAGCCGTACGACATCGTGCGCGTGCCCGTTCTGCGCGACAAAGAGGACTACGTGCGTGGAGTGGCCCAGTACCTGAGCTTCGACGTCCAGGCGTTCGCGCGGCTGCTGGTCATGGACGCGGACATCGTGGTGAGCGAGCCGCCGCCCACCACGGGACTCGCGGTGTGGCTGTCGAGCGCCCTGCGGCGTCGTCCGTACATCTGGTACAACCCGGACGTGTGGACCTCCGCCACCCTGAACATGGACGTGCCCGGCGTGGTCACCCAGCTGATGCGCGCCGCGGAGACCGTTGCGGCCCGTCGCGCCGGGGGCGTGATCACCGTGTCGGAGTCCATGGGCGAGGAGCTGCACCGCGTGACCGGAACGCCGTGGGAGAGGATGTTCGTGGCCGAGAACGGCATCGACACGGACACCTTCACCCCGGAGGGGCCCGCCGCGGACGTGCCCGCCCCGTACTTCGTGTACGCGGGATCCATCTCGGAGTGGCAGGGCATGGACGTGTTCGTCGAGGGCCTTGCGCGCATCCTGCCGCGTCATCCTGAGGCGGTGCTCCACGTGCTCGGACGGGGCTCGGACCTTCGGCGGGTGCAGGAGGCCGCGGCGCGCCTGGCCCCGGACAACGTGGTGTTCCACGGGGTCCAGAGCCCCGCCCGCACGGCGGCGTTCCTGCGGGGTGCGGTGGCCGCGCTCGCGTCCGTGGTGCCGCACTCGGGGTACGACTTCGCCAAGCCCACGAAGCTCTACGCCGCCGCCGCGTGCGGCGCCCCGTCCATCTATGCGGGCGTGGGGGCGGGTGCGACTCTCGTCACGGAGAACGAGCTCGGAACCCCGGTGGACTTCACGCCCGAGGCGGTCGCCCGCGCCATGGAGGACGCCCTCGCGGCCTCGAAGCACGGAGCCCGGGACGCCGTGCGGGAACGCCGCAGCCGGTGGGCTCGCGAGCACGCCTCACTCGCGGCCTCGGGGCGCGCTGCCGCGGCGTGGGTGCTCAGCGGCTTCCGGACCGGCGCCAGCTGAGCTGCCCTGCGGCCCAGGTTCCCCGGCGCCGCTGCGGGCAGGTGGATCGCCCGCGGACGACGCCGCTGGGCCGCCACCGCCGGCCGCGCACCGCGGCGTGACGGATCCCACGCCGCCCTGCGCAACGCGAGTCACGCGGGGCGGAACCAGCGGCGTCCGGTATTTTTAGGCACGACGATCTCCGCGCACGGATCGCGGAAGACCCTAGGAGGGACACATGAACACTGATCTGGTGGTCGTGGGCTCGGGACTGTTCGGCTTGACCGTGGCAGAACGAGCGGCACGTGAATTGGGTTTGAAGGTCACCATGATCGACCGGCGGCCCCACCTGGGCGGCAACGCCTACAGCGAGAACGAGGAGCGCACCGGGATCGAGGTGCACCGCTACGGCGCGCACCTGTTCCACACCTCCAACGAGCGCGTGTGGGAGTACGTGAACCGGTTCACCCAGTTCACCAACTACGTGCACCGCGTGTACACCCGCCACCAGGGCGAGGTGTACCCCATGCCCATCAACCTGGGCACGATCAACCAGTTCTTCCGCGCGGCGTACTCGCCCGGCGAGGCCCGCGAGCTGATCCGCGAGCAGGCCGGCGAGCTGGCGGGGACCGACCCGCAGAACCTCAACGACAAGGGCATCCAGCTGATCGGGCGGCCCCTGTACGAGGCGTTCATCAAGCACTACACCGGCAAGCAGTGGCAGACGGACCCCAAGGACCTGCCCGCCTCGATCATCTCCCGGCTGCCCGTGCGCTACACGTACGACAACCGCTACTTCAACGACACCCACGAGGGTCTGCCCGTGGACGGGTACACCGCGTGGCTCGAGCGCATGGCGGACCACCCGAACATCGACGTGCGCCTGGACACGGACTTCTTCGACGACTCCCAGGAGTTCTCCAAGTCCAACGTGGTGGGCCAGGTCCCCGTGGTCTACACGGGTCCCGTGGACCGCTACTTCGACTACGCCGAGGGTGACCTGTCATGGCGCACGATCGACCTGGAGGAAGAGGTCCTGGACATCGAGGACTTCCAGGGCACCTCCGTGATGAACTACCCGGACGCGGACGTCCCCTACACCCGCATCCACGAGTTCCGTCACTTCCACCCCGAGCGGGACTACACCAAGGACGCCACCGTGATCATGCGGGAGTTCTCCCGTTTCGCGGAGAAGGGCGACGAGCCCTACTACCCGGTGAACACGTCCGAGGACCGCGAGAAGCTGCTGGCCTACCGTGACCTCGCGCAGGGCGAGTCCTCCGTGCTGTTCGGCGGGCGCCTGGGAACCTACAAGTACCTGGACATGCACATGGCCATCGGCTCGGCGCTGTCCATGGTGGACAACAAGATCGCACCGCACTTCACCTCGGGTGCGCCCCTGACCAGCGGAGGAGTGGACGCATGAGCCCGGAGCACGCCGAACAGTCGCACGCCACGACCGGTGACGGGCAGCAGTACCTGGCCAAGATCAACACTCAGCCCCGCAGCGAGAAGGATCTGCGAGAGGTCGCGCGCGTGGTGTTCCCAGCCGACAAGGACCTGGATGCTCTGCCGCTCTACATCGATGGTCCGATCAACGTGGAGGGGCCGTCCTCCGTGGGCGCGGACACCGCCAACCAGCACCCGGACGACATCATCTCCCGCCGCTCGGTGCGCATCCGTCCGGGGCGCCGGGTGTCCTTCGGCTCGTACTTCAATGCGTTTCCCGCCTCCTACTGGCGGCGCTGGACCGTGGCGGACTCCGTCACCCTGCGAGTCCGGACCACCGGGGCCGGGTCGCTGATCGTCTACCGGTCGAACGCCCGCGGGGTATCCCAGCGCGTGGAGGACAGGCGCGTGGACGGCTCCACCACCTGCGAGTTCGAACTCACCCTCGCACCGTTCGGCGACGGCGGCTGGTACTGGTTCGACCTCATCTCCGACGAGGAGGGCATGGTCCTGGATGCGGCGTCCTGGCTGGTGCCGTCCCACGGACGTGCCGTGGGTCGCGTGACGCTGGGCGTGACCACGTTCAACCGCCCCGACTACTGCGTGAACACCATCAAGACGATCGCACAGGCCGACGGACTGGACGACGTCCTGGACGAGCTGATCATCGTGGACCAGGGCAACAAGCTGGTCCAGGACGAACCCGACTTCCCCGAGGCTCAGGAGGCCATGGGCGGGAAGCTCCGCATGATCCGCCAGGGCAACATGGGCGGTTCCGGTGGGTTCGCGCGCAACATGTACGAAGTCGTGGAGGGTCGCCGGACCCCCCAGGGGATCGAGAAGTCCGACTACGTGCTGATCCTGGACGACGACATCCTCCTGGAGTCCGAGGGTGTGCTGCGTGCCGCCGCGTTCGCGGACATGTGCCACACCCCCTCGATCGTGGGCGGGCACATGTTCGACATGTACAACAAGCCCCTGCTCAACGCGTACGCGGAGGTCGTGAACCCCTACCGGTTCCTGTGGGGCCCCATTGACGGCCTGGGTGCCGTGGACTTCGCGGAACGCGGTCTGCGCTCCCGCCCCAAGCTGCACCGGCGCTGGGACGCGGACTACAACGGCTGGTGGATGTGCCTGATTCCGCGCACCATCCTGGAGGACATCGGCCTCTCGCTGCCCGTGTTCATCAAGTGGGACGACTCCGAGTACTCGCTGCGCGCCAAGGCCGCCGGATACCCCACCATCTCGCTGCCGGGCGCGGCCGTGTGGCACGTGTCCTGGGCGGACAAGGACGACGCAGTGGACTGGCAGGCGTACTTCCACGAGCGCAACCGGCTCATCGCGGCTCTGCTGCACTCGCCGTTCGCCAGGGGCGGGCGCATGCTGCGGGAGTCGCTGACCACGGACACCAAGCACGTGGTCTCCATGCAGTACTACCCGGCGAAGTCCGTGCTGCTGGCCATCCAGGACGTCCTGGCCGGACCGGAGCGCCTGCACGAGATGCTTCCCACGCGCATGCCCGAGATCCGCGCCATGAAGGACGACTACTCCGACGCGCGCGTGGTCAAGGATCCTGCGGAGCTGCCCCCGGTGCGTCGGTCCAAGCCGCCGAAGACCATGGAGGCGCCCAAGTCGCCCACCAAGGCCCAGCTGATTCCGTGGGCGCTGCGCACCGTGCTGAAGCAGACGCTGCGGCCCGTGCGCAGCATGGCCAAGGAGTACCCCGAGGCCACCGTGGCCCACATGGACGGCCACTGGTCCTACCTGGCCACGCTCGACTCGGCGATCGTCTCCAACGCGGAGGGCACCGGCGCGTCGTGGTACCGCCGGGACCCCGCCCAGGTGCGCGAGCTGATGGCGGAGAGCGTGAAGCTCCACGCCGAGCTGCTCTCGCGCTGGGACGCCCTCAGCGAGCAGTACCGCGCGGCGCTGCCGGAGATCACCTCGGTGGACGCCTGGGCCCGCACCTTCGGGGAGAACGGCCCCGCACAGTAGTTCGGCCACCCGCTCGACGCCGTACGCCCACCCGGGCGTGCGGCGTCGACGTGCATGCGGTGCGCACGCCAGGAAGAACGCACCGTGCCAGGAAAGGACGGCAGATGAAAACCCAAGCTCCCGCTACGCACTTGCGGCCTCCGGGGCAGGACCGTGGGCTGAGGGACGTGTTCGCGAACAGGTTCCTGCTCAGGCTGATCGTGGACAAGGAGATCCAGATCAGGTACCGGGGCACGGTCCTCGGGCTGCTCTGGTCCTACCTGAAACCGGGCGTGCAGTTCCTGGTCTTCTACATAGCCATGGGCGTGTTCCTGGACCTCAACCGCGGCATCGAGAACTTCGCCGTGTACCTGTTCTCGGGCATCGTGGTGATGAACCTCTTCGGCGAGGTCTTCGGCAACGCCTCCAGGTCCGTGGTGGCCAATGGGGGACTGCTCAAGAAGATCTACCTGCCGCGGCAGCTGTTCCCCGTGTCCAACCTGCTGGTGGCGATGATCCACTTCGTGCCGCAGCTGGTCATCCTGCTGCTGGCGTGCTTCCTGACCGGGTGGCACCCGGGGGCCAAGCAGCTGCTCGCGGTGGTCGTGGCCACCGCGATCATCGCGCTGTTCTCGCTCGCGCTGGGCATGCTGTTCACCACGTTCAACGTGTTCTTCCGGGACGCGGAAAACATCGTGGACCTCATCATCATGGTGTCCACGTGGGCCTCTCCCGTGCTCTACATGTGGACCATGGTCCACGAGAAGCTGTGGGACTGGGTTTACTACGTGTACATGGTGAACCCCCTGACCGTGGCGGTGGAGCTGTTCCACTACGGCTTCTGGTTCCCCACCACGGACACGCCGCAGATCTGGCACGTCCCGCCGCACCTGCTCACGGGGTGGACCCCGTTGGCGATCGTCACCAGCCTGATCCTCTTCTTCCTGGCGGACCGCCTGTTCCGCTCGCAAGAGGGCAACTTCGCGCAGGAGCTGTGAACCATGTCTACTTCAGCCACCCAGACCACCCCCGGTCGCACGGACGCGGACCTGGCCATCAGGGTCCGCCACATGACCAAGGAATTCGTGCTGCGCCACACGCGCTCCATGAAGGAGGCCTTCGTGTGGCTCGTGAAGGGCCGCAAGGGCGACCTCACCGCCAAGTTCACGGCGCTGAACGACGTCTCCTTCGACATCCACGACGGTGAGACGGTCGCCCTGCTGGGCTTCAACGGCTCCGGCAAGTCCACCACCCTGAAAATGATCTCCGGGGTGATGAACCCGGACTCCGGGGAGATCCTCACCCGGGAGAAGGTGGCGGGGCTCATCGAGGTGGGCGCGGGCTTCCACCCGGATCTCACGGGCCGGGACAACGTCTACCTCAACGGTGCGATCCTGGGAATGAGCAAGGAGGAGATCGACGCCAAGTTCGACGACATCGTGGCGTTCTCGGAGATCGCGGAGTTCATCGACACCGAGGTGAAGTTCTACAGCTCGGGCATGTACCTGCGCCTGGCCTTCTCCGTGGCCATCCACACGGACCCCGAGGTGTTCCTGGTGGACGAGATCCTCTCGGTGGGTGACGAGCCGTTCCAGAAGAAGTGCATCGGCCGCATCAAGGACCTCGTGCGCCGCGGCAAGACCCTGGTGGTGGTCAGCCACGACCTCAACCTGGTCATGGACATCTGCGAGCGCGGGATCGTCATGGACCACGGCACCAAGGTCTTCGACGGCAACGTCTACGGCGCGGTGGCGCACATGCGCAACCAGCCGGAGGAGGACGTCCGCCGGGAGCATGCCGAGGGCATGGCCCGCGCGCTGGAGGACAAACGCCGCAAGCGCGAGTGGCAGGCCCGCGAGGCCGCCGAGCGCGGCGAGGAGTTCGTGCCCCAGTACGACCCGGACCTGGACGGCCCGCTGGCTGGCTGAGGCCCCCTGTTCCCCGACGACGGCGCCGCGAGAGACGTGCTCTCGCGGCGCCGTCGTTCATGCCAAGGGGTCTTTCACCCGCACCCGGTGATCTTGTAGAGCTTGGCCTCGGGGCCGGTCTGAGCCACGAGCTCGAAGCCGTTCTGGGGCGTGAGCTGGTCGTAGCCGGCGGTGTCGAAGTAGGCGAACGGATTGACCGGCCGCGTGCCGAAGTCGAGGACGAACTGGACGTTGTGCTTCTTCACGGCTGGGCAGACCTCCGGGTCCGTGGTCAGCTCATCCAGGTGGTGGGCGATCACGGAGGCCTCCCGGTCCGCCACGAGACCGTTGTGGGGAAAGAGCACCTGCGTGCCAGACAGGGCGTAGGCCTGCGAGGTTCCGGTGAGCGGGTTGCCGAAGACCACGGCGTCCTGGGGGACGTAGTCGGGCAGCTCGAGCAGCAGCTCCCGTTCCTCGGGCGAGACGAGCGCGTAGGGGTAGTCGGTGCCGGCAGCGTACTGGCTCCTGCCGTAGTTCACGATGTCCGTCATGGGCTGCGTCTGCAGCACCTGCCAGCCCACCAGCACCGCGAGGAACCCGCCGACCACGGCGGAGACCCGGGAGTGGACCACAGGCGGGAGACGCGTGGCGGTGCCCCGGACCGGGGAGGGTGCCCCGGGGTTCTTCGCTGCTCGGGAGACGGTTCGGCGGGCACCGGACACCGCCCAGTGCAGCACTGCGAGAGCGCCGGCGGTGGCCATGGGGACGGCGAGCACCGGGATCAGGGCCAGGATGCGGTTGACGTCGTTGTACCAGATGCCGCCCCAGTCGTAGCGCAGGCCGGCGTCCCTGGACGAGGACACGAGCACATAGAGCCACACGAGGAAGGCCCAGGCCGCGACGACCCAGCGCGAGGAGTGGCGCAGCAGAGCAGCCGCGCCCAGGAGCACCACGACGACCAGGGCCCAGGGAAGGTGCGGGGCGTTGGGGTCGACGGTGGCCAGTGCCTCGCCCAGTGCCTGGGGCTCCGAGGCGTGCGGCTTCCACGTGGATGCGGACTGGCTGGCGCGCGCGGCGAACCAGATCTGCTGCAGGACCAGGATCTCTGCGATGAGCCCGGCTCCGCCGGCGGCCTTGAGCCACCAGGGGCTGCTGCGCCGCAGACTCCGCCACCACACCGTGAGCATCATGATCCACAGCAGGGCCAGCCCCACGATCACGGTGGAGGGGTGGGCGAGTCCCACGGCTCCGGTGACAGCCAGGATCGTGATCCACAACCCGGTCTTCGAGCCTGCACGGGGTTCTTTCGAAAGGCCGAGCGCCTCTGTGAGCAGCCCCAGCCAGAGGGGGAGGAAGGCTATCGACATGCCATTGGGAAAGAGGACCCCGTAGAAGCTCAGCAGGTACGGGAAGGCTGGGAAGCTAGAGGCCATCAGCCCGGCAGCCACGGACACTGCGGGGCGGGAGCCGAGCAGCCGGGTGGTCAGGTGGAGACAGCCCAGCACCCAGGCCACACCGCACACCATCATGGTCATGGCGTTCGCGGTGAGGACCACGGGGAGGTCGGTCACTTGGGTGACGAACGCGGCGGTGTCGTGCCACGCCGCCGGGTAGAACGTCGGTTCTCCCACCCCCAGACCGCCGAGGGTGAGCGAGGAGGCCTGTCCGGTGTCCTGGATGTAGCGCACCGCGTTGTAGTGGAAGTTCGCGTCGTACGTCTGGGAGTAGGCGTCCGGGGTCTGCATGATGAGGTGCAGCCGCTGCACCACGACCCCGATGCCAAGTGCGGCCGCGCACCACAGCCCCACGGTGGAGGTGGTGACGCGCTCCCGCCAGGGGACGGCGTCCGCCCACGGGCCGGCCAGCAGGCGGCGTCGTGCGGGGAGCAGCACCAGCCACAGTGCGAGGGCCACCACGACGAATGCGAGGGCGACGGTGAGGGGGTTCCACGGCACCCCCACGAGCCCGAAGATCACGGCTGAGGCACCGAAGCCCGCCACGGACAGTGGAATCGCCGCAGCGCACCGGGTGAGCCCGCGCAGGCCGAGAGCCACGCTGAGCAGCGCGCCCGGAAGGACCATCAGGATCCCCACCAGCGCGTACGAGGGAAGTGCTTCTAGCCAGCTCACGGGATCCATGACTCCAGACGTCAGGGGGGGTGGGTACGTGGGAAGTTTAGTGGACGGGGTGCGGGCACCCGGACGGGGTCCGCGGTGGAACTCGCAGAATCCTGGGAGGTCTCCGGCCGTCCACGGGGGAGCGGCTGCCGCCGCGCGCTGTGGAACAATGGGGCCCGTGAGTCGAGCGTGGATTGTGATGCCCGTGTACAACGAGGCCGAGGTGGTGGGTGAGGTCCTGGAGAATCTCCGGCGGACCTTCCCGCACGTGGTGTGCGTTGACGACGGCTCCACGGACGACTCCGCCCAGATCTGCCGGGACGCCGGAGCCGTGGTCGTCCAGCACCCCATCAACCTGGGGCAGGGTGCCGCGCTGCAGACGGGTTTCGAGTACGCGCTGCAGGACCCGGAGATGGACTGCGTGGTCACGTTCGACTCGGACGGTCAGCACCGCGTGGTGGATGCGTACGACATGGTTCAGCGCATCCGCAGCGGCGAGGCCGAGGTGGTCCTGGGCTCGCGCTTCCTGGACGACCGCACCCAGGTCTCACAGCTCAAGCGCCTGGTGCTGCGCACCGCCGCTTTCGTCTCCAAGTTTACCAGTGGCATGGACCTCTCCGACGCCCACAACGGGCTGCGCGCGATCGACCGCCACACCGTGGCCAAGCTGCACCTGCAGCAGAACCGCATGGCGCACGCCTCGGAGATCGTCAACCGGTTCGCCGAGCTCAAGCCCCGGTGGGTGGAGCACCCCGTGGAGATCATCTACACCGACTACTCACGCGGCAAGGGGCAGTCCCTGCTCAACGGCGTGAACATCCTGGCCGAACTGTTCGTGAAGTAGCGGAGCACACGCATGACCATCCTGGTTCAAGTAGTCCTCATCCTGGCCGTTGCGTACGGCGCCCTCACGCTGGTGCGCGGCGGGGCCAACGCCAAGCACCAGGCCATCCGGCGACTGGGTGCGGTGGCGTTCTTCTTCTTCGCCGCCGTCTCCATCCTGGTCCCGGACGTCGTGACGCAGCTTGCGCGCGTGCTCGGCATCGGCCGCGGCACGGACCTGGTGCTCTACGGGCTCGTGGTGCTCTTCATGATCACCCAGTACACCTCCGCCCAGCGCCGCCGGGTGGACGAGGTCAACATCACGCGCCTGGCGCGCCACATCGCCATCTCGGAGGCGGAACGTCCCTGGGATCCCGACGCCGCCCACATGGACCGCGCCTCGGTGCTCACCTTCGCGGCGGAGTCCCCCACGTCCCGCCCGTCGGAGGAGCCGCACGCCGGCCCGGCCGGCCCGGGTACGGGCTCCGCCCAGCCGGACACCGGGCACGACGCCGCCCGGGGCGGTTCCACGGCGTTCTGACCTCGCGCTCGGCACGGTGACCCGTGTCACTTTTCATGAGGATGCATTCTGCGTCCGAGCATGACGCGCGGAGGGCGTGCCATTCGTGCAGGTCAGCGCGGTTATCCACAGAACGCGCCGTCGAGCGTGTGCGCCGCGCGCATTTTGCCCTAGCGTTCCCCCCAGAGATGACCAGCCAGTAACGGGTTCGGGGGAACCCCAGGGGGAGCCATGGCCACGGGTGTCACCGAGGACGCGATCGGACTGATCGAGGCGGACGTGCGCGAGCAGATCCGCCGCGCGGGGCTCGACCCGCTGCACGAGGTGGAGCCCACCCGCCAGATCGTGGCCTCGGTGGTCTCCGACTACGACGTCCGCTCCGCCCGCGCCGGGCTGCCCCGGATCCAGGACCTGGACGCCACCCGCAAGACCGTGCTGGACCTCGTGGCGGGCTACGGTCCGCTGCAGCCGTACCTGGACGACCCCGACGTCGAGGAGATCTGGATCAACGGGCCCACCGAGATCTACGTGGCCCGCGGCGGCGAGTCCGAGCTCACGAGTCTGGCGCTCAGCGAGTCCCACGTCCGCACGCTCGTGGAGCGGATGCTGAAGTCCTCCGGGCGCCGCCTGGACCTGAGCTCCCCCTTCGTGGACGCATCCCTCCCGGACGGCTCCCGGCTGCACGTGGTCATCCCGGACGTGACCCGCGCCCACTGGGCCGTGAACATTCGCAAGTTCGTTGCGCGTGCGCGGAGGCTGCAGGACCTGGTCGCGCTGGGCTCGCTCACCACGCAGGCGGCTGATTTCCTGCACGCCGCGGTGGCCTCGGGACTCAACATCCTCGTCTCGGGGGCCACACAGGCGGGGAAGACCACCATGCTCAACTGCCTGTGCGCGGCCATCGGCCCGCGGGAGCGGGTGGTCACGGTCGAGGAGGTCTTCGAGCTGAGGGTGGCGCTGCGCGACGTCGTCGCCATGCAGTGCCGCCAGGCGAACCTCGAGGGCACGGGCGAGATCCCGCTGCGCCGCCTCGTGAAGGAGGCGCTGCGGATGCGCCCGGACCGGCTCGTGGTGGGGGAGGTGCGGGAGGCGGAGAGTCTGGACATGCTCATCGCCCTGAACGCGGGACTGCCGGGGATGTGCTCGCTGCACGCCAACTCCGCGCGGGACGCCGTCACCAAGATCTGCACCCTGCCCCTGCTCGCCGGGGACAACATCAGCAGCGCCTTCGTGCTCCCCACCGTGGCCTCGTGCTTCGACCTGGTGGTCCACTGTGAACGAGACGCCACGGGCCACCGGCGCGTGGCGGAGGTCCTGGCGGTGGGCAACAGAGTGGAGAACGGCGTCATCGAGACCTATCCGGTCTTCCGGCTCGAGAACGGGGTCCTGCGCGCGGTCGCCTCCGAGGTCCCGTCCTCGGAGAAGTTCGTGCGCGCGGGGTACGCGCCCGCCGCGCTCATCCGCGACGACGCACCGCCGTCCTCCCCGGGGATGGTCGAGGACGGGCCGGAAGCGTCGGCCCCTGCGGTGGAACCTTCTGCGCCCCGCGGAACGGGTCGCGTGGCCGAGGGCGGGAACCAGGGCCGCGCCGGGGCAGGCAGGGCGCGTGCGGGACATCGCGCGAGCAGCCGGGGCGGACAGTCACGGGGGAGGTCCTCGTGAGCTCCCTGGTGGGAGCCCTGCTGGGCGCGGGAGTGTTCCTCGTGTGGTGGTCGTGCTGGACACGGCCCACGGGGACGAGAACGAGGCACGCCGGAGCCGGGAGATTCCGCACGCTCCTGCTGCAGGCGGGGCTGCCGGGGGTGGCACCTGCCACCTTCGTGGCTCTGAGCCTGGCGCTGGCCGGTGTCGCGGGGCTGCTCACGTTCGCCGTGACCTCCGCGGTGGTGTTCGGGCTGTGCGTCTTCGTCGTCGCGCTCGGCGTCCCGCTCTGGCTGGCACGACGCCGTGCTCGACGCCGCACGGCCGTCCTGCGGGAGGTGTGGCCGGACGTCGTCGACCACCTGAGGTCCGCCATCCGCGCGGGCATGGGCCTGCCTGAGGCCCTCATACAGCTGCAGTACCGCGGGCCCGAGCCGCTGCGACCCGCCTTCACGCAGTTCGCGGCGGACTACCGGGCCAGCGGTCAGCTGCACGGTTCCCTGACCCTGCTCAAGCAGCGCCTGGCGGACCCCGTGGCGGACAACATCGTCGAGGCGCTGCGCGTCACGCGCGAGGTGGGCGGCACGGACCTGGGCAAGCTGCTCGGCACGCTGTCGGAGTTCCTGCGGGAGAACGAACGAACGCGCAGCGAGCTCGAGGCACGCCAGTCCTGGACCGTCAACGCCGCGCGGCTCTCAGTGGCGGCCCCGTGGCTCATCCTGGCTCTCATGGCCACGCAGCCCGCCGCCGTGCAGGCCTACAACACGGCTGCCGGTGCCGTGGTCCTGCTGGGAGGCCTGGTCGTGTCCGTGGTGGCCTATCAGCTCATGCTGCGCCTCGGCGCGCTCCCCGAGGAACAGCGGGTGCTGCGATGAACATCCCCGTGACCTCAGGAATCCTGGGACTGGTCCTGGCGTGGGGCCTGTGGCTCGTGTGGGTGGCCGTGAGGGCCGGAGGAGCGCCGAGCTTCGCAGACCGGATCGCGCCGCAGCTCCGGGCCGTGGAACTCGAGGGCGGGATCCACACCACTGCGTGGGGCGCGTCCCGCAGGCCGGGGAGGTCGCTCACCGGCACCGCGGGCAGTGCCGTGATGGCCTGGATCCTGGAACGCACGGCCCCGCTGTTCTCCGACGCGGACGTCCTGGCGCGGCGACTGGTGCGGGACGGGTCGCGCAAGGACGTCATGGACTTCCGCGCCGAGCAGGTGCTGTGCGGTGTCGCCGGAGCCGTGGCGGGGGCGGCCTCCGGACTCGCGCTGGCTGTGCGGGCCGACGTCCATCCGGCCGTGGTGCCGATCGCCGCATTCCTGGGGGCCGGGACGGGGGTCTGGGCGCGCAACCAGTGGCTGACGCGCAGCATCCACCGGCGGGAGAAGCTGATGCTCGCCGAGTTCCCAGCCGTGGCCGAGCTCATGGCGCTCGCCGTGGGGGCGGGAGAGAGCGCGGTGGGAGCCCTCGAGCGCGTGTGCCGTGTGGCCGAAGGGGAACTGGCCGGGGAATTCCGCGCCGTTCTCGCGCAGACCCGGTCGGGTGCCGGGCTGAGCACGGCGTTGCAGGACTTCTCCGCCCGCACCGACGTGGTGGCCCTCGGCCGGTTCGTGGACGGCATCGTCGTGGCCATCGAACGCGGGACGCCGCTCGCGGACGTGCTGCGCGCCCAGGCCCAGGACGTCCGCGACCACGACAAGCGCGTGCTCATGGAGGTCGCGGGCAAGAAGGAGATCGCCATGCTGGTCCCCGTGGTCTTCTTCATCCTGCCGCTGAGCGTCGTGTTCGCGGTGTTCCCCGGACTCGCCGTGCTCAACCTCGGCTTCTGACGTCCCATGCTTCCCACCCCATGAATCCACCCCGAGAAGGAGACGACCATGAAACACCTCATGCGCTGCCACGCAGGACTGCTGTGGCTGCTGATCGTTGCCGTGCCCGCGCGACTGGCACCCACCGAGGACGACCCCGACCGCGGGGACGTCCCCGGCTGGGTCATGCTCACCCTGATGTCCGCGGTTCTCGTGGCCGGGCTGCTGCTGATTGCGCGTCCGGCGCTGGAGGGACTGTTCCAAGATGCCATCAACCGCGTCTCGGGACTCTGAGGGCTCCTGCGATCCGGACGCGGGGAACGCGGTGGCCGAGTACGTCATGGTGCTGGCACTGGCCGTCGTGCTCTTCGGCATGATCCTGCAGCTCGGCTTCACGCTGCACGTGCGCAACACGCTCATCGACGCAGCGGCCGCGGGTGCCCGCTACGCGAGCCTGGCCGACCGCACGGACGCGGACGGCGCCGAGCGCACCCGGGCGATCATCACGGACGCCGTGGGAGCGGGCTACGCGCAGAACATCACGGTGTCCCGCACCGGGGTGGGAGAGCTGCCGGCCATCGAGGTGCACGTGGTCGCGCCGCTGCCCGTGGTGGCCACACTCGGCCCAGCAGATGCTCTGGAGGTGAGCGGCCATGCGGTCGACATGGACGCCTGACAGCTCTCCCGACCACGGGCAGCTGGACGACCGCGACCACGGGCAGCCGGAGGATCCCGATCGGGGCAGCGCGGTGATCGAGTTCATCGGCCTCGGACTGCTGCTGCTGGTCCCGATCATCTACCTCGTCATCACGGTGTCCCGTGTCCAGGCGGGTTCCTTCGCGGTGGTGGCCGCCGCGGAACAGGCCGGGCAGGCCATCAGTGTGGCGCAGGCCGAGGACCTCAACCGCGCCGGGGTCCACGACCTCGCAGCCGTGGCTGCCCGGGACCACGGCTTCGCGCCGCAGGACCTCGCTGTCACCGTCTCGTGCTCGGATGGCTCGTGTGCGTCCCCGGGAGCGGTGGCCACCGTCCATGCCAGCCTGACCGTCCAGCTGCCCGGCATGCCGGGGTTCCTCACGGCCACGGTCGCAACCCTGACCTCCGACGTCACAGTGGTCTCCGGGAGGTACTCGTGACACCAGGGATTCCGGCTTGCGCCAGGGATGGCCACAGCACGCGTCCCACGGGAGGAAAGACCTCGGTCCGTGCACCGGTCCACGCCGGTCGCGGCCCGGCGGCAAGGATCATGGGCCTTGTGGCCGCACGGCGGTCCGCGGTGGCAGACATCGATGCAGATCCGGACAGCGGGCAGACCACCATCGTGCTGATCGGCTTCGCCCTGGTCACCCTGCTGCTCGTGGTCACCGTCCTGGCGATCACGAGCGTCTACGTGGGGGAGCGGCAGCTGCAGTCGCTCGCGGACAGGGCCGCCGGCGCCGCCGCGGACACCTTCACCACCGTGGACCGCTCCGCAGGTGGACCCCCTACCGCGATCCTGACGGACGACGCGGTGGCGAACTCCGCCGCGAGCTACCTGGGCACGGTGGGAGCATTCCAGGACGTCAGCGGATTGTCCGTGGGAGCTCCCACCGGCTCACCGGACGGCACGACGGCGCAGGTCACCCTCACGGCCGTGATCCACCCTCCCGTGGTCAACGTGATCATCCCGGCGGGTGTGCCCATCAGTGCCACCGGGGACGCCCGCGCCGTGATGCGACGGTGACTGCCGTTGAACCGCGGGAGATCCGCGCGGCCGGGTTCATGCTGGTTCGGCACCTCCCCGGGCAGGGCAACGGGCGCACAGGACGCGCGACCAAACTCACCGGTCGAGCGCGCCGTCCGAAATGTCGTGGATCGACCGACCGCAGGTGGTCGACCGGGTCGGAGAAGGCCGGGGGCGGCGTCGTGGATCCACGACGCCGCCCCCGGCCTTCTCACGTGGCGCGGATCAGTGCCCGCGCACCAGCCGCAGCGCACGGAGCGCCCGGTTGGCCCACCGGAACGGTGGGAACAGCAGCAGGAGGCGGAACGCCCTGCGGGCTCCCACGTGGCGCACAGCGCGCCACAGTTCGGCGCGGAGCACGGGGCCCAGGGTCTTGCGGGACGAGCGGGACATGGTGGATCGGTCCTTTCGGAGGGGGTGGGTTCCAGGTGGAGCCAGGTCAGTACTGTTCCCAGTCTCGGGGCAGCACGGCGGAGGTGTCGAACGGCTCCCGTTCGCTCACCACGCCGTGGCGGTCGATCACGGTGACGTGCTGAGGCGATCCCCGCCGGGAGCCGCCCGTGATGCGGGCGTCCGAGTCCGCGACCACGTTGAGCAGCTCCACCCCGGAGCCCACGTGCACGCCGTCGAGCAGCACGCAGTTGCGCACCACCGCGCCGGCCTCGATGGTCACGTTTTCGCCGATCACGGAGTGCTCCACGGTGCCGGCCACGCGCGAACCGGGGGCCACCAGGGAACGGGACACGGCGGCGTCGTCCGCGATGAACGCGGGCAGCAGGGGTGCCTGGCCGCTCCAGATGGGCCACGCGGGGTCGTCCAGCGTGGCGCCGTCCCCGTCCAGCAGCTGCTGCTGCGCGGTCCAGTAGGACTGGATGGTGCCGAGGTCCATCCAGTACCCCAGGTGCCGGTGCTCCACCACGGTGTGGTGCTCCAGGACGTGCGGGATGAGGTCCTCGCCGTAGTCGCCCAGCTCACCCAGGGTGTCCTGGAGGTGGTCCAGGGCGTCCAGGAGAACGTCCGTGGAGAACAGGAACATCTCGCCGGCCACCAGGTTGCTGCGCGGTTGCTCGGGCTTGTACTCGAAGCCGGTGACCTCACCGGACTCGCAGGTCTCCACCACGCTGTACCGGGAGGGGTCCTCGGAGACCTCGGTGGTGACCATGGTGAGGTCCGCGCGCTTGGTGAGGTGGGTGTCGATCACGCTGCGGAAGTCGATGGTGTAGAGGTGGTCCGCGGAGAGCACGAGCACGAGGTCCGGGTCCGCCTCCCGGATCAGCGCCGCCTGGCGAAAGATGGAGTCCGAGTTGCCGGATGCGAAACCCTCGCCCTCCGCGCCCTGGTACGGGGGCAGGATGTGCAGCCCGCCGTGGGAGCGGTCCAGGTCCCAGGGCCGCCCGTTGGCCATGTAGAAGTTGAGGTCGTGGGGGAGGTACTGCTGCACCATCCACACGTCCGGGATGTGGGAGTGGGCCAGGTTGGACAGGGAGATGTCGATCAGCCGGTAGGTGCCACCCACGGGCAGCGCGGGTTTGACCACGGTGTCGGTGAGGGCTCCCAGGCGCGAGCCCTTGCCCCCTGCCAGGACCAGTGCGAGGACGGTGGGGCGTTGCATCGTCAGTCTCCTTGGGGATGGGCGGTTCCCCCAATGTTAGCGGCTCACGGGCCCGGGAGGCCATGACGTAAAGTGGTCTGTCATGGCCACCATTGACTACGCTGCAGAAATCCGTGCTCTCCGCGCCACCTACGACTCCGTGGCCGCGGTCAGTGACGCCGAGACGCTGCTGAAGGAGATCACGGAGCTCGAGCAGCAGGCCGCCGCGCCGGACCTGTGGGACAACCCGGACGAGGCCCAGAAGGTCACGTCCCAGCTCTCCCACAAGCAGTCCAAGGTGGACCGGCTGCGCAAGATCGAGAGCCGCATCGACGACCTCGAGGTCATGGTGGAGCTGGCCGAGGACGAGGACGACCAGGAGACCCGGGACGCCGCCGCGGAGGAGCTCACCTCCATCCAGAAGGCGCTGTCCGAGCTGGAGATCCAGACCCTGCTGGCGGGCGAGTACGACGAGCGCGAGGCCGTGGTCACCATCCGGTCCGGTGCCGGTGGCGTGGACGCCGCGGACTTCGCGGAGATCCTCATGCGCATGTACCTGCGCTGGGCGGAGCGCCACGGGTACCCCACCAAGGTGCTGGACACCTCCTACGCGGAGGAGGCCGGGCTGAAGTCCGCCACGTTCGAGGTCAAGGCCCCGTACGCGTTCGGCACGCTGTCCGTGGAGGCCGGCACGCACCGCCTGGTGCGGATCTCGCCGTTCGACAACCAGGGGCGGCGCCAGACCTCGTTCGCCGCGGTGGAGGTCATCCCGCTCATCGAGTCGGACGACACCGTGGAGATCCCGGAGTCCGAGCTGAAGGTGGACGTGTTCCGCTCCTCCGGTCCCGGTGGCCAGTCCGTGAACACCACGGACTCCGCGGTGCGCATGACCCACATCCCCACGGGCATCGTGGTGTCCATGCAGAACGAGAAGTCGCAGATCCAGAACCGCGCCGCCGCGCTGCGCGTCCTGCAGTCCCGGCTGCTCCTGCAGCGCCAGGAGGAGGCGGACGCCAAGAAGAAGGAGATGGCGGGGGACGTCAAGGCGTCCTGGGGTGACCAGATGCGCTCGTACGTGCTCAACCCGTACCAGATGGTCAAGGACCTGCGCACCAACTACGAGGAGGGCAATCCCAGCTCCGTGTTCGACGGCGGGATCGACTCCTTCATCGACGAAGGCATCCGCTGGCGTGCCGGGGCGCGCCGCGACGACGAGAACTGAGTCTGCACCGCACCATCCGGCCCACCCACCGGGGTGCCGGGAGCGCGGGGCAGCAGTGAGGGAAGAACAGGCCGATGGCCAAGAAGAACGCTGATGACGGCCGCCAGATCGTGGCCAACAACAAGAAGGCACGGCACGACTACGCCATCCTGGACACCTACGAGGCCGGACTGGCGCTCATGGGCACCGAGGTGAAGTCTCTGCGCATGGGGCGGGCGTCCCTGGTGGACGCGTTCTGCCAGTTCGACAGCCGCGGTGAGCTGTGGCTCGAGCACGCCCACATCCCGGAGTACCTGCAGGGCTCGTGGACCAACCACTCGGCCCGGCGCCGTCGCAAGCTGCTGCTGCACCGCGCGGAGCTGGACAAGATCGCGGGCAAGACCCGCGAGGCCGGCTACACCATCATCCCGCTGTCGCTGTACTTCGTGGACGGCAAGCGCGTGAAGGTGGAGATCGCCGTGACGCGCGGCAAGCGCGAGTACGACAAGCGCCAGACCCTGCGCGAGAAGCAGGACAACCGCGAGGCCCAGCGTGCCATGCGCTACCGCAACATGCGCGGCTGAGCCCCGAGCGCCTCACACGGCCGGTGCCTCCAGACGGAGGTGCCGGCCGTTCCAGTTCCGCCGCAGCCAGCGGTCGTGGGAGGCGACGACGACGGTCCCCGGGTACTCGGGCACGGCCGCCTCGAGCTGCGTGGCCAGCACCAGGGACACGTGGTTGGTGGGTTCGTCCAGCAGCAGCACGTGCGGCGGGTCCGCGAGCAGTGCCGCCAGAGCCAGCCGACGCCGCTGGCCCACGCTGAGCTCGCCCACCGGCCGGTTCTCGTCCCGCCCCGCGAGCAGCCCGAACGTGCCCAGCGGCACCGTCTCCGCGAGTTCCTCGCCCACGAGGTCCCGGTAGACCCTCGCCGCGGTGCGGTCCGGGTCCGCGTGGGACACGGAGTCCTCCTGCCCGAGCAGTCCCACACGCACTCCCGGGGCACGGTGCACGGAGCCGCCCGTGGGCTCCGACCGTCCCGCCAGCAGACTCAGCAGGGTGGACTTGCCCGCACCGTTCGCCCCGGTGAGCAGCCACTTCTCGCCCGCCCCCACGGTGAGGGAGACCGGTGCGAGGCGGTGCTCCACGGTGACCCGCGATGCCGTGAGCACGGGGCCGGAGGCACGGATGCGGCGCGCGGCGTCGTGGTCCGCGGCCGTGAGTCCGCGGAAGAACAACTCCCGCGGGGGCTTGCGCACCTGCTCCTGCTCGAGGGCGGCCAGGCGCGTGCGGGCGTCGTTCAGGCGGCGTGAGACCACGGTGGCGTTGCGGTCCGCGTAGAACTTCCTGGCCGCCCGCGCCTCCGTCCGTGGGGCCCTGCCCGAGTGCCCGACGGCCTGCTGCTCCTGGACCGTGGCCCGCAGCTTCCTCAGCTGGTCCTGCTCGTCCCGGTAGGAACGCTCCCAGCGCTCGCGCTCGTCCAGCCGCGCCAGGACGTACTGCGAGTAGGTCCCGCTGAAGCGGGTCACGCCGATTCCCGTGCCCGTCCCGTCGCCCACGAGGTCCACGGTCACGGCGTGGGGACGCGGGGCCGGGTCGAGGTCCACGAGGGAACCGACCGTGGCGTCCAGGAACGCGCGGTCGTGGCTCGCGAGCAGCACCGGGCCGTGCCACGAACGGAGCGTGGCGGACACGAAGTCGAGGGCGGAGTCGTCCAGGTGGTTCGTGGGCTCGTCCAGCAGGAGCACGTCCGGGGCGCGGAGCAGGGTCCACGCGAGGGACAGCCGGGCGCGCTGCCCGCCGGAGAGCTCCCCGGTGCGCCGCTCGCGGGCGACGCCGCCCAGGCCGAGTCCGTCCAGCGTGGCACCGATCGTGGAGTCCACGTCCCACGCGCCGGTGCGTTCCGCGGTCTCCAGGGCCTCGGCGTAGCGGGTTCCCGCGCGCTCGTCGTGCGGGGCGGCGGCCAGGGCGCGGGCGGCGTCGTCGACGGCGCGGGCCGCGTCCCGAGCGGGGCGCACCGCGGCCGCCACGGCCTGGGCCACGGTGTCCTGCGGTGGGATAGGCGGTTCCTGGTGGAGCAGGCCCACGCGGGCGGGCCCACCGCCGGGACCGACGGCGCGCACGGTGCCGGCATCGGGCGCGCGCAGACCCGCCAGGATGCGCAGCAGGGTGCTCTTGCCGGAGCCGTTCTCACCGATCAGCCCGCTGGGGCGACCGGTGGTGACGGTGAAGGTGATGTCCGTGAGGACGCGGTGGGTGCCGAACGAGGCGGAGACCCCGTCCACCTTCAGGTGGGTGCCCGCGGGGCCGGACGTGCTGGACGCTGCGGTTCCGTGCGCGGACGCGGAGGAGGGGATGCGGGATGAGTTCACGAGAGTCCTCGGATGGTCGCGGTCCCCGCCGGGCAACGGCCTCGGGCGCGGGGAATCGGGAAGGACTCATCGGGACATGGCGCCCACCGTAGGGCACGGGACGGGGGAGGGCAAGGGCTGGCCCGCCGGGGGCGGCACCACTGGCCGGCGATCCACTCGCAACCTCTCCACGGCCGAAGCTGGTGCGCCCGGGGCAATCCCGCGCTCTGTTGACGTACGCGCACGTGCGGACGTATTCTTGTGTGTCCACGGCACCGCACGGTTTTCCGCGCAGTGGCGTGGTGCTCATTGAAAAATGAATACGGGGATGATCGGTTTCGACGATGTGAGTTGAGACAGGGGAAGCGGGCCGAGGATGCAGAGTCATCTCGTCAACGCTCTCTGCAAAAAATATAAGTGCCAAATCCAAGCGCACTGACTTCGCTCTCGCTGCGTAAGTAGCCCGAGCAGTCTGTCAGCCCAGGTTCACCTTCGACCTGGAATCTGACATCAGCTAGAAGGTCACTGCTCTGGACGTACGTCACGGACGTCCAGGGGACTTCTACGTGACTGAGTCCGGCGGCCACTCGTGTGCGAGATGGCCGGGACTGAGAAACCTGCAAGCACACTGCGCCCGGAGAAGCCCTGACAATGCTGCATCGGACGGGGGTTCAATTCCCCCCATCTCCACCCGTGATGTCCACGAACATCGAGAACACCTCGGACCCTGCGGTCCGGGGTGTTTTTTCATGCCCGGAGCCCTGCGGGTCGCAGCGGGGCCACCGAGAACCGGGTGCAGCTCGTGTGGGAGACTGGCTCTCGACACCACACACCACGACTGAAAGGCAGGCGCCTCCATGAGCGAGCGTTTCCCCGAGAACTCGGGTTCCTCCTCGGCCTCGAACGGCGAGCAGCCGCAGTACGGCCAGTACTCGGTGGACCGGGGCCAGACCTCAGCGGCCGGGCAGGACCGGTACGGACAGGACTTCTCCGCACAGGCCACGGGCACGGGGCAGGAGGGCTACGGCACGACCGGCTACGGCGGCTCCGCGTCCTCCGGCGCGCAGCACGGCGGCTCGGGCTACGGCGGCTACGGTGACTCCCAGTACGGTGCCGGCGGCCAGTACGGCCAGCAGACCGGAGGGGAGCACGGCTACCCCGGGCAGCAGTACGGCGTGCAAAATCCCGGGAGCCAGGGCTACGGCCCCCAGGGCTACGGGGCGCAGCAGGGCTACGACTCCCAGAACTCGAACGGCTACCCCACGCACTACCAGGACGGCTACTCCCAGCAGCCGTACGGCCAGCAGCCCTACAACGGACAGGATCCGTACGGCCAGAACACCGCGCCCTCACCGGGCAAGGGCCTGGCCATCGCGTCGCTGGTCCTGGGCATCCTGGGCATCCTGACCTTCTGGTTCGGAGGTCTGGGTGGCCTGATCGGGCTCGTGGGCCTGGTGCTCGGCATCGTGGGCCTGGTCAAGATCCGCAAGGCCCGCCGGGAGTCCCCGGCACTCGCGGTCGTCGGCGTGGTGCTCTCGTCCCTCGCGGTGATCGGCGGCATCCTCATGGCCGCGGTCTTCGCCTGGGCGTTCAGCTCCGTCAGCGACTGCATGGAGTACGCGACCCAGGGGGACGAGGCGAGGTACAACCAGTGCCTCACGGACTCGCTGGAGGGCAACACTCCCAGCACCTGATCCAGTCCGGCGGATCCGGGGCACGTTCCGGGGTCTGCCGTTCGGCAGCGGTACGACGACGCCCGGTACCTCCACAGGGGAGGTGCCGGGCGTTTTCGCGCCAGAGGGGTGCCGGCCGAATGCCGAGCCGGGACGGGGGCGGGGCGGCGAGTCGAGCGCCGCGCCGAGGTCCGGGGGCTCAGCCAGCGCTGTCCTGACGCGTGCCTAGAACGTCGAGGGCGGCGTCGTGCAGGGTGCCGTTGCTCGCCAGGGCGTTCGGTCCGAACGGTCCGTCCTGCCCCGCGAGCGAGGTGAAGCGCCCGCCGGCCTCGGTCACGATGGGCACCAGGGCCGCCATGTCGTGGAGGTTCAGCTCGGGTTCGCACGCGAGGTCCACCGCGCCCTCGGCCACGAGGCAGTAGGACCAGAAGTCGCCGTAGGCCCGCGTGCGCCACACCCGGTCCGTGAGGTCCAGGAAACGGTCCCGGACACCCAGCTCCTGCCACCCGGACAGCGACGAGTAGGAGAGGGAGGCGTCGTCGAGCGTGGCCACGGAGGAGACGGAGAGCCGCTGCGCCTGCGAGAGCGAGCGGCCCGTGAAGGCCCCGGAGCCGGCGGCCGCCCACCAGCGGCGGTTCAGCGCGGGCGCGGAGACCACGCCCACGACCACCTCGCCGTCCTCCACCAGGCCGATGAGTGTGGCCCACACGGGGACACCGCGCACGTAGTTCTTGGTGCCGTCGATGGGGTCGATGATCCACTGCCGCCCGCCCGAGCCCGTGGCGCCGAACTCCTCGCCGATCACGGCGTCCCGGTTGCGCACGCGTCCCAGCTGGCCGCGGATCACCTGCTCGGCCTCCCGGTCCGCGTCCGTGACGGGGGTCAGGTCCGGTTTGGTCTCCACGGTGAGGTCCTGGGACTTGAACCGTTTCATGGTCAGGCCGTCTACGGAGTCCGCGAGGATGTGGGCCAGGCGGAGGTCGTCCGTGTGGTTGCTCGGTGCGCGCATGCCCCTACGTTATCGCCTGTCCGAGCTGCTTCTCGCTGTCGCCCTGCTGGGTCTCCCCGCGCGACGCCGCCAGCAGCCTGCGCAACGACTCCAGCCGCTCCGGCGCGGCGGGAGAGGCCTCCGGCCGGTGCACCCAGGCGTCCAGTGCGCAACCGGGGGAGTCCTCCGTGTGCCGACAGCCCCGCGGGCAGTGCGCGGTCGCGGGCACGAGGTCCGTGAACGCGTTGAGCAGGTTCTCCTCGGGCACGTGTGCGAGGCCCAGGGAGCGGATGCCGGGGGTGTCCACCACCCACGTTCCCGGACTCGTTCCCGGGACCGTGAGGGCTCTGGCGGAGGAGGACGTGTGACGTCCGCGCCCCGTGACGTCGTTGACGCCGCCCGTGGCCCGCTCCGCCCCGGTGAGGGCGTTGACCAGCGTGGACTTGCCCACGCCGGAGGGGCCCAGGAACACGCTGACGTGCCCATCCAGCAGGTCCCGCAACCGCGCGAGGGAGTCCTCCGACACGGCCAGGGACTCCTCGTGCAGCCCCGCCTCCGGGCGCTGACCCCGGTCCGTGGCGCGCTGGGTGGTCACGGTGAGGACGTCGAGGTCGTGCAGGTAGTCGAGGAACTCGGTGGGGTCCGCGAGGTCCGACTTGGTCATGCACACCACGGGGGTGATGTCCGCGTCCCACGCGGCGGCGAGCCCACGGTCCACGAATCCCGTGCGGGGCGTGGGGGAGGCGGCCGCGAGCACCAGGACCAGGCGGTCGGCGTTCGCGACGATCACCCGCTCCACGGGATCGGTGTCGTCCGCGCTGCGTCGCAGCACCGTGGCGCGGGGCTCGATCCGCACGATCCGGGCGAGAGTGTCGGGCGCGCCGGAGACGTCCCCGACGACCCCCACCAGGTCGCCGGGCACGATGGGACGGCGGCGCAGCTCCTTGGCGCGCACGCACAGCACCGTGACGGGCTCGGGGCCGTCCTCGTCCACCACGCACGTGTACCGGCCACGGTCCACGGCCACCACGCGGGCGACCACGGCGTCCTCGTGGGACGGGCGCTGCTTGGTGCGGGGACGGGAGCCACGTTTGTTGGCGCGCACCCTCACGTCCGACTCGTCCCACGTCCTGCGCGCCACCGCTCAGGCCCCCGTGCCCAGCAGACCGGCCCACAGCTGCGGGAACTCCGGCAGCGTCTTGGCGGTCGTGGCGATGTTCTCCACCAGCATCCCCGGGACGCGGAGCCCCAGGATGGCGCCGGCGGTGGCCATGCGGTGGTCGTGGTAGGTGTGGAACACGCCACCGTGCAGGGGAGCGGGGGAGATGATCAGACCGTCCTCGGTCTCGCGGACGTCGCCACCCAGCGCGTTGAGCTCGGTGCTCAGCGCGGCGAGCCGGTCGGTCTCGTGCCCGCGCAGGTGGGCGATGCCCCGCAGCCGGGAGGGCCCCGTGGCGAGGGCGCACAGTGCCGCCACGGTGGGGGCCAGTTCACCAGCCTCGGAGAGGTCCAGGTCCACGCCCTGCAGCTGGTCCGGACCGGTCACGGTGAAGACCCCGTTCTGGACGGTCACGCGCGCCCCGAAGCTGGGCAGGATGTGGCGCCAGTGGTCGCCGCCCTGCGTGGTGTGCGCCGGCCAGTCCGGGATGCTCACGGTGCCGCCGGTGGCCACGGCCGCGGCGAGGAAGGGCCCGGCGTTGGAGAGGTCCGGCTCCACGGTCACGTCCAGGCCGGCCACGGTCCCGGGCTCGACGCGCCACTCCCGCTCGCTCACGCGCTCAGCGCTCACGCCGGCGTCCCGCAGCACCTGCAGCGTCATCCCGACGTGCGGCAGGGACGGCACCCCGCCGGGGGCATCGTGGCGCAGCACGAGGGCGGAGTCGAAGCGCACCGCGGCCAGCAGCAGTGCGGAGACGAACTGCGAGGAGCCGCTCGCATCGATCGTGACCGTCCCGCCGGGGACGGCTCCGGTGCCGACGACGCTCAGCGGCAGGGTACCCCGACCACCGTCCTCCACCCGGACACCGAGCTGCCGCAACCCCTCGACCACGGGAGCCATGGGACGCACCCGGGCGGCGTCGTCGCCGTCGAGGACGACCGTGCCCGAGCACAGGGCGGCCACGGGGGGCACGAAGCGCATGACCGTGCCCGCGAGTCCGCAGTCCACGGTCACGGGCCCGTCCAGCACGGCGCCCGGGGACACGGGGTCGATCCGCAGGTCCGGGCCGAACGGGCCCGGACCGGGAAGTTCGGTGACCGCGGCGCCCAGCTGCTCGAGCGCGGCGACCATCAGGGCACTGTCCCGTGAGTGCAACGGCTTGCGCACCACCGAGGCCCCGCTCGCCAGCGCGGCGAGCACGAGGTACCTGTTGGTCAGGGACTTGGACCCTGGCACCGCCACCGTGCCGCTCACGGGTGAGCCGTGGGCGGAGGG
>NZ_RCOM01000090.1 GCF_003667225.1 Kocuria rhizophila
GCCCACCCCAGGCCCTGCTCGATCTCGGGCGTGTGCCGGTGCCCTCCGCCCACACCGTAGGGGGACATGGACCCCATGGTCTCCGCGCCCAGCAGGTGAGGCTTCACGGACTTGCCCGCCCCCGAGGTGCCCGACGCGGCGACGACCACGAGGTCCGCGGGTTCCACGACGCCGGCCGCGAGCGCCGGTGCCAGCGCGAGCAGCGAACCTGTGGGGTAGCACCCCGGCACGGCGATGCGTGCCGCCCCGTGCAGACGGTCCCGCTGCGTGCGTCCGCTCGGATCCACGATCAGCTCGGGCAGACCGTACGGCCACGTGCCCGCGTGCTCCGTGCCGTAGAACTGCTGCCACGCCTCGGCGGACGCGAGCCGGTGGTCCGCGCCGGCGTCCACCACCACGGTCTCCGGGGGCAGCTGCGCGGCCACCGCGGCGGACTGGCCGTGCGGCAGGGCCAGGAACACGACGTCGTGCCCCGCGAGGTTCTCCGCGGTGGTCTCCAGGACCTCCCGGTCCGCGAGCTCGTGCAGGTGCGGCTGCAGCTCCCCCAGGCGGCGTCTGGCCGAGGAGTGGGCGGTGACGGTGGTGATCTCGATCTCCGGGTGCCCGCACAGCAGGCGGAGCACCTCTCCGCCCGCGTAGCCGGTGGCGCCCGAGACTGCTGCGGTGTAGGTCATGCGATCAGCATAGCGTATTTCTATGCACTCTATTCAATACTTATTCACCAGGGGCTGTTCGACCACCCGCCGCTCCGCCGGGGTTGCCCCGTGCACGGGGGCGGGTGAGACTGGCCGGAGAGGCACCGCCCGGTCGGGGCCGCCCCCCGCCCCGCCCGCACGCCGTCGCCCAGCAGCGAGCTGCCGTGCACCGTCTGACGTGCCCCACGAAGGAGACCGCACCATGACCACCACCATGCAGGCCATCGTTGCCCGACAGGCCGGGGACCCCGAGGTCCTCCGGCTCGACGAGCTGCCCGTGCCCACTCCGGGCCCGCGCGAGGTGCTCGTGCGCACCGAGGCCGCAGGGGTGAACTTCATCGAGACCTACCAGCGCTCCGGGGTCTACCCCGTGTCCTTCCCGTTCACGCCCGGGGCCGAGGGGTGCGGTGTGGTCACGGCCGTGGGAACGGAGGTGTCGGAGGTCTCGGTGGGGCAGCGGATCGCCACCGTCGAGGCCCGCGCCACCTACGCAGAGCACTTCGTGGTCTCCGCGGACTCGGTCCTGCCCGTCCCCGAGGACATGGGTTCAGAGACCGCCGCGACCCTCCCCCTGCAGGGCCTCACCGCCCACTACCTGGTGCGTTCCACGGTCCGGCTGGGCCCCGGGGACACCGCCGTGCTCACGGCGGCCTCCGGCGGCGTGGGCGGGCTGGCGATCCAGCTCTTGAAGCGCGTGGACGCCACCGTGATCGCCCTGACCTCCACGCCGGAGAAGGAGGAGACGGCGCGTGGGCTGGGCGCGGACCACGTGCTCGGCTACGAGGGGTTCGCGGAGCGGGTGCGGGAGCTCACCGACGGAGCAGGCGCGGACGTGGTCTACGACTCCGTGGGGCGCAGCACCTTTGACGAGTCCCTGCGCGCCACCCGCGTGCGCGGCACCGTGGTGCTCTTCGGCGGAGCCTCGGGCCAAGTGCCCCCGTTCGACCTGCAGCGGCTCAACGGCGCGGGAGGTCTCTACGTGACGCGGCCGTCGCTCGCCCACTACCTCCGGGACGCGCAGGAGCGCGCCTGGCGGTGGTCCGAGCTCACCGACGCTGTGGGCAGCCGCGACCTCACCGTGCGGGTGGGCGGGACCCACCCGTTGGCCGACGCCGCCGCGGCGCACCGGGATCTCGAGTCCCGCACCACGCAGGGCAAGCTGCTGCTCGTGCCCTGAGCGCGGTCCGCAGAACCGCGACTCACACGCCCACACGCACCCCGCGGTGGGTGCGACGCACGCCCCACACGGTCAGCAGGGCGCACAGCAGAGCGCTCGCACCCCACGCGGTGGCCTTGACCCGCTGGGTGGTGACCGTGGACTCGGTCACCCCCTCCGTGCCGTAGGTTCCGGGGACGTCCGTCTCCACGACCGTGAGGTTGCCGTCGCGCACGGCGAGCAGGGCGTCGACGTCCCGGGGGAAGTCCGCGTCCTGTACCCCGGCCTGGGTGCCCCGGAATGTGATCTGGTCCCCCTCCGCCTTCTGCTGCGGATCGTTGAGCCGGTTGTCGAACGGGTGCTGCACCACGAGGTCGTTCGCGGGCATGGTGCCCGAGTAGATCCCGTTGTAGTCCTGCGTGTCCAGGTCCTTGGTGAGGGTCTGGTACGTTCCGGACACCACCATGGTCTCCCCCGCCACGTCCTCCAGACGCGAGGCCTTCTCGAAGGACAGCGCGCACAGCACCCCCAGCACCACCGTGAGCACCGCACCCACGAGCGCCATGCTCACGACGAGCCAGCCCCGGGACCTCGGGGCGTGGTCGTCCTGCTGCTCGTGGAAGTCGATGAGTTCGCGGGAATCGGGGGACACGACGCTCCTTGTGGTGGGGGTGGGGGTGCTAGCTGCGGATCTCGGCGCCGTGGGCGTCCCGGGCCGCCGCCACGGCGGCCTCGCGGGCCTGCGAGGCCTCGTCCGCGGTGAGGGTCCGGTCCGGGGCGCGGAACCTCAACGCGATGGCCACGGACTTCTTCCCCTCCGGGATGCCCGTGCCCGCGTACACGTCGAAGACGTCCGCGGACTCCAGCAGCTCACCGGCACCACGGCGCACCGTCTCCAGCAGCTGCGCGGCCGTCACGGAGCCGTCCACCACGAGGGCGACGTCCTGCGTGGCGGCGGGGTAGCCCGAGATCGGCTGCGCCACCACGGCGGGTGCTTCCCGCTCGAGCAGGGCGGAGAGGTCCAGCTCCACGGCGCACGTGCGCTCCGGCAGGCCCTCGGCCGCCACGAGCTTGGGGTGCAGCTCGCCGGCCACGCCGATCACGGCGCCGTCCGGTGTGCGCAGCTCGGCCGTGCGGCCGGGGTGGAACGCGGCGTGACGGCCCTGGGCCACCTCCAGCTCGACACCGGCGCTGCGCGCGGCGAGCTCGGCGACGTCGAGTGCGTCCTGCCAGTCGTAGGCGCGCGGCGTGACCCACGGGCCAGCGGCGGCGTCGTGACCCGCCAGCACCGCGGCGAGCTTGCGCGGCTGGTCCGGCACGGCGGCGTGGAGGCGGTCCAGGTCCGGGTCCATGGGGCGCACGCCCAGGGGCGGCACCGGCTGCGTGTCCGGGGTGTAGCCCTCGGCGAGGAAGACGTGGCCGATCTCGTAGAGCGCGAGGTCACGGAACCCGCGGGAGTGGTTGCGCTTGAGCACCTCCAGCAGACCGGGCAGGATGCTGACCCGCAGCAGGGGCTGTGCCTCGCTGATGGGGTTCGCCAGCCTTATCGAGGGCACGCGCGCGCCCTCGGGGCTGCCCCAGCGGTCGTTGTCCGCCTGCGCGACGAACGGATAGCTGAGCACCTCGGTGAGGCCCGCTGCCGCGAGGGTGGCGGCCACGCGGCGTCGTGCGGCCTGCGAGCGTGTGAATCCGCGGCCGGGAGGGGCCACGGGGAGCCGGTTCGGGATCTTGTCGTAGCCGTCCAGTCGGGCGATCTCCTCGACGAGGTCGTCCTCGCCCGTGAGGTCGGGGCGCCAGGACGGCGGGGTCACGATCCAGCCGTCGCCCGTCTCGGTGACGTCCGCGCCGATCGCCGTAAGCGTGCGCTCCACGACCTCCGGGGAGTAGTCCACACCCACGCGCGCCGTGGGGTAGCCGGCCGCCAGGTCGATCGGGGTGGGTGCCTGCGTGTGGTCCACGTCCGTGACGCGACCGGTGTCCGCCCCGCCGGCCAGCTCGACGAGCAGGTCCACCACGCGCTGCGCGGCGACCGGTGCGAGCTCGGGGTCCACGCCGCGCTCGTAGCGCTTGGACGCCTCCGAGGGCAGCTTGTGCCGCCGAGCGGTGCGGGCGATCGAGACCTCGTCGAAGCGGGCGGCCTCCACGAGGATCCGGGTGGTGGACCCGCTCACCTCGGTGGCGGCGCCGCCCATGACACCGGCGAGCCCGACGGCGCCGGACTCGTCCGCGATCACGAGGTCCTCGGTGTCCAGCGTGCGGTTCCTGCCGTCCAGCGTGGTGAGCGTCTCGCCGGCCGTGGCCCGGCGCACGGTGATCCCGCCCTGCAGGGTGTCCGCGTCGTAGGTGTGGATGGGCTGGCCGTACTCGAGCATCACGTAGTTGGAGATGTCCACGGGCAGGCTCACCGAGCGGATGCCCGCCAGGCGCAGCCGCGAGGCCAGCCACGGCGGGGTGGGCCGGGATGCGTCCACGCCCTCCACCACGCGCACCGCGAAACGGTTGGAACCGGCGCGGCCGTGGATGGGGGCGGCGTCGTCGATCGTGACCGGGAAGCCGTCCTGCGTGGGGGCGGGCACGGACGGTGCCAGCTGGGCCACGGGATCCGTGAACGGGGCGCGCACGGCGTTGCAGTACTCGCGGGCGATACCGCGCAGGGAGAAGGCGTAGCCGCGGTCCGGAGTCACGTTGACCTCGGCGGCGGAGTCGTAGAGGCCCAGCAGCTCCATGGCGTCGGAGCCAATCTCGGGGTCCAGTCCGAGCCGGGAGAGCACCAGGATGCCGTCGTGGTCCTCGCCGATTCCCAGCTCACGCACGGAGGCGATCATGCCCGCCGAGGTGTGGCCGTAGGTCTTGCGCGCGGAGATCCGGAAGTCACCGGGCAGCACGGCACCGGGCAGGGTGACGACCACCTTGTCCCCCACCGAGAAGTTGTGGGCGCCGCAGATGATGCCCTGCACCCCGGAGGCCTCGATGCCCTTGCCGGTGAGCGTCTGCTCCTGGCCCTCGGGGACCACGCGCACGGTGCACCAGTTCACGGTCTTGCCGTTGGAGTGGGTCTCCGGCTCCATGGTGAGCACCTGGCCCACCACGATCGGCCCGGACAGCGAGTCCGTGGGGCGGTGGACGTCCTCCTCCTCCAGGCCGACCTTCACCAGGGTGGCCAGGACGTCCTCGGCGGTGGCGTCCTCGGGGACGGGCGCGTACTCGCGCAGCCATGACAGGGGAATACGCATGCTCTAGATCTCCATCCCGAAGTGCTCGCTGAAACGGACGTCGCCCTCGACCATGTCGTGCATGTCCGGGACGTTGTTGCGGAACATCAGAGTCCGCTCGATGCCCATGCCGAACGCGAAGCCGGAGTAGCGCTCGGGGTCGATGCCCGCGGCGCGCAGGACGTTGGGGTGCATCATGCCGCAGCCGCCCCACTCGATCCACCGCGGCCCGCCCTTGGCCGTGGGGTGCCACACGTCCAGTTCGGCAGAGGGCTCGGTGAACGGGAAGTAGTTGGGGCGCAGCCGGATGGCCGCCTCGGGCCCGAACATGGTGCGCGCGAAGTGCGTGAGGGTGCCCTTGAGGTCCGCCATGGACAGCCCCTCGTCCACCGCAATGCCCTCCACCTGGTGGAACACGGGGGTGTGCGTGGCGTCCAGCTCGTCCGTGCGGTACGTCTTGCCGGGGCACACCACGTACACGGGCAGCTCGCGCTCCAGCAGCGAGCGCATCTGCACGGGCGAGGTGTGGGTGCGCAGCACCAGGTGCGAGGACGGCGGGTCCACGAAGAACGTGTCCTGCAGCTGGCGCGCCGGGTGGTCCGGCTGGAAGTTCAGGGAGTCGAAGTTGAACCACTCGTGCTCGAGCTCGGGGCCCTCCGCAACCTCCCAGCCCATGCCCACGAAGATGTCCCCGATCTGCTCCATCAGGGTGTTCAGCGGGTGGCGCCCGCCCATCCGACGACGCCGCGTGGCCGCTGTGACGTCCACGGCCTCCTCCACGAGGATCCGGGCGTCCCGCTCCTCCTCGAGCTCGGCGGTGCGCGTGGCGATCGCCTTGTTCACGCGTCCGCGCGCCTGCCCCACGAGCTTGCCGGCGGTGGCCTTCGCGGCCTTGTCCAGTCCGCCGATGGCCCGGTTGGCGAGCGCCAGGGGGGACTTCTCGCCCGCGTGGGCGAGCCGGACGGTCTTGAGTTCGGGCAGATCCGCGGCGGCCCGGATCGCGCTCAGCGCGTCCTCGACGGCGGCGGTGACGGCCGCCTCGTCGGTGGGGTCCACCGCGGCGGACGGTGTGGTCTCGGACATGGTTTCTCGCGTTCCTGCGCTCGCGGACGGGGTGCTCCGTGTCCCTGGGGCGCGCTCGCCGCGGGACACGGCGGTGCCCGCCGCCGGGGCGAACGGGCACGGTCAGTCTAGTGGATGCGCCCGCGCCGTCCGCCCGTCAGGAGCCGGCGACGCCGCTCGCGGACCCGCCGGGGCCACGCGCACCGCCGCGGGTGCGGGCGGGGCCGGTCTGAGCACGTGCGGCCAGGCCCGGTCCGGTCGGGAGTGGTTCGGGCAGTGCTTGGGCCAGTGGTTCAGTCAGCACTTCGGTCAGGGTGCGTGCGACCGGGAGCGCGGAAGAACGCGGTGGCCACGGCACCGAGGACGAGCACCGCCCCCGGCAGCAGCAGCGAGTGGGACATCGCGAGGGCGAATCCCGGCTGCAGCTGCTCCGGCAGGGCCTGCCCCGACCCTCCCGTGGCGAGGTCGCCGCTTGCCGCCCCGGCCGGCAGGTTCGCGGCCAGCTGGGCCTGCATGAGCACGGCCATCATGGCGCTGCCCACGGCGGCCGAGACCTGCCGGGTGGCGTTGAACACCCCCGAGCCCGCGCCCACGACGTCCGGGGCGAGGTCCGAGGTGGCGGTGAGCGAGACCGGGGACCAGATCATGGCGCTGCCCAGCCCGATCACGAGCGTCAGCGCGGCCAGCAGCCACACGGAGGTCCCGGGGCGCAGGCTCAGGGCGTACGCGGCGAGCCCGGCGGCCATGATGAGCATCCCGGGCAGCGCGATGCTCCGCGGTGCCACCCGGCCCAGCGCCCGGCCCACGAAAGGGGCGAGGACCGCGGAGAGCAGGGACATGGGTGCGTAGCTCAGCGCGGCCACCGTGGGGTCCAGTCCGCGCACCACCTGCAGGTAGAGCATCGCGGGGATGATCATGGAGTTCACGGTGAGGCTCACGGCGGCCATGGCCACGTTGGCGAGCGTGAAGTTGCGCTGCGTGAGCAGCCGCAGCGGCACGAGCGGTTCGACGGGCGTGACGGCCTGCCACGCGAGGAACGCCACGAGCACCAGCACTCCGGCACCGATCACCATGGGGATCGTGACGGGCCCCACCACGGTGGACCACTCGTGGCTCTGCCCCTCCTGGATTCCGAACACCACGAGGAACAGCCCGAGCCCGGACAGCAGGACGCCCACCACGTCCAGGGAGTGGCTGCGCACGGGCAGCCGCGGCAGGTGCACCGCGGCGCGCCAGAACGCGAAGATCCCCACCGGCACGTTGACCCAGAAGATCCAGCGCCACCCCGCGAGGTCCACCAGGACCCCGCCGAGCAGCGGACCCACGAGCGTGGCCACACCCGCCGTGGCACCCCAGATCCCGAGCGCCGCACCGCGCGTGGCGGCCGGGAACATGCGGGTGATCACGGTCATGGTCTGCGGGGACATCAGCGCCGCCCCGAGACCCTGGACCACACGTGCGACCACCAGGGCGGTGACGTCCTGGGCGAAGCCGCACCACAGGGACGCCCCCGTGAAGACGGCGAGGCCCCACAGGTACACCGTCCGCGGCCCCAGCCGGTCGCCCAGCCGTCCCGTGATGAGCAGCGGCACCGCGTAGGCCAGCAGGTAGCCGCTCGTGACCCACAGCACCCCGGAGATGTCGGTGTGCAGGCCTGCGGTGATGGCCGGGATGGCGGTGGAGACGATCGTGGCGTCCACCAGGATCATGAAGAAGTCGAGCACCAGGGCCCACAGGGCGCGCCACGCCTGCGGGTCGGTGCCGTCCCGTCTCTCGGCGGTGCTGTGACTCATGCGCGCTCCGTTCCCAGCATCTTGAGCAGGGCTGCCACGATGGGCAGGTCCGCGGGTATCCACGGCAGCGCCAGGACTGCGGCAGGCTCGTCCAGCGGCAGCCACCGGACGTCCAGGTGGTCCTCACCGGTGCGGACCCGATCTTGGAGCACCCGTTCGGGCGACACGGGGTGCCGAGGTTCAGGGGCATCCGCGGGCCGCAGGCCCCTCGGACCGCGCAGCACGGCGGTGAACACCCGCATCACGGCGGTGCCGGTGAGCGGCCAGCCCTGGGGGTCCGGTGGTTCCACCTCGGACAGCAGGTCCAGGTGCACCCCGAGCTCCTCGCGGCACTCCCGCAGCAGGGCGTCGCGAGCGCCCTCCCCCGGTTCCTGCTTGCCGCCGGGGAACTCCCACAGCCCGCGCAGGGACTCGGGGTACGCTCGCTGGGCTGCGAGCACGCGGGTGGGCGACGCCGCGGCGTCCAGGATCGCGGCCCCGACCACGCGCGTCCGGGGGGTCCCGCCGGTCACGGGGTTCTGCGCCGCACGGTGATGACGCCGCTGTCCGCCCGTCGCTGCGCCCTCGCCGAGGCGTAGAGGCACACGGTCGCGGCGGTGCCCACGTTGAGGGACTCCGCCCGCCCGTACAGGGGCACGGCCACCGCCAGGTCCGCGAGGTCCCGTTCGTCATCCGAGAGGCCCTGCGCCTCGTTGCCGAACAGCCAGACCGTGGGATCCTCCAGCCGCACGTCGTGCTCCACCACCGGTGCGACGCCCGCAGAACGCAGCAGGGCGGCGTCGGCGAGCTCGTCCACGGTGGCCTGCGCGTAGCCGTCCGCCGCAAGGACTCGCAGGGAACGGCCCCGGGCCGAGGCCACGAAGGATGAGAGCTCCACCCCCGTGAGCACGGGGAGGTGGAAGAGGGAACCCGCCGTGGAGCGCACGGCCTTGGGGTTGAACGGGTCCACGCTGCCCTCGGAGAACACCACGGCACCGGCACCGGCCGCATCGGCGGCGCGCACCACGGTTCCGGCGTTGCCGGGATCCTGCACCCGGGCCAGGGCGCACACCAGGCGGGCGTCCGCGAGCGCGTCCAGCACGGCGACCTCAGGAAGGCGGCACACCGCGAGCATCCCCTGGGGGGTCACGGCGTCGGTCATGGCCCCGAGCACCTCGGGGGTGACCATCCGGAGGAACACGTCCCGCCGGGACTCGAGCGCCTCGAGGTCCGCGGCGATCCCCGGATGGCGTTCGAGCTCCTGTCGCGTGACGTACACGGCGTCCAGGGCGGGAAG
>NZ_RCOM01000091.1 GCF_003667225.1 Kocuria rhizophila
GGGGGCGCCGGTGGCGGTCCCGCCCAGAGGGGGCTCAGCCCAGCGGCAGGGGAGTGAAGCCGACCTTGCGCTTGGTCTCCTGCCCGGTCTCCACGTAGCCGATGCTCGCGGCCGGAACCACGGCCGTGCCGCCCTTGGAGTCCTGCAGCACGAAGGGAGCGCCGGAGCTCAGTGCCTCGGCGACCTTGGCCTGCACCTCGTCGGCGGTCATCTCGGCGTGGACCACGAGCTCACGGGCCACGTTCTGGATGCCGATCTTGATTTCCATGGGTACCTCCTGCGGGGGTGGTCTCCCCGCGGTGCTCGCGGGTCGAACGCTGTGCGGCGGACCGGTCGCGCGGGGTGTCCGCGTCCGGCGGGTCAGTCCTGGTCGTCGCCGCTCAGTCTAGGAGCCGCCTCCGCGTGGTCCTCGTTGAGGGACTTGATTCCGCCCCAGGCTAAACGGAACAGCCGGTCCTGGACCTCCTCGCGCGTGCCGGCCTCGGGGTGCCGGGTCCAGAAGACCGCGGAGGTCTCCACCAGGTGCACCAGCCCCCGGGACAGCAGCATGGCCTGGGCCGGGGGTGCGCCGGTCCGCGGACCGAGGAACGCCGCCACGGTCTGGGCGACCTCCTGGTAGAACTCGTCCAGCTGCGCGGCAACCTCGGGGAAGGACATCAGGTCCGCGCTGAACACCAGGCGGTGGGCCTGGGGGCACGAGTGCACGAACTCGAAGTGCGTGTCGATCACGTTGCGCACCTGCGCGCGGTTGGAGTCCGCGGTGGCCAGGGAGTCGCCGATGCGCTGCGAGAGATCCGCGAGCGTGTGCTCCACGAGGGCGAGGAACAGCTCCCGCTTCCCCGGGAAGTGCTGGTACAGCACGGGTTTGGACACACCGGCCGCGGCGGCGATCTCGTCCATGGACGTGGCGTGGTAGCCGCCGTCGGAGAACACCCGCAGTGCCGTGTCCAGCAGCTGCTCGCGGCGCTGGTCCCGGCTCATGCGCCGGGCGCGGACGTGAGCGGGGCGCGCGGGTGCATCGGCGGCGTCGGAAGCTGTCATGTGGCCCTCCTCCGAGGACGAGCGGTCGGACATGGTCTCAGCCGACCGCGCGCGGGCGCGGGGCGTCCGAGGGGGACTGTTCGGCGGGAGGCTCCTGCGCGGCGTCGGAGGCCTCCGGAACGGCGACCTCCAGGCCGTAGAGCGCCTCCAGGCCGGTGATGTACTCGTCCGCGCGGCCCTCCGCCGCGAGCTGGCGCGCCCGCACCGTGGGGGCGTGCAGCAGCGAACGGACCATCCGGCGCATGGCCATCTCGATCTGCTCCTCGGCGCCGGTGCAGCCGTGGTGGGCGCGGACCTTGTCCAGCTCGGAGTCCAGCACCGCCATGGTGTGCTTGCGCAGGGCCACGATCGCCTGGTCCATGCTGCGCGCGTTCTGGGCCGTCTCGAACCCGCGGGCGGCGCGCTCCACGATCTCGCGCGCGGCGCTCACGGACTCACTGGTTTCCTCGGGAGCGGCGACGCGCACGGACTCGAGGGTGATCAGCTCCACGCCCGGCAGGTCCGCCACGGCGGGGTCGAAGTCTCGGGCCAGCGCGAGGTCCACCACGGTGCGCGGCCCGTCCGGGAAGGCGGCCGCTGGCATGGGAGCGGAGCCGCCGGAGCACCCGATGATCACGTCCGCCCGGCGCAGGGCCGCAGGAAGGCCCGCGTCCGTCACGGGGGAGCCTCCGCGCTGGTCCGTGAACTGCTCGGCGCGTCCGGAGCCGGAGTAGACCTCGATGTCCGCGCACCCGCGGTCCCGCAGGGCGGCCATGGTGGCACCCGCGTACGCCCCGGTGCCGAACACGAGGGCGTGGCGGCCGGGCCAGTCGCCCGGGGTGATGTCGTCGGCGAGGTCCAGCGCCACCGACACGATGGAGCGTCCGCGTTCGCCGAGCCCCGTGCGGGCGCCCACCTCGCGGGCGGTGCGGGCCGCGGCCTCGAACAGCTGCACGAGGTGACCCGAGGCGGTACCCGACTGGCGGGCCTGGGTGAGGGCCCGGCGGACCTGGCCCGTGATCTCGCGCTCGCCCACCACGGCGGACTCCAGCCCGGAGACCACGGTGAACAGGTGACGGGGGACCTCGGGCCCCTGGTACGCGTCCATGGTCTCGAGCACGAACCGCTCGTCCAGGCCGGCACGTTCCGCGATCCTCTCCGCAAGCTCCTGCTGGGCGCGGGCCACGTTGCGCGGGTCGTGCTCGGACAGCTCACCGTAGAGCTCGAGCCGGTTGCACGTGGAGAGGGTGATGGCTCCCGCCAGCGCACCGCGGGACACGGCGTCCTCGGCCACGCCGAGGGCCCCGGTGCTCAACCTGGCCACAGTGTTGAGGTCAACGGTGCGGTGCGATGCGACAAGACAGAAAAGAACCACAATCCCGCCATCCTAGACGAAGTCGTTCTGCTCCGCCCAGCATAGCCACCAGCGCGCGGCACGGTTCAGGTCCCACCCGTGCGGACGGATCGTCACCAAAACGCGTCGGAGTCCTTTGGCATGATGGGACCATCATGGCTTCCCAGAACGCGCGCATCCCCGAGTCCTCCGAGCCCCGTCCGGCAGGGTCTGCCGCCACGGCCCACGAGGCGGCCCGACCGGACCTGGATCCCCAGGCCGAGGCCGCCGCGTGGCAGCGCCGCCTCGGCGCTCTGCCCGAAGCCCACCCGCTGCGCGTCGGCACCGCCGGGTCGCCGCTCGTGCGCACCCTGCGCGGGCTGCCCGCCGAGCACCGCCCCGTGTGGTTCATGCGCCAGGCCGGACGATCCCTGCCCGAGTACCGGGCGGCCCGGGAGGGCACCGGGATGCTGGAGGCGTGCCTGACCCCGGCGCTCGCCGCGGAGATCACGCTGCAGCCGGTGCGCCGCCACGGCGTGGACGCCGCCATCTTCTTCTCCGACATCGTGGTGCCCATGAAGCTCGCGGGAGTCGGAGTGGACATCGTGGCAGGACGCGGACCGGTGCTGGAGCACCCCGTGCGCTCGGCCGCGGACGTCGCCGCTCTGCCGGAGCTTCCCGACGCCGCCCTGGACCCCATCCGTGAGGCCGTGCAGCGCACGGTCGCGGAGCTGGGGGACACTCCGCTCATCGGCTTCGCCGGGGCACCGTTCACCATTGCCGCCTACGCGGTGGAGGGCGGTCCCTCCCGCGACCACCTGCGTCCGCGCACCATGATGCACGCGGACCCGGCGTCCTGGGACGCACTCGCCCAGTGGGCCGCCCGCACCTCCGGCGCCTTCCTCCGGGCGCAGGTCGAGGCGGGGGCGTCCGCCGTGCAGCTCTTCGACTCCTGGGCGGGCTCGCTCTCGCTCGGGGACTACGAGGCCCACGTGCAGCGTCACTCCGCGGACGCGCTCGGGGCGGTGGCGGACCTCGGGGTGCCCCGCATCCACTTCGGCACGGGCACGGGGGAGCTGCTCACCGCCATGCGGGACGCCGGCGCGGACGCCGTGGGCGTGGACTACCGCATTCCTCTCGACGTGGCCTCGCACCGCCTCGGCGGGCGTACCGTGGTGCAGGGCAACATCGATCCCGCTCTGCTCTGCGCGCCACGGGCCGTGCTGCACGAGCACGCCCGTGACGTCCTGCGCCGGGGCGAGAGCGCTCCTGGCCACGTGGTCAACCTGGGCCACGGTGTCCCGCCGGACACGGACCCGGACGTGCTGAGCGACCTGGTGACTTTCATCCACGAGGAGACCCGGTGACACCCTCCCCCCGAGACACACGGCCGTCCTCTTCCCGGCGTCCTCGCACCGCGCTGGTGGTGGGCGGGGGAGTGGCTGGCCTCACGGCGGCGCGGGACCTGGCCGCCGCCGGGCTGCGCGTCACGCTCGTGGAGGCCTCGGACCACTTCGGAGGCGCCGTGGGCGCCCACGAGGTCGCGGGGCTCGTGCTGGACTCCGGCGCGGAGTCCTTCGCGACCCGCTCCACGGCCGTGCCCGAGCTGATGTCGGAGCTCGGTCTCTCGGAGCGGATGGTCATCCCCAATCCCGCGGGTTCCTGGCTGCACCTGCCCGAGGGTGCGGTGCCGGCACCGCGTTCCGGGGTGCTCGGAATCCCGGCCGATCCCACCGCGCCGGAGCTGCGCGCGGCGCTCGGGCGCTCCGGCGTGTCACGCGCGCGGATGGACAAGGTGCTTCCCTCCCGCATGGGTGCGGGTGAACGCACCGTGGGTGCCCTCGTGCGGGCCCGCATGGGCCAGCGCGTGGTGGATCGGCTGGTGGCACCGTTCGTCTCCGGCGTCTACTCCACCCACCCAGACCAGCTGGACGTGGACGCCGTGGCCCCGGGCCTGCGCGCACGCATGCGCGAGCTCGGCAGCCTGGGTGCCGCCGCGGGCGCACTGCGGGAGGCGAGCCCAGCGGGGGCGAACGTCGCCGGGATCGACGGCGGGATGAATCTGCTGAGCGAGCGGCTCGTGGACGACGCCGAGCGGCTGGGCGTCAAGCTGGTGGCCCGCTACGACGTGATCGCCCTGGACCGTGATCCCCGCCGACCGGGGTGGATGGTCATCCAGCGACAGCCCACGGACGGGGACAAGACCGCGGTGGCCCGCGGCGAGCTGCTCGTGCTGGCCGCGGACGGCCCCACGTCCGTGCGGCTCATGGGCTCGCACATCACGGACGCACAGAACTTCACACCGCGCTCCGGTCCGCGGATCGCGCTCGCGACCCTCGTGCTGGACTGCCCCGCCCTGGACGACGCGCCGCGCGGCACGGGCGTGCTCGTGAGCGACGACGTCCGCGAGGTCCGTGCCAAGGCCCTCACCCACTCGAGTGCCAAGTGGGCGTGGGTGGCTCGGGAGGCGGGGGAGCACCGCCACGTGGTGCGGCTCTCCTACGGGCGCACGACCCCCAAGGGCACCGGCGCCTCGCCGGAGGTCGCCCTCGAGGACCGGCATTTGATCTCGCTGGCCCTCGGGGACGCGAGCACGCTGCTGGGCGTGCCCATCGAGCCCGCCCAGCTGGTGGGCGCGGACGTGGTCCGCTGGCACGCGGCACTGCCCCGCACCGACGCGGGGCACAGCGTCCGGGCCGCGGGCTTCCGCCGCGCGCTGAAGGACGTCCCGGACGCGGTGGCGGTCGGCGCGTGGCTGTCGGGGACGGGGCTCGCAGCGGTGGTCACGGACACGCGGCAACAGGTCAGGAACCTGCTCGCCCGCCACGGGTACGACGTCGCCACGTGACGTCGCCCACGGGAGCGGCACGGGCGGCGTCGTGGACGCCGTGACCGGTGACCGGGACCCGCGCGGGTGCAGCGAACGAGAAGAGAAGACGGCGAGAGGAAGTGCACGATGACTGAGCACGGAGCAACAGACGCACAGGGCGCCGCGGGAGAGGGCGGCGAGACCCTGTACTGGGCCGGCTACACGGTGCTGGAGCGCACGGGGCAGCGGCCGCAGGACGCCGATTCACCGGCCAACAGGGAGGCGTTCGACGCGCTCGTGGCGGACCTCGAGCAGCGGGACGTGACCGTACGCGGCGTGTACGACGTCTCCGGGATGCGCGACGGGGCGGACCTCATGGTGTGGCTCACCGGCAAGGAGCCGGAGGTGCTGCAGGCCGCGATCCGTGAGCTGCGCCGCCAGCCCCTGCTGGCCGGGACCCGGCAGGCATGGAATGCCATGGGCGTGCACCGCGAGGCGGAGTTCACGTCCAACCACTCGCCCGCGTTCGCGCGCGGTGCCGAGGCCCAGAAGTGGGTGTGCGTCTACCCGTTCGTCCGCTCCTACGAGTGGTACTACATGAACCCTCAGCGCCGCGGGGAGATGCTCAAGAACCACGGCATGAAGGCCCGCGAGTACCCGCAGGTGCTCGCCAACACCATCGCGTGCTTCGGGCTCAACGACTTCGAGTGGCTGCTGGCCCTGGAGGCCCCGGAGCTCGTGGACCTGGTGGACATCATGCGCCACTTCCGCAACACCGAGGCACGCCTGCACGTGCGCGAGGAGACCCCGTTCTACACGGGGCGCCGGATCACCACCCACGAGATTGCCGAGGTGCTCGACTGAGATGACTGACACCCGAGAGACCAATGCCCTGAGTTCCGAGCGCGCCAACGCGCCGCACAGCTTCGACGCCCTGATCCTCTCCTCCTTCGGTGGGCCGGAGGGTCAGGAGGACGTGATCCCGTTCCTGCGCAACGTCACGCGCGGCCGCGGCATCCCGGACGAGCGGCTCGAGGAGGTGGCCACCCACTACCGTGCGAACGGCGGCGTGAGCCCCATCAACGCCCAGAACCGGGCGCTGCGCGATGCGCTCGAGGCCGAGCTGCGGCGTCGTGGTGTGGAGCTGCCGGTGCTGCTCGCCAACCGCAACTGGGACCCGTACGTGGCGGACGTGCTGCGCGAGAGCCACGAGCGCGGGTACCGGGACCTGCTGGTGCTCGCCACGAGCGCGTACTCCGGGTACTCCAGCTGCCGCCAGTACCGGGAGGACTACGGCGTGGGCCTGGAGGAGACGGGGCTGCAGGACGAGCTGCACGTGGAAAAGATCCGGCAGTACTACGACTCCGAGGGCTTCCTGCGCCCGTACGCCACCAAGCTGCGGGACTCGCTGCTCGCCCTGCGCGAGCGTACTGACGGACCCGTGCGCGTGCTGTTCACCACCCACTCCGTGCCCATGACGGACGCCAACGCGGCCGGCTCCCAGCGGATGAGCTTCGAGGGGAACTCCGCCTACGTGGCGCAGCACCTCGCGGCCGCGCGCTGGATCGTGGAGCAGGTGGGCGAGCCCATGAACGGGGTGGAGTGGGAGCTCGTGTACCAGTCCCGCTCCGGGCCCCCGCAGGTCCCGTGGCTCGAACCGGACATCTGCGACGTCATCGAGGAGCTGCCCGGCAAGGGCGTCACCGGCGTGGCCGTGGTGCCCCTGGGCTTCGTCTCGGACCACATGGAGGGGCTGTGGGACCTCGACACCGAGGCCCGTGACGCCGCGGCCGAGGCCGGTCTGGAGTTCGAGCGCATCCCCACCGCCGGCACCGATCCCGAGTTCGTGGCCGCGCTCGCGGACCTCGTGGAGCAGCGGCTGGGCACGCCCACCGCGCCCCCGCGGGTCTCCGCGTGCGCCCAGGGCACGTGGTTCGACACGTGCGCTCCGGACTGCTGCGTGAAGGTGCTGCGCGGCCAGAGCGAACCCCGCCCCACGATCGCCCAGCGGCCCGTCGGCGAGCCCATCCCCGTGGGCCTCGACGAGAACGGCGAGGTGATCCACCGGTGAGTGGACCCGTGTTCAGGGTGGGCACCCGCGGCTCGCAGCTGGCCATGACCCAGAGCCGGTGGGCGGCCGAGGCCGTCTCCCGTGCCGGGGGCATCGACCACGAGCTCGTCACGGTGCGCACCGAGGGGGACGTCCTCACGGGGCCGCTGTCCCAGATGGGCGGCACCGGGGTGTTCGCCACCGCGCTGCGCTCGCAGGTGCTCGACGGACGGGTGGACCTCGCGGTGCACTCGCTCAAGGACCTGCCCACGGCCCCCGTGGCGGGACTGCGGATCGTGGCCCTGCCCGAGCGTGAGGACCCGCGGGACGCACTGTGCGCCCGGGACGGTCTCACGCTGGCCGAGCTGCCCGAGGGGGCGGCCGTGGGCACGGGCTCGCCCCGCCGCGTGGCCCAGCTGCGCGCCCTGCGTCCGGACCTGCGCATCGTGGACATCCGCGGCAACGTGGGCACCCGCCTGAACCGCGTGGCGCCCGCGGACCCGGGGGATCTCGATGCCGTGGTGCTCGCGGCCTCCGGCCTCAAGCGGCTGGGCCTCGACGGCAGCATCACCGAGTACCTGGACCCCCACGTGATGCTGCCCGCCCCCGGTCAGGGCGCGCTCGCGCTCGAGGTCAGTGCCCAGCTGGACCCCGCCGGTCCGCTCATGCGGGGTCTCGAGGCCGTGGACCACCTGCCCACCCGGCTCGCGGTCACCGCGGAGCGGGCCGTGCTCGCCCAGCTCGAGGCCGGCTGCGCTGCGCCCGTGGGCACGTTCGCCCGCGTGGCCGGGGACGTCCTGGAGCTCGACGTGGTCGTGGCCAACCCGGACGGGTCCGAGGTGATGCGCCGCAGCGAGTCCGTGCCCGCGCCGTCCGTCGAGGAGGCCGAGGCCTTCGGGCGCCGGGTCGCGGACGACCTGCTCGCACAGGGCGCCGACCGGTTGGCACGGCTGAGCCTGTGACCACCCGTCGCGTGCTCGTGACCCGCGATCCCGCCGCCGCGCGCCCCCTGGCCGCGCTGCTGCGGGAGCGCGGGTACGAGCCGTGCACCGCCCGATTGCTGGAGGCCTCCCTGCCCCTCGACACCGAGCCCCTGCGCGAGATGCTGCGCGAGGCGGCTCGACCCGCCGTGCCCACGTGGCTGTGCGTGACCTCGGCCACTGCGGTCCACGCCCTCGCGGCGGTCGCGGACTCCCCGGACTGGAGCGCGCGTCTCGACGCCGCCCGGCCCGCCCCGCTGCGGATCGCCGCCGTGGGTGCCGCGACCGCGCGGGCCCTCGCCGAGCACGGTGTGGGCGTGGATTTCGTGCCCGCCGAGACCTCCAGCGCCGTCGGCATGCTCGAGGAGTGGCCGGAGCGCATCGAGGAGCCGGGGCTCGAGGGCAGGCAGCCCCCCGCCGCGTCCGGTGCACCACGGGCCCTGCTGCCCGTGTCCGCGCTGGCCTCCACCACTCTCGAGGAGGGCCTGCGGGCCAAGGGGTACCGTGTCTGGCGGGCTCGCGCCTACGACATGGTGCCCGCCCCCGCCCCGCGGCCGCTGAGCAGGATCGCGTCCGAGCCGGACGACGCCCCGGAGCTCGATCGCACGGCCGCCCGGGCAGCGTGCGCCTCGGGTGAGCTGGCGGCCGTGGTGGTCACGGCGCCGTCGCGGGCGGCGGAGCTGCTGGACGGCAACCGTCCGTCGGCGGGCACCGCGTGGATCGCGATCGGTGAGCCCACCGCCCGCGCGCTGCGTGATCGCGGCCTGACCCC
>NZ_RCOM01000092.1 GCF_003667225.1 Kocuria rhizophila
GAAGGATCCGGGCCCCCACCCGGAGGGGAGAAAGGGGCCGGCGCCGGTTCCCAACACCGGCGCCGGCCCCTTTCTCCCCTCCGGGTGGGGGCCCGGATCCTTCAGGTGGGACATGATCCACCCTGAAGGATCCGATTTGCATGTGCAACCGTTCGTGATCGAATCGTGACCGGAAGAAGCCCGCCACCCGGGGTCTCCGGGTGGCGGGCTGCGGTGCACAACATGTCTCTGACCTAGTCAGACGGCGGTCACGGCGTCAGGAGTAGTCGTAGAAGCCCTTCCCGGACTTCTTGCCCAGTTCACCGCGCTCCACCATGTCCCGCATGAGCTGCGGGGGAGCAAAGCGGGGTCCGAGCTCCTTCTCCAGGTACTCCGCGATGCCCAGGCGGACGTCCAGGCCCACGATGTCCGTGAGCGCGAGCGGACCCACGGGGTGCTTGTAGCCGAGCACCATGGCGTTGTCGATGTCCTCGGGGGAGGCCACGCCCTCCTCGACCATGCGAATGGCCTCCAGGCCCAGCGCCACTCCCAGGCGGGAGGACGCGAAACCGGGGGCGTCCTTGACGGTCACGGGGGTCTTTCCGAGCCCCGCGACCCACTGCGCGGTGAGATCCTGCATGTCCTGCCCGGTACGCTCGCCCACCACGATCTCCACGAGCTTGGAGGCCGGGACCGGGTTGAAGAAGTGCATGCCGCAGAAGCGCTCGGGGCGCTGCAGCTCGGCGGCGAGCCCGTCGATCGACAGGGAGGACGTATTCGAGGCGAGCCACGCGTCCTCGCGCAGGTTGGCCTCCACGCTCTGCAGGGAGGACACCTTGAGGTCCCAGATCTCGGGCACCGCCTCGACCACCAGCTCGCACTGCGCGAAGTCCGCGTAGTCCACGCTGACCGAGAAGTTCTCGGTCCACACATCCAGGTTGCCGTCGATCTTCCCGCGCTCCAGGGACTTGGCGAGGTCGGACTCCACGCGCTCCTTCGCCGCCTCCGCGGCGGGGGCGTCCACCTCCACCACGGTCACGCGGGATCCTGCGATCAGGAACGCGTGCGCGATGCCCGCGCCCATGCGGCCACCACCCAGCACACCCACGGTGGCGGGAACAGCGGACTCGGTCTTCTCGGTCATTTCTTGGGCTCCTTCTTGCGGTCCAGGAACGCTTGCATGCGGTCGAACTTGGCCTGCGACTCGAACAGGACGGCCTGCGCGAGCTCGTCCACGTGGGGGTGCGCCTCGCGCGGCATGGCGAACACCCGCTTGGAGATCCGCACGGCCAGCGGGTCCTGCGCGGCGATCCGGTCCGCGAGCGCGTCTGCGGCGGTCAGCAGCTCGTCCGGCTCGTGGATCTCGGTGATCAGGCGGGCCTCCAGGGCCTCGTCCGCGGAGAGGATGCGCCCGGCCATCAGGATGTCCTTGGCCAGGGCCTCCCCCGCGAGCTCCTTGAGCCGCCACAGGGCGCCGGCCGCTGCGATGATGCCCAGCCCGGTCTCCGGTTGGCCCACCTTCAGGCGCGGCGTGCCGATCCGGAAGTCGGCGGCCCACGCGAGCTCCGCGCCGCCGCCCAGGGCGTAGCCGTCCAGGGCAGCGACCACGGGCATGGGCAGCTTGGCGATCCGGTCGAAGATCTGCGAGTTCACTCCGCGCAGGGCGTCCTCACGACGCCGCTCGCGCAGCTGGGCGATGTCCGCACCGGAGGCGAAGATCCCCTTGCCGTTCACGCGGGTGCCGCTGAGCACCATGATCTTCGGCTCGCGCTCCAGGTGCCCGCACACCGTGTGCAGCTCGTCCACCATGACCTGGTCGATCGCGTTGCGCACGTCCGGGCGGTCCAGGGCCACGTGCAGGCGGTCCGGGCGCTCGCTCACGCGCAGCGCCTCGAAGTCCGCGGCCCACGCGGGCGTTCCGCCCGCTGCCTGCTCCTCCGCGATGGCTGCCGCGGGTGAGCCGCCGGTGGCCGTGGTGCCGGGGGCGGCGGCCCCCGCCGTGTTCCCGTTCTCCGAGGACGACGCCGCGGCGGTGCCGTCCGCGCGGGGGCCGCGTGCGGCGTCGTCGTGCGTGGTGTTCGTGTCCGTCACGGCCGGATCACACCCGCTCGATCAGCAGGGCGGCGCCCTGGCCCACGCCGATGCACATGGTGGCCAGGCCCTTGGCGGTGCGCTCGCGCTCCATGCGGCCCATCAGGGTGATCACGATGCGCGAGCCGGAGGAGCCCAGCGGGTGACCGAGGGCAATGGCGCCGCCGTCCCGGTTGACGATCTCGGGATCCAGGCCGAGGCGGCGGATGGAGCCGAGGGACTGCGTGGCGAAGGCCTCGTTGATCTCCACGGAGCCGAGGTCCCCCACGGACCAGCCCGCGCGCTCGAGGACCTTCTCGGACGCGGGCACCGGGCCCAGGCCCATGATCTCGGGCGCGAGACCGGCGGAGGCGCCGTCCACCACCCGGGCCCGGGCGGTGAGGCCGTACTTGGTCACGGCGCGCTCGCTGGCCACGATCACGGCGGAGGCGCCGTCGTTGAGCGAGGACGAGTTGCCGGCGGTGACCACGGAGCCGCCCTTCACCACGGGGCGCAGCTTGGCGAGCACCTCGGTGGTGGAGCCCTCGCGGGGGCCCTCGTCCGTGTCCACCACGGTGACCGCACCCTTGCGGCCCCTGACCTCCACCGGGACGATCTCGTCCGTGAAGTGCCCCGCCGCGATGGCCGCGAGCGCCTTGCGGTGGGACTCCGCCGCGAACTCGTCCGCGTCCTCGCGGGAGATGCCGTCCACGCGGGCGACCTCCTCCGCGGTCTCCGGCATGGAGTAGGTCATCTTGCCGTCCCGGGAGAGCGGGCCGTCCACGAACGCGGGATTGGGGAAGCGCCAGCCGATCGAGGTGTCGTAGACCTCGCCGGGCTTGGCGAACGCGGTGGTGGGCTTCTCCATGACCCACGGGGCGCGGGACATGGACTCCACACCGCCGGCCACCACGATGTCCGCAGCACCGGACTTGACCATCTGCGAGGCGATCGTGATCGCGGACATGCCCGAGGCGCACAGCCGGTTCACGGTGATCCCGGGAACGGTGTCCGGGTAGCCGTTGAGCAGCCACGCCATGCGGGCCACGTTGCGGTTCTCCTCACCGGCGCCGTTGGCGTTGCCCAGGATGACCTCGTCCACCAGGGAGGGGTCGATCCCGGAGTCCTCCACCACGGAGCGGATGCACAGGGCGGCGAGGTCGTCCGGACGCACCGAGGACAGGGCCCCTCCGTAGCGGCCCACGGGAGTGCGGGCTCCTCCGACGAGAAAGGCGTGGGGCATCTCGGACATGGCATCTCCTCAGGGGCGCAATAACTGACCGTTCGTTCTAGTTCAGGTTCCCCGATCGTGTGAGCCACGTCAATCGGTGACCGTGCATGTCAGCCTCCATCCGGACAGACCGCGGGCCCGACATCCTGGGCGGATGCCGGGCCCGCGGTGGGGAACCGGTCAGCCCCCGAGTGCACACCGACCGGGAGCTGTGGAGCGCGAGGCTCAGTGGCGTGCGGCGTTCGTGCCCGTCTCGGGCTCGCCGGCCACCGGGGCCACGCTCTCGCCCGGGTGGGAGCGCACGTACTCCTCGTGCACCTCGGCCACGTGCAGGTCCTTGCCCTGGTCCGACTTCTTCACGAAGCACACCGCGATGAAGGACACCAGGGACAGCAGGGCGATGTAGAGCCCGATGGTCCAGGCCTGGCCCGTGCGGCCCAGCAGCAGCTCCGCGATCATGGGGGCGAAGGCGCCGCCGATGATCGAGCCGAGCGCGTAGCCGATCGAGACGCCCGAGTAGCGGACGCGGGCCGGGAACATCTCCGCGTACATCGCGGACTGCGGACCGTAGGACGGGCCCAGGCCCATGGTGAGGATGAAGATGGCCAGCGCGAACAGCGGCAGGGATGCCGTGTTGAGCATCCACCACATGGGGATGGCCCACAGGATGATGATGCCGTAGCCGATCTGGAACGTGAGCTTGCGCCCGATCCGGTCCGACATCCACCCGCCGAGCATGGTGAAGATGAGCCATCCCACGCCGCCCACGATGGAGGCGATCAGCGTCTCGGGGCGGGACATGCCCAGTGCCTTGGTTCCGTAGGACGCGAAGAACGCGATCACCAGGTAGCCCGCGGCGTTGTTGCCCGCGAAGATCAGCGCGGCCAGGAGCACCTCGCGCGGGTTCTTGCGGAACAGCTGGCCCAGGGGTGCGGAGGACTCCTTGGCGCGCTGCTGCATCTCCAGGAACACCGGGGACTCGTCCACGGAGCGGCGGATGATCCAGCCCACGAAGATCAGCACGATGGAGAAGAGGAACGGCACGCGCCAGCCCCAGGTCTCGAACTGCTCGGGGGTCAGGGTGGTGGTCAGGAAGAACATGAACAGGGTGGCCATGAGCATGCCGATCGGCACGCCGATCTGCGGGTAGGCGCCGAACAGGCCGCGCTTGTTCACGGGGGCGTGCTCCACGGACATCAGGGCCGCCCCGCCCCACTCGCCGCCGGCGGAGAAGCCCTGCAGGATGCGCAGCAGGATCAGCAGGATGGGTGCCGCGATGCCGATCTGCTCGTACGTGGGTAGCAGGCCGATCAGCGTGGTGGCCGCGCCCATGCCGAACAGGGTCATCACCAGGGTCACCTTGCGGCCGAACCGGTCGCCGATGTGCCCGGCCACGATGGCCCCGAGCGGGCGGAACAGGAAGCTGATGCCCAGGGACGCCCAGGAGACCACCTGCGCGAGCTGCGCGTTTTCCGCCCCCAGGGGGTTGAAGAAGTGGGCCGCCAGGATGAAGGCGGCCGCCTGCGCGTAGATGAAGAAGTCGTACCACTCGATGGTGGTGCCCACGAGGGTTCCCGCAAGGACCTTGCGCTCTTCTCGTGACATGGTGCGGCCCTGCGCGGGCGCTGTGGTGGTTGCCATGTGGGGTCTCCAGGATCGTCGGACCGGAGTCCGTGGGGTGCCAGTGGCGGATGGGTCACGCATTAACCGACCAATTGGTCGTGAAGTGAGTGTAGAGCTGGGTGTGAACCGCGTCACCTGTGTCGTGTATCAAATCGTATATGTTACGTCGGGTGCAAGGGGCTCGGCGTCTCGACCTCTCGCCCGGTCCTGACATGGTCGGCCGCGAGGACCGCACCGTTCCGGGCGGGGGCGGGCCTGCGTACCCTGGAGCAAAGACCACCGCGAGTGAGGGCACCCGACATGACCGAGACCACTCTCAACGACAAGAAGGCGCTCGTGACCGGCGGTGCCAGCGGCATCGGAGCCGCCGCGGTCCGGGCGCTCGCCGCGCGCGGCGCCCACGTGGTGGTCGCGGACATCGACCACGACGCCGCCCAGCGCCTCGCGGACGAGGTGGGCGGTGAGGCGTGGGCCGTGGACCTCACGGACACCGCCGCGCTCGCGGAGCTGCGCCTGGACGTGGACGTGCTGGTCAACAACGCGGGCATCCAGAAGGTCTCGCCCGTCCAGGACTTCGACCCCGCGGACCTCCACCGGATCCTCACCCTCATGCTGGAGTCCCCGTTCCTGCTGATCCGCGCCGCCGTCCCCCACATGTACGAGCAGGGGTGGGGTCGGATCGTCAACGTGTCCTCGGTGCACGGGCTGCGGGCGTCCGCGTTCAAGTCCGCGTACGTGGCGGCCAAGCACGGACTCGAGGGGCTCTCCAAGGCCGTGGCTCTGGAGGGTGCGCCGCACGGTGTCACGAGCAACTGCGTGAACCCCAGCTACGTGCGCACCCCGCTGGTGGACAAGCAGATCAAGGACCAGGCGGCCACGCACGGCATCCCGGAGGAGCAGGTGGTCGAGAAGATCATGCTCACCGAGTCCGCGATCAAGCGCCTCGTGGAGCCCGAGGAGGTGGGCGAGCTGATCGCCTTCCTGGCCGGCCCGTCCGCGGGTATGGTCACGGGCTCCTCCTACGCCATGGACGGCGGCTGGATGGCCTCCTGAGCCGACGACGCCCGCGCCCTGTCCGGTGCTCGACGCGCTCACGGGCCGGGAGCCGTTCGGTGCGCGGCGCAGCGACCGTCTACGCTGAGATGCGGATCACACGTGCACACAATGCGAAAGGGTGGCCATGTCCAAACTCAGAGACAGCGCGGCGGAGCTGCTGGCCGAGACCCTGCGGGACGGGATGACGCTCGCGGTGGGCGGGTTCGGGCTCTCCGGTGTCCCGCGGGACCTCATCGAGGCGGTGCGGGAGAGCGGGGTCAAGGACCTCACGGTGGTCTCCAACAACATGGGCGTGGACGGCAAGGGTCTGGGGCTGCTGCTCGAGAACCGGCAGGTCTCCAAGGTGCTGGCCTCCTACGTGGGGGAGAACAAGGAGTTCGCGCGCCAGTTCCTGGAGGGTGAGCTGGAGGTGGAGTTCAACCCCCAGGGCACCCTCGCGGAGCGGCTGCGGGCCGGCGGCGCGGGAATCCCCGCGTTCTACACCGCCACCGGCGTGGGCACCCCCGTGGCGGAGGGCAAGCCCACCGCCGAGTTCGACGGCCGCACCTACGTGCAGGAGCGCGGGATCGTGGCGGACGTGGCCCTGGTGCACGCGTGGCGCGGAGACACGGACGGGAACCTGGTCTACCGGCGCACGTCCCGCAACTTCAACCCGGTGTGCGCGGCGTCCGGGAGGGTCACCTTCGCGGAGGTCGAGGAGATCGTGGCCCCCGGCGAGCTGGACCCGGACCACATCGTGACCCCGGGGGTGTACGTGCAGCACGTGGTGCAGTACTCCGGTGCGCCCAAGGAGATCGAGCAGCGCACCACCCGGCCTCGGCCGGACGCGCAGGGCGCCGGCGGCGTCGAGGGAGGAGCGGCATGAGCTGGACACGCGACGAGATGGCGGCCATTGCGGCGTCGGAACTGGCGGACGGCGACTACGTGAACCTGGGGATCGGCATCCCCACGCTCGTGGCCAACAACCTGCCGCCGGGGGTGAGCGTGGTGCTGCAGTCCGAGAACGGCGTGCTGGGCATGGGCCCGTTCCCGTACGAGGGGGACGAGGACCCGGACCTGATCAACGCGGGCAAGCAGACCATCACCCTGCAGCCGGGGGCCGCGATCTTCGACTCCGCCACGTCCTTCGGGATGATCCGCGGCGGACACGTGAAGATGGCCATCCTGGGGGCCATGCAGGTCTCCGAGACCGGGGACCTGGCCAACTGGATGATCCCGGGCAAGATGGTCAAGGGCATGGGTGGCGCCATGGACCTCGTGGCCGGGACGCCGCGCGTGCTGGTGCTCACCGAGCACGTGGCCAAGGACGGCTCCGCGAAGCTCAAGCACGAGTGCGACCTCCCGCTCACCGGTGTGGGCGTGGTGGACCGCATCATCACGGACCTGTGCGTGTTCGACGTCGAGGAGGCTGGACTGGTGCTGCGCACCCTGGCCCCCGGCGTGACCGAGGCAGAAGTGGCCGAGAAGACCGAAGCGAACTACCGGGTGGATCTCGTGGACGTGACCCCCGATTCCGTACCCGTTCAGGAGGAACAGTGACAGAGAACGCCAATGACATCGTGATCGTCAACGGGGCCCGCACCCCGCAGGGCAAGCTGCTGGGCGCGCTGGCGTCCCAGAGCGCCGTGGACCTGGGCGCGCACGCCATCAAGCACGCGCTCCAGCGCGCGGGCGTGGCCCCGGAGGATGTGGACTACGTCTACATGGGCAACGTGGTGCAGGCCGGCAACGGGCAGAACCCCGCCAAGCAGGCCGCCGTGGCCGCCGGACTGCCCATGAACGTGCCCGCCATGAGTCTCAACAAGGTGTGCCTGTCCGGGCTGGTGGCCGTGACCGAGGCGGCCCGGATGATCCGCGCGGGCGAGGCGGACGTCGTCGTCGCCGGCGGCATGGAGTCCATGACCAACGCCCCGCACCTGGCTCTGGGGGCCCGCAAGGGCACGTCCTACGGGGACATGAGGCTCGCGGACTCGCTGGCCCACGACGGCCTCGTGGATGTGGAGCTGCAGGTCCCCATGGGCGAGCTGACCGAGACCGGCAACTCCGAGCGCTCCATCACGCGTGAGGAGCAGGACGAGGTGGCGGCCCGCAGCCACCAGCTCGCGGGCAAGGCGCAGCAGGACGGTGTGTTCGCGGACGAGATCGCGCCGATCGAGATCCCGCAGCGCAAGGGCGATCCCGTGACCGTCTCCGAGGACCAGGGCGTGCGTCCGGACTCCACCGCCGAGGGGCTGGGCAAGCTCCGGGCCGCCTTCACCAAGGACGGCACCATCACCGCGGGCAACTCCTCCCCGATCTCCGACGGCGCGGCGGCCGTGGTGCTGACCACGCGCGGCTACGCGGAGGAGCACGGCCTGGACTGGCTCGCCGTGGTGGGCAGGCCCGGGCAGGTGGCCGGGCCGGACACGTCCCTGCACTCGCAGCCCTCGCGCGCGATCGAGCACGCCCTGTCCCGCTCGGAGTGGAGCGCGGCCGATCTGGACTTCATCGAGATCAACGAGGCGTTCGCCGCGGTCTCCGTGCAGTCCGTCCGGGACCTCGGCGTGGACATGGACAAGGTCAACATCCACGGCGGCGCGATCGCCCTGGGCCACCCCATCGGTGCGTCCGGTGCCCGCCTGGCGCTGCACGCGGCCATGGAGCTCGCGCGCCGCGGCTCCGGCAAGGCTGCGGTCTCGCTGTGCGGTGGCGGCGGTCAGGGCGAGGCCCTGCTGCTGAGCCGCTGAGACGGGCGGTGCCGCTGAGCGGCGCCGCGTGACCTACGGGGTGTCCCGCTCACCAGAGCGGGGCACCCCGTTCTCGTGGCCCGGGGCGTGGGCGGAGGGTCGGACCCGGG
>NZ_RCOM01000093.1 GCF_003667225.1 Kocuria rhizophila
GTCAGGGGACATGACGTCTCGGCATCCAGTGCCGCTGCCGGCGAGCACCGGGTGGCGGGTGCCCGGAGAATGTGGCTCGGCTGGGTTTCAGCCCCGCGCGTCCACCACGGCGCCTGCCAGCAGCAGATCGAGAGGGCGGGTGATCTTGAAGGACTCGACGTCCCCGGCCACGAGAACCACGGGGTGCTCCGGGGCGAACCGCTCCACCAGGCTGGCGTCGTCCGTGATGCCGGCTGGATCCTCCGCGCTGCGGTCCGGCAGCAGCCCCGCGGCCTCGTTCACGCGTTCCAGCAGTGCGCGGTCGAACCCCTGGGGCGTCTGGACGGCCCGCAGCCCCGCACGGTCCACCGTGCCGGTGCTGCACCCGCCGGAGTCCACCCCGCGCACCGTGTCCGTCACCTCGACCACCGGCACCACGGCCTCCGCGCCGTCCTGCAGGGCGGCGACCACCCGCTCGAACACGGCGCGCGGAGTGAGGCAGCGAGCGGCGTCGTGCACCAGAACCCGCTTCGTGTCCGGGGGCAGCGCTGCGAGGGCGCGGGCCACGGACTGCGCGCGCGTGGCACCGCCCGTGACCGCCTGGGCACCGCACGCTGACGCCACCGCGGTGAGCTCGGTGTCCCCCACCGGCACGGTGACCAGCAGCGACGCCGCGGGCAGGGCCTCGCGCACCGTGGCCAGCGCGTGCTCCAGCAGCGGGTGGCCGGCCACGGGCACGAGCGCTTTGGGCATCCCGTAGCCGAGCCGCGTGCCGGAACCCGCGGCGACGACAACGACAGCGAGCCCGTCCAGTGCGGACGGGCTCGCGAGGTCGTGGTGGTGCGTCACGGGAGGACGGGGATCAGGCCGCGGACAGGATGTCGTCCAGGCGCTTCTCCGCCTCTTCCTCGTCGATCTTCTTGGCCAGCGCCAGCTCGGAGGTGAGGATCTGGCGGGCCTTGGTCAGCATGCGCTTCTCGCCGGCGGAGAGGCCCTTTCCGCGGTCCCGGCGCCAGAGGTCGCGGACGACCTCCGCAACCTTGAGGACGTCACCGGAGGCGAGCTTCTCGAGGTTGGCCTTGTAGCGGCGGGACCAGTTGGAAGCCTCCTCGGCGTCCTGCGCCTGGAGGACCGAGATGACCTGCTTGAGGCCGTCCTCGTCCACGACGTCACGGACGCCCACGAGGTCCACGTTCTCCGCCGGGACCTCGATCATGAGGTCCCCCTGGGTCACCTTGAGCCGGAGATACATCTTCTCTTCACCCTTGACGGTGCGAGTCTTGATCTCCTCGATGGTCGCCGCACCGTGGTGCGGATAGACGACCGTTTCGCCAACCTCGAAAACCATGCACAAACCCCTTTCAGCCCGCCAAGTCTACCACGGTGTATGATGCTCGATTCCTCGCTCCCGGCCGTCCGCGGGGCGTCCTGCGGCCCCGTGAGACCGCGCCACGGGCGGCGCGGGGTTGCAGACGATCCGTGGCCAAACCGATAGACTGAGCGGAGATTGAGTCCCACCGTCAGAGAGCCCGAGGAGTTCGTGCCGTGAAGAACGCCGCCCACAAGAAGTTGCAGCAGCTCGGACTGGGCGCGGCAGCGCTTGCCGTCCTGACCGGCGTGAGCGGATGCGCGTACATCAGCCCTCAGGCCACCGCAGACACCTACGCACCGGCGGACGGTGTCCAGATGGACCTGGGAGACGTCCAGCTGCGCAACGTGCTCGTGGTCGCGGAGGACGCGGACTCCCAGGGCCGTGTGCTCGGCACCGTGATCAACAACGGCGACACCGCCCAGACCGTCACCATGGACGCGGACGGCGCCACGGCCACGATCGAGGTCCCCGCCAACCAGGAGGTCGTCCTGGAGAAGTCCAAGCCCGTGATGCTGGACAAGGCCGGCGCGGACCCCGGACTGATGGTGGACACCTCGTTCACCGCGGACGGCCAGGACAGCAACGCCTCCGTGCCCGTGCTGGACCACACCTACCCGCGCTACGCCTCCTTCGTCCCGGGTGGCGCTCCCACCACTCCGGCCAACCCCTCCAACACCAAGGCCCCGGAGGGCCACTCCGAGGGCGGTCACTGACCCACCCGTGACGGCGCTGCTGCCGTGACCACCAGAGGGGTCGCACCCGCGCGGGTGCGACCCCTCTGTCTGTGCCCGGTGCGCTCGTGCACTGGCCCCACTCTCACCGGGCCTTAGTGGTGCCCGGTGCCCGCATGAACCCGCGGCGCGCTCAGGCCTCGAACTTGTAGCCCAGCCCCCGCACCGTCACGATGTGCTGCGGTGCGGAGGGGTCCGGCTCCACCTTGGAGCGCAGCCGCTTGATGTGCACGTCCAGGGTCTTGGTGTCCCCCACGTAGTCGGAGCCCCACACCCGGTCGATCAGCTGCCCGCGGGTCAGCACCCTGCCCGCGTTGCGCAGCAGCATCTCCAGCAGCTCGAACTCCTTGAGCGGCATGGCCACGGGCTCGCCATCCACGTGCACCACGTGCCGCTCCACGTCCATCCGCACCGGCCCCGCGGCCACGGTGGCGGTGATCAGGTCCTCGGGCTCCGCACGACGCCGCAGCACGGCCCGGATGCGGGCCACCAGCTCGCGGGAGGAGTACGGCTTGGTGACGTAGTCGTCCGCGCCGAGCTCCAGACCGAGCACCTTGTCGATCTCCGCGTCCTTGGCCGTGAGCATGATGATCGGCACCGTGGAGCGCTGCCGGATCTGCTTGCAGACCTCGGTCCCGGACTGGCCCGGGAGCATGAGGTCCAGGAGCACGAGGTCCGCGCCCGATCGGTCGAACTCCGCCACGGCGCGGACGCCGTCCGCCACGACCGTGACGTCGAAGCCCTCACGCCCCAGGAGATAGGCCAGGGGGTCGCTCAGGGACTCCTCGTCCTCCACCATCAGAATCTGGGTCACGCGCGTTCCTCCACTCGCTGTCTTCGGTGCGCGCCACCGGACGGTGGCGGCCCGTTCTGTTCGTCGGGATCCTCCATGAGCGGGATCTGCAGGGTGAACGTGGAGCCCCGGCCCGGCTGGGACCACACGGAGACCTCTCCGCCGTGCTGCGCCATCACGTGCTTGACGATGCTCAGCCCCAGTCCGGTGCCCCCGGTCTGGCGCGAGCGTGCGCTGTCCACCCGGTAGAAGCGCTCGAAGATCCGGTCCTGCTCGGTCTCCGAGATCCCCGGCCCCTGGTCCGTGACCGTGATCTGCGCCATGCCGTTGCGCTCCCGCAGCCCCACGCCCACCCGGGTGTGCTCCGGGGAGTACCGCACGGCGTTGTCGATGAGGTTGCGCACGGCCGTGACGAGCATGTCCGGGTCCCCGAACACCGGGGTGTCGATCCGCCCGCCCACCTTGACCTCGATGTGCCTGGTCTCCGCCGCCAGCCGGTTGCGGTCCACGGCCTCGCCCACGGTGCGGTTCAGGGCCACCGCGGTGCCCTTGGACACCACGTCCGTGCCCTGGAGCCGGGAGAGCTCGATGATGTCCTGCACGAGCGCGCTCAGCCGCCGTGACTCCCGCTGCAGGCTCGCGGCGAAGTGCCGCACGGAGTCCTGGTCCGCCGCCGCGTCCTCGATGGCCTCGGACAGCAGGCTGACGGCGCCCACGGGGGTCTTGAGCTCGTGGGAGACGTTGGCCACGAAGTCGTTGCGGATGGACTGCGCGCGCACGATCTCGGTCTGGTCGTCCGCGAGCAGCAGGATGTACTCGTCCGCAATGGTCACCACCCGGATGTCGAGCACGATCACGCCCCGCTGCAGCTGGCCGCGGGTCAGCTCCAGCCGCTTCTCCTCCACCACGCCGTTGCGCCGGGTGCTGCGGACCATGTCCAGGAGCTCCTGGTGCACCACGGTGTGGCCGCGCACGATGCCGTACGCGTACGCCGCAGGAGAGGCCCGGACCACGCCGTCCACGCCGTCCACCACCACGTAGGCGAGTCCGAGTGCCGCGAGGATCTCCGCGGTGCCCTCCGGCAGGGTGGGCTCCTGGACGTCCGCATAAGCATGACGACGGCGCTGGCTCACCCGCACGGCGATCAGTCCGCTGATGCCGAGCAGGAAGCCGATGAACCCGGCCAGCAGGGCAATCGTCGTCTCGCTCACGGTGTCAGCTTAGACTCCCGGGTCGGCGCAGAGCCCCCGACCGACTGGTCCGGCCACCCGGTTCAGCCAACGTTCACCTGGGGATGGCGGCGCGTTCACGACCGCCTGTGAACCTGGTGAGACGTGTGCGACGTCGTCGCACCGATCCCCCGGTGGCACCCGACCCGCTCGAGACGCGTAGGCTACGGGACCAAGAACTGCCGTGAATGAAAGGACGCCCCTGTGCGCAAGGTTTTCCAGGCCGAGCTCCACCAGGTCGGTGAGGAACTGATCCAGATCGCCACGCTCGTGCAGCAGGCACTGGCCAGCGCCCGAACCGCCTTCCTCGACGCCGACATCCAGGTGGCCGAAGAGGTCATCTCCAACGACGCCCGCATCGACTTCCTGCAGAACGACCTGGACGAGCGCTCCATCGACATCCTGGCCCTGCAGGCCCCCGTGGCCTCCGACCTGCGCATGATCGTGGGCGCCCTGCGCATGAGCGCCTCCCTGGAGCGCATGGGGGACCTGGCCCGCCACCTGGCCCAGCTGGCCCGGCTGCGCTTCCCCGAGCCCGTCCTTCCCGAGGCCATGCGCGCCCACTTCGACGAGATGTTCGAGATCGACCTCAAGCTGATCTCCCGCGTGATCTCCGTGCTGGGCAACCGTGACATCAGCCAGTCGGACGAGATCTTCGCTCTGAAGTCGGAGCTGAACCTCAAGCACCAGCAGGTCTTCGAGATGCTCGCCGCCCCGGGGTGGGACTCCTCCGTGCCCACCGCGGTGGACGTGACCCTGGCCTCCCGCTACCTCGAGCGCATCGGCGACCACGGCGTCTCGGTGGCTCGCAAGGTGTCCTACCTGGTGACCGGGGACTGGGCGCCCGCCACGGACACCCACCCCACGGGCCACGGCCACTACGGCACCGACGCCGGGGAGTGATCCTGCGGGCCCCGGCCCGTTCTCGACGAAGGCCCCGCCCTTTCGGGCGGGGCCTTCGTCACGGGGTGGTGACCCCTACTTCTTGCCCTGGTTGGCCACGGCCTTGATGGACTCCGCGGCGGCGTCCGGATCGAGGTACCGACCGCCCGGGGTCACGGGCTTGAGGTTCTGGTCCAGCTCGTAGTACAGCGGGATTCCCGTGGGGATGTTGAGCCCGGCGATCTCCTCGTCCGAGATCCCGTCCAGGTGCTTGACCAGGGCGCGCAGGGAGTTGCCGTGCGCGGCCACCAGGACGGTCTTCCCGGCCTTGAGGTCAGGGATGACCTGCTCCTCCCAGTACGGCATGAACCGCTCCAGCACGTCCTTGAGGCACTCGGTGCGGGGCAGGTTGGCCACGTCCGCGTAGCGGGGGTCCCCGGCCTGCGACCACTCGGAGGAGTCGTCCAGCTCGGGCGGCGGGGTGTCGTAGGAGCGGCGCCAGGTCATGAACTGCTCCTCGCCGTACTCCTCGCGGATCTCGGCCTTGTTCTTGCCCTGCAGCGCACCGTAGTGGCGCTCGTTGAGACGCCACGAGCGCTTCACGGGGATCCACAGCCGGTCCGCGGCGTCCAGCGAGAGGTTGGCGGTGTTCATCGCGCGGCGCAGCAGGGACGTGTGGACCACGTCCGGCAGCAGCTGGTTCTCGGCCATGAGCTCGCCGCCCCGGGTGGCCTCGGCGCGCCCCTTCTCCGTGAGGGGGACGTCCACCCAGCCGGTGAAGAGGTTCTTCTCGTTCCACTCGGACTGGCCGTGGCGCAGGAGGATGAGCTTGTAAGTCGCTGATTCGTTAGCCATGGCTCCATTGTTCCACCCCTGACCACGCGGGGGAACGGGCGACGCGCACCGGACGTACAGTGGCCGTGTGCCCCTTCAGCAGCGCCCCGTTGGATCCGTCACCAGGGGCACCACCAACCCCAACCGGCTGCGCCGCGCGGACCGCTACCTCACGGGCGTGCTGGCCCCCGTGCTCCGCGGCGCCACCGATCCCCTGCTGGTGGACCTGGGCTTCGGGGCCGCGCCTGTGACCACGGTGGAGCTGTGGGAGCGCGCCCGCACCGTCCGGCCGGACGTGGAGCTCACGGGGATCGAGATCGACCCGGCCCGCGTGGCCGGCGCGCAGTCCCACGCCCGCCCGGGGTTGTCGTTCCAGCGCGGCGGTTTCGAGATTCCCACCGGCGCACGGTCGCCGGTCTTCGTGCGCGCGTTCAACGTGCTGCGCCAGTACCCGGTGGAGGACGTGCCGGCGGCGTGGGAGCTCGCGTGCTCCCGCCTGGCACCGGGCGGTGTGCTCATGGACGGCACGTGCGACGAGCTGGGGCGGCTGGCCACGTGGCTGTGCTGCACCGCCCAGGGGCCGCAGACCTTCACCGTCAGCATGCGCCCGGGCGCCTTCGCGCTGCCCTCGGACGTGGCCGCCCGGCTGCCCAAGGTCCTGATCCACCGCAACGTGCCGGGGGAGCGCGTCCACGACCTCCTGGCCGCCGCCGACGCCGCCTGGCTGGCAAACGCCGCACTGTCACCGTTCGGGCCGCGGCAGCGCTGGAACGCGATGTGCCGCGATCTGAAGGCCACCGGATGGCCCGTGCTGCACGGACCCGCGCGGTGGCGACTCGGCGAGCTCACGGTGCCGTGGGATGCGGTGGCGCCGCACTGAGCCGTGCGCGGCACTGCTCCGAGCGTGGACCCCGCTGGATCCCAGCGGGCCCGACGGACCACGCTGTCCGGGCGCTCAGCGCAGTGTGTTCGTCCGCGTCACCAGGACCCGGGATTCTTGGACTCCCCCGCCACGGCGGGGCGCACGTCTGCGAAGTACACACCGGCGATCGTGGCCGCAATGAGCATGAGGATCAGCGACCCGGTCCCCGGGATGCCCACCCGCAGGATCGACAGGGTGGAGAAGACCGCGCTGAACACGGTGACCACCGCGGCACCACCCGTGAGGGCGAGCCAGAAGGACTTGGTGCGCTTCCACGCCCGTTCGAACTGCACCGGGGAGCGCCGCACGCAGTCGAGTGCCGCGAGGAGGGCGAGCACTGCCACCACCACGGTGATGGCGTAGTCCAGGTAGTTCGCCAGAGTGAGGGCCCACGGGTAAGAAGTCACGGGAGCAGTCTACCGATCGGCGAGCGCGTCGAGCCCCGCGGCGAGGTCGCTCCACAGGTCCTCCACGTTCTCGATCCCCACCGACAGCCGCAGCAGGTTCTCGGGAACGGTGGTCGGCTCCTCCGGGTGCCGGCGCCGTCTCTCCACGAGGGACTCCACACCGCCGAGCGACGTGGCGGGGGTCCACACGCGCAGGCCCGCGACGAGGCGCTCGGCCGCGGCGGCGTCGTCGTGCAGCACCACCGAGAGCACCGCGCCGAAGCCGCCCGTCAGCTGCGCGGCGGCGCGCTGGTGCCCGGGATCGCCCGGCAGACCGGGGTAGCGCACCCGGGCCACGGCGGGGTGCTCCTGGAGCCTCAGCGCGAGCACCGCCGCGCTCGCCACGGCGCGTTCGAGGCGCACAGCGAGCGTGCGCAGCCCCCGCGGGGCGAGCCACGACTCGAAGGGGCCCGGGATGCCGCCCTCCAGGGTGCGCTGGGTGTGGAGTCGACTCCGCAGCTCGGGTGACGCGCACACCACGGCACCCATGAGGACGTCCGAGTGCCCCGACAGGTACTTGGTGGCCGAGTGCACCACGAGGTCCGCACCGAGTGCGAGCGGCTGCTGCAGCAACGGCGTGGCGAACGTGTTGTCCGCGCACGTAAGCACGCCCCGCGCACGGGCCCCCGTGATCAGCGCGGGGAGGTCGGCGACCTCCAGCATGGGATTGGTGGGGCTCTCGACCCACAGCAGGTCCGCGCCGGGCAGGGCGCGGAGCACGGCGGTGGTGTCCGCGATGTCCACGGCTCGCACGGTGAGGATCCCGCGGTCCTGCAGGCGCCGGGCCAGCTGCAGGGTGCCCTGGTAGCTGTGCCGCGGCACCACCACCGTGCCGCCCACCGGCACGAGGCTCAGCGCCGCAGCGATTGAGGCCATCCCCGATGCGTGGGACAACGCCGGACAGGGCGCACCCTCGAGCTGCCCCAGGACCTCCTCGAAGGCCTCCCACGTGGGATTGGCGGAGCGCGCGTAGGAGCGGTCGCCGTCCGCGACGTCCCCTGTCCCCCGGTACGTGGAGCTCAGCACCATGGGAGGGTTCACGGGGGCGTCGTGCAGGGGCTCGGGGCGGCCGCCCGTCACCACCAGGGTGTCCTTGTGCATGCCCGTCAGCCTACGACCGTGGGCCCGTGCTGTGCTGCCTGCCCAGCCCCGGGCGGGACCCGAGGGTGTCGGGGGCGCTGGCTAGAGTGGTGCGCGTGAAGGATTCAACGCGCGGGGCGCTCATCGTGTTCGAAGGCGGTGACGGCGCCGGGAAGTCCACCCAGGTCAGTGCCCTCGCCGCGGCCCTGCGCAGTGCCGGGCACACGGTCACGTGCACGCGCGAGCCCGGGGGCACGCCGCTCGCCGAGGCCGTGCGGGCTCTCGTGCTGGACCCCTCCCACGCACCGGTCGACGCCGCCACGGAGGCCCTGCTGTTCGCGTCCGCCCGCGCGGACCACGTGTCCCGCATGATCCGGCCCGCCCTGGCGCGCGGCGAGATCGTGCCTGGCTCTTATACACATCTCCGAGCCCACGAGACTAGCGCTCAGCTCG
>NZ_RCOM01000094.1 GCF_003667225.1 Kocuria rhizophila
GAAGCCAGGCGTGGCCCCGGGGTGCACCGTGGCACGCGATGACGCCGTGCGGACGGGGGCGGCCCGGGCGGCGTCGTCCGGCGGTACGGGAACCTGTGAACACCGTGCTACAGTTCTGGGCGGATGACGAGATCCGGCGCGAAGCTCTGGCTGGCCGGACGGCAACCCTCTCCCGTAGCGGGGTGCCCCAGATGACCATCCGGCCGCGGTTCGAACAGATCACGGCAAGTGCGGTTTTCCCCGAATGGCACGTGTCTGATCATTGCCCTCATCCAGGTGGGACTGTTTGCTCCGCGCATCCGTATCCCGACCCTGGAAAGGCATCACCGTGCGAAGCAAGCGCCTGATCCCCGTTGTACTGGCCACCACCCTGGGCCTGACCCTCACCGCGTGCGGCGGCCCCGAGAACACCGATCCCATGGCCGACGGCAAGATCACCATCGGCATCGTGGGCGCCACCCCCGTCCAGGACGCTCTGAAGGACGTGGCGGCGCAGAACGATGTCACCGTGGAGTTCGTGGATTTCAGCGACTACAGCCAGCCGAACCCCGCCCTGAAGAGCGGGGACATCGACATGAACTGGTTCCAGCACATCGCCTACCTGGCGGACTACAACAACAACTCGGGTGACACGATCACCCCCGTGGGCTCCACGTCCATCTTCCCGCTGGGGCTGTACTCCAAGTCCGTGAAGTCCGTGGCCGACGTCAAGGACGGGGACGAGATCGCCGTTCCCAACGACTCCATCAACCTCTCCCGGGCGCTGAGCCTGCTGGAGCAGCAGGACCTGGTGACCTTCACCAAGGACACGATCGCCCCCACCGAGCAGGACGTGGACACCGAGAAGTCCAAGGTGAAGGTCCGTCCCGTCTCCGCGGAGCAGACCGTGCTGTCCATGGACTCCGTGGCCGCCTCCGTGGTGAACAACGACTTCCTGGACCGGGCTAACCTCGAACCGAAGAACGCGCTCGCCCAGGACGATCCCACGGCGGACAGCGCCAAGGTCTACGACAACCTCTTCGCCGCGACCGAGGCGAACGCGGACAACGAGACCCTCAAGAAGGTTGCGGGTTTCTACTACGACGACAAGGTGCAGGAGGCCGAGAAGCAGGAGACCAAGGGCACCGCGGTGCCCACCAGGGTGGACCAGCAAGAGCTCAAGGACCTGCTGTCCCGCTACTCCGAGGACCTCAAGGGGCAGAGCAAGTGAGCCCGGCGCCCGAGGCGCAGACACTGGTCAGCTTCCGGGACGTCAGCAAGGTCTTCGTGACCGGCTCCAAGCGCCGCACGCGCACGGTCACCGCCGTGGACTCCGTGGACCTGGACATTCGGCGCGGGGAGATCTTCGCCGTCATCGGCTACTCGGGTGCCGGCAAGTCCACGCTGGTGCGCCTGATCAACGGCCTGGAACCCATCACGTCCGGCAGCCTGCAGGTGGCCGGCCGCCAGGTGGACGGCCGCAGCGAGACCCAGCTGGCCCCGATCCGCCGGGACATCGGGATGATCTTCCAGCAGTTCAACCTGTTCACGTCCCGCACCGTGGCCGGCAACATCGAGTTCCCGCTCAAGCGCGCCGGGTGGAAGCCGGAGGACCGCAGGGCGCGGGTGGCAGAGCTGCTCGAGTTCGTGGGTCTCACCGAGCGCGCCGGCAACTACCCCGAGCAGCTCTCGGGCGGCCAGAAGCAGCGGGTGGGCATCGCGCGAGCGCTCGCCACGAACCCCGAGCTGCTGCTCGCGGACGAGTCCACGTCCGCGCTGGACCCGGAGACCACGCAGGAGGTCCTGAGCCTGCTGCGACGCGTCAACCGCGAGCTGGGGATCACGATCGTGCTGATCACCCACGAGATGGACGTGGTGCGCGCCGTCGCCGACCGTGTGGCGGTCATGGACTCCGGGCGGGTCGTGGAGACCGGGACCACCGCGGAGCTCTTTGCGCACCCGAGGGCGGAGACCACCCGCAAGTTCGTGTCCTCCGTGATGCGCACCGTGCCGCGGGAGGACGAGCTCGCCAAGCTCCGGTCCGAGCATCCGGGCCGGCTCGTGCTCGTGGACGTCACCGACCGCAACAGGATCGGCTCGGTGCTCTCCGACGCCGCGCGGGACGGCGTGGCCTTCGAGATCGCGTTCGGCGGGATCTCCATCCTGCAGTCACACACGTTCGGGACGCTCACGCTGTCCCTCGACGGGCCCGACGACGCCGTGTCACGGGCCATCGAGGCCCTGCGGGCGGTCACCACGGTCCAGGAGGTGTCCGAGTAATGGACTGGTCCACTCTCGGCCCGCAGTTGCTGCAGGCAACCGGGCAGACGCTCTACATGGTCTCGGTGACCCTGGTCCTCGCGGGGCTCCTGGGTCTCGCGGTGGGCGTGGGGCTCTACGTGACCCGCCGGGGCAACATCCTGGCGAACAGCGCGGTGTTCACCGTGCTCAACCTGCTGGTGAACTTTGTACGACCCATCCCGTTCATCATCCTGCTCGCGGCGCTGGGGCAGGTCACGGAGTCCGTGGTGGGCACCCGGCTGGGGCCCAACGCCGCGATCTTCGCCATGACCATCGGCGCCACGTTCGCCGTGGCGAGGATCGTGGAGCAGAACCTCATGACCGTGGACCCGGGGGTCGTGGAGGCCGCCCGGTCCATGGGGGTCTCGCGGTGGAAGATCATCACCACGGTGGTGCTCCCCGAGGCGCTCGGCCCCCTGGTGCTGGGCTACACCTTCCTGGTCATCGGCATCACGGACATGTCCGCGATGGCGGGGGCGATCGGTGCTGGCGGTCTGGGCGACTTCGCCTTGCGGCTGGGCTACCAGCGCTTCAACGACCAGGTCACGTGGGCCGCGGTGATCGTGATCATCATCCTGGTCCAGCTCGTGCAGTTCTTCGGCAACTGGCTCGCGCGCAAGATCATGCGCCGCTGACCTCCCCGCCCAGGCTCGACGCCGCCCCCGGCCACGCACGCGCGCGGCCGGGGGCGGCGTCGTTGTCTCCGGGACTGGTGGGCGTCAGCCACGTCGGAGGAGTGGGGCACAATGGGGGGAGCAACGTTCGCGGGGCGCGCGTCTCGGGCCCCGCAGGTCGATTCCCCTGGAGGAAACACGTGACGTCGGTCAATCTCGGCATGCCCGCAGCGCCCCAGCCCGTTCTGTCCCCGCGGCGCAAGACCCGCCAGATCCGGGTGGGATCCGTGGGAGTGGGCTCGGAGTCGCCCATCAGCGTGCAGTCGATGACCACCACCCCCACCACCAACATCAACGCCACGCTGCAGCAGATCGCGGAGCTCAACGCCGCCGGCTGCGACATCGTGCGCGTGGCGTGCCCGTCCCAGGACGACGCCGACGCCCTGCCCATCATCGCCAAGAAGTCCCCGATCCCCGTGATCGCGGACATCCACTTCCAGCCCAAGTACGTCTACGCCGCGATTGACGCCGGGTGCGCCGGTGTCCGCGTGAACCCGGGCAACATCCGCAAGTTCGACGACCAGATCGAGGGCATCTCCCGCGCCGCGGAGGCGGCCGGGGTGTCCATCCGGATCGGTGTGAACGCGGGCTCCCTGGACAAGCGGCTGCTGGAGAAGTACGGCAAGGCCACCCCCGAGGCGCTCATGGAGTCCGCGGTGTGGGAGGCCTCCCTGTTCGAGCAGCACGACTTCCACGACTTCAAGATCTCCGTGAAGCACAACGACCCCGTGACCATGGTCCGGGCCTACCAGCTGCTGGCCGAGCGCGGGGACTGGCCCCTGCACCTGGGCGTCACGGAGGCCGGTCCGGCGCTGCAGGGCACCGTGAAGTCCGCCACGGCGTTCGGCATCCTGCTCTCGCAGGGCATCGGGGACACCATCCGCGTGTCCCTGTCCGCCCCTCCCGTGGAGGAGGTCAAGGTGGGCAACCAGATCCTGCAGTCCCTCGGACTGCGCCCGCGCAAGCTGGAGATCGTCTCGTGCCCGTCCTGCGGGCGTGCGCAGGTGGACGTGTACAAGCTCGCGGAGGAGGTCAACGAGGGGCTCGCGCACCTCACCGTGCCGTTGCGCGTGGCCGTGATGGGCTGCGTGGTGAACGGACCGGGCGAGGCCCGCGAGGCGGACCTCGGGGTGGCCTCGGGCAACGGCAAGGGCCAGATCTTCGTCAAGGGCGAGGTCATCAAGACCGTTCCCGAGGACCAGATCGTGGAGACCCTGCTGGCCCAGGCCAACGAGATGGCCGAGAGCATGGAGCTGGACGAGAACGGCCAGCCCGTGGAGGGCTCCCCGGTCGTGACCGCCGGGTGATCCGGCGTCGGGGCGCGCGGGCGCTCGCACCCGCCGCCGTGGACCCCGCGGCACTGGACCGGCTTCTCGCGCAGGACCCGGTGGCCTCCGTGTTCGTGGCGTCGCACGTGCAGCGGGTTCGTGCCTCCGGGGCCCGCCGCCCGCCGGTGTACGGGGTGGCCGCACCCTCGGGGGAACTCGTGGGGGCGTGCTGGGCCGGGACCAACGTGGTCCCCGTGGTGCTGGACGAGCGGGGAACGGACCTCGTGGCGGACGCCCTGGCCCGCGGCGGGCCCCGCTTCGCCTCGTTCTTCGGCCCGGCAGAGCCGGTGCTCGGGCTGTGGGAGCGGCTGCGTGACTCGTGGCCCGCGCCGTTCGACGTGCGTCCGGTGCAGCCCCTGCTGGTCATGGACCGAGACCCCGACCCCCGCCTGCTCGCCGGCCCCGCGAGTTCCGTGCACTGGGGGAGCGAGGCGGACCTCGAGCGGGTGCTCCCCGCGGCGGCCGCCATGTTCACCGAGGAGGTCGGCTACTCGCCCCTGGGCAGTGGCGCCCACGGCTACCGGGAGCGGATCCGGTCCCTGCTGCGCGACGGTCGCACCGCGGTGCTCACCGACCACCGCGGTGACGTGGTGTTCAAGGCCGACATCGGCTCCCTGCACGGCGGGGTGTGCCAGATCCAGGGGGTGTGGGTGGCCCCCGAGCACCGGGGCAAGGGCCTCGCCGTCCCCTGCATGGCCGCGACCGTGGCCCTGGCCCGGCGGCAGGCCCCGACCGTGAGCCTCTACGTCAACGACTACAACGCCCCCGCGCTGGCCACCTACCGCCGGGTGGGCTTCCACCGTCACGGGGATTTCGCCACCGTGCTCCTGTGAGCACGGCGGGGCTGACCCCCGGGACGCGTCACAGCGATAGACTCGCCGCAGACATCAGCAGCTTCGATCGGCCCGGTCACGGGCGGTTAGGACCTATTCGTGCCGCTTCGCCTCAGTTCCCTGTTCCTGCGCACCCTGCGTGAAGATCCGGTGGACGCCGACGTCGACAGCCACAAGCTGCTCGTGCGCGCCGGCTACATCCGCCGCGCCGCCCCCGGCATCTACACGTGGCTGCCCCTGGGCCTGGCCGTGCTGCGCAGGGTCGAGAACATCGTCCGCGAGGAGATGGACGCGATCGGCGCCCAGGAGGTCCACTTCCCGGCGCTGCTGCCGCGTGAGCCGTACGAGGCCACCAACCGCTGGACCGAGTACGGCGAGAACCTCTTCCGGCTGCAGGACCGCAAGGGCGCGGACTACCTCCTGGCGCCCACGCACGAGGAGATGTTCACGCTGCTGGTCAAGGACATGTACTCGTCCTACAAGGACCTGCCCGCGATGCTCTACCAGATCCAGACCAAGTACCGTGACGAGGCCCGTCCCCGCGCCGGTCTGCTGCGCGGGCGCGAGTTCATCATGAAGGACTCCTACTCCTTCGACGTGGACGACGCCGGGCTGGACGAGTCCTACGCCAAGCACCGGGCGGCCTACGTGCGGATCTTCGAGCGGCTCGGGCTGCCCGTGGTGGCGGTCTCCGCCACCTCCGGTGCCATGGGTGGCTCGCGCTCCGAGGAGTTCATGCACCCCTCGGCGGTCGGCGAGGACACCTTCGTCCGATCCGCTGGCGGGTACGCCGCGAACGTGGAGGCCGTGACCACCGTCGTCCCGGAGCCCGTGGACTACGCGGACGCGCCGCCCGCACAGGTGCACCGCACGCCGGACAGCCCCACGATCGAGACCCTCGTGGCCCGTTCCAACGAGCTGCACCCCCGCGAGGGCGAGCCCTGGACCGCGGCGGACACACTCAAGAACGTGGTGCTCGCCGTCTCCCTGCCGGAGGGCCGCAGGCAGCTCGTGGCCGTGGGCATTCCCGGGGACCGGGACATCGACCTCAAGCGGGTGGAGGCCGGCATCGGCGAGGCCCTCGGCGAGGGCGGTGAGCTGGAGGTCGCGGCCGCCACGGAGGACGAGCTGCGGGCCGTCCCCGAACTGGTCAAGGGCTACATCGGTCCGGGACTGACCCGGGACGAGCCGCTGCTCGGCGCCGAGTCCCTGACCCGCATCCCCTACTTCGTGGACCCCCGCGTGGTGCCCGGAACGCGCTGGATCACGGGCGCGAACGTCGCGGAGTCCCACGTGTACGACCTCGTGGCGGAGCGCGACTTCACGTGGGACGGCACCCTGGAGGCCTGCACGGTCCGCGACGGCGATCCCGCACCGGACGGCTCCGGGCCGCTGGAGATCGCCCGCGGCATGGAAATGGGCCACGTGTTCCAGCTCGGCCGCAAGTACGCGGAGGCACTCGGCCTCAAGGTGCTGGACAGCAACGGCAAGCTGGTCACCGTGACCATGGGCTCCTACGGCATCGGGGTGACCCGGGCGCTCGCGGCCGTGGCGGAGTTCTACCACGACGACAACGGCCTGCTGTGGCCGCGCGATCTCAGCCCCGCGGACCTCCACGTGGTGGCCACGGGCAAGGGTCCGGAGGTGCTGGAGGCCGCCGAGGAGATCGTGGCGCACCTCGAGGCCGCGGGCATCAGCGTGCTCTTCGACGACCGTCCCAAGGTCTCCCCGGGCGTGAAGTTCCGGGACGCCGAGCTGCTCGGTGTGCCCACGGTGCTCGTGGTGGGGCGCGGGCTGGCCGATGGCCTGCTCGAGCTCAAGGATCGCCGCAGTGGCACCAGCCGGGACATCCGGCGGGACCAGGTGGTTGCGGAGATCACCGCGGAGCTGCAGGGCCAGGACGGCCCCGCGGCCGAGTCCCTGTAGCGCACGCGCGTCGCACGGACGGTGGATGTCTCGTTCCTCAGCGGCTCCGGGCTGGAGTCGGCAACCCCCGGGCTCATCGCCCTGCTCATGGCCACCGGTCTCGCCGCGGGCTTCATCGACGCCGTGGTGGGTGGCGGCGGCCTGCTGCAGCTGCCGGTCACGCTCATGATCCCGGGGCTGAGCCCGGTCCAGGCGCTGGCCACCAACAAGATGGGCTCGGTGTTCGGCACGGCCACCTCCGCGGTGACGTTCTACCGTAGGGTGCGCCCGGACCTGCGCACGGCGCTGCCGATGGCGGCGGTTGCCGCGCTCGCGGCGGGCGGGGGCGCGGCGGTAGCCGCGGCCCTGCCCGAGTCCGTGTTCACGCCGATCATCGTGCTCGCGCTGATCGCGGTGCTCGTGTTCACGGTGGCGCGTCCGTCCATGGGCCAGCTCACCGAGCTGCGCCACACGGGCGCGCACCACTACGCCCGGGCCGTGGCGCTGGGCGCAATGATCGGCTTCTACGACGGCGTCATGGGCCCCGGCACCGGATCCTTCCTCATCATCGCGCTGGTCTCCGTGCTGGGGTACAGCTTCGTGGAGGCCAGCGCGAAGGCCAAGATCGTGAACCTGGCCACGAACCTCGGTGCGCTGGCCGTGTTCGCGGCCCACGGCTCCGTCCTGTGGGGGCTCGGTCTGGTGCTGGGGCTCAGCAACATGACCGGCGGCTACCTCGGCGCGCGCACGGCCGTGGCGCGGGGCAGCTCGTTCATCAGGGTCGTGTTCTTCGTGGTGGTCACCGCGCTGATCGTCAAACTCGGGTGGGACGTGATCTCCGGCTCGTGAGGTCCGCGGCGCCGCGCGGGCTCAGGGTGATGCCACTCAGGGCGCCGCGGGCAGCGCGGGCACCGGTTCCTGCGGAGCCAGGGCCTGTGCCGTGCGGACGGTGTCCCGCAGGGCCGTGAGCAGCCACACGCGGTCCTCGGAGGGCGACGACGCCGCCGCGGCCAGCAGCGTGCGTGCCGTCTCCTGCTGCGTCTGTCCCACGCTCCGCGCCGGTTCCTCTGCCAGGTCACGGGGGAGGTCGTGACGGGCGGCCACGGGCGACGGCTCGCACGCCAGCAGGGGCTCGACCCGGGGCTGGGACAGCGTGGCGCGGACGTCGTCCGCCACGGTGGTCACGGTGTCCTGGGCCGAACCGTCAGTCATCACGGCGGTGGCGGCCTCGGCCGTGAACGCGGAGCGGTCCAGGGCGGTCGTAGCGGCGAGCAGATCCTCCCGGCACGGGGTCTCTGTCCCTGCGGGGGAGTCGGCGTCCTGGGTGCTCGACGTGGCCCCGGGACTCGCGGGCACAGGGCCCGACCCGCCGGAGGAACCCGATGGCACGGCCCCAGGGCTCGTTCCCCGGCCGGAGTCACCCGGACCGCCCGCCGCCGGGCCCGCCCCCTCACCGGAGGTGACCCCGGCGGTGTCGAGCAGAGAGT
>NZ_RCOM01000095.1 GCF_003667225.1 Kocuria rhizophila
GCCCCCCCCGCGGCCCGGGCCCGCCCCGCCGTGCGAGTCACGGCCGCTCAGGACGGACCCGGGTACGGCCACGAGTTCTTCCGCCCGCGCTCGGCCGTGTGGTGGCTGTTCTGCGTGCTGGTGGCACTGGGCACCACCGGGGTGTCCCTGGCGGTGGCGAAGTCCTTCACCACCGCGAAGGACTCGCTGCTGGCGATCGCCCCGATCTTCGCGCTCACCCTGGTGCTGTTCGCCGTCATCGTGCTGTGGGCGGACCCGTACCGGGCGCGTCGGCCGTGGATCCTGCTGCTGGCCACCGTGTTCGGGGCCACCGTTCCCACGTGGCTCGGGGGTCACGCCAACGAGCACATCCTGGAGCTCGCGGCCAAGCTGCTCCCGTGGGGAGTGGGCGCGGACTGGGGGGCCGCGTTCGCGGGGCCCACGAGCGAGGAGTGGGGCAAGACCATCGGAGTGGTCCTGATCATGCTGGTGGCCTCCCGCACGCTGACCCGGCCCATGCACGGGCTGCTGGTGGGGGCGTTCGTGGGTCTGGGATTCCAGATCTTCGAGAATGTCTCCTATGCCGCGAACAATGCGCCCACGGATGCGAACAGTGATTTCTCGGGTGCTTTCAGTGTGACGCTGCTGCGCAGCACCATTGGCATTTCCTCCCACTGGCTGTACTCCGCGATCATTGGCGTGGGGGTGGCATATCTCCTGGGCCGCACCGTGAAGCACTGCTCAATGATGGTGCGCATCTCGGCATTCGCCGGGCTCTACGCCCTGGGGTGGGTGCTGCACTTCCTCTGGAACGCTCCTCCGGTGGCGGCGCTGCCGTGGCTGGGCATGCCGGTCAAGGTGGTGCTGGCGTTGGTGTGCTTCGTGCTGGTGGCGCGGATCGCGTGGCGTCAGGAGCGTGAGTACCTCGCGCGGGCGGAGCAGGAGCTGCGCGGGTCGCCTCTGGTCCGGGAGCTCCCGGCCGAGTACGGGCAGCCCGCGGTGACGAGTGCGGTGGGCACGCGCACGCAGCGGCGTCGTGGGCTCAAGGAGGCCCGCAAGGCCGGGGGGCGTCGCGCCGTGAAGCAGGCCCGGCGCGCCCGCGCGCGCTACCTGGACGTGCTGCAGGCGTGGGGGCGCCGCGGCACCGGCGTGGACGAGCTGCCGGCGTCCGTCTGACGGGCAGTCGTCGGGCAACGCCGTGGGCCGGGCCCGGGGACCGTGCTGGTTCCCGGGCCCGGCTCACCGCACGTCGATGCCGAACACGCGCTTGACCGCGGTGACCACGTGGCGCCCGTAGCGCTGCGAGGACGGTGTGGAGGAGAACGGCAGGAACCGCCCGGGCACGTCCGGGTGGGTGATCTTGCCGTGCGTGGGCCCCGAGGTGGTGACCTCGAAGCCCGCCGCGCGCAGCCGTTCCAGCAGCTCCCGGCGGTTGGTGGGGTAGCGCGTGCCGCTGCCGCCGGGCTTGGCGCCCGTGCGCTCCAGGGAGTCGGGGGTGTCGGCCCAGGTCTCGTCCGGTCGGCGCGCGATCGCCCAGCCGCTGCGGTAGATCCCCACCACGCGGTGCTCCGCGCGCGTGACCTGCACGCACAGCGGGCCGCGCACGTAGTAGTCGGTGCGGCCCAGGTCCGCGGTCCACGTGTCCTCGGGGTCCGCCACCACGGCCCGCAGGGCGTCCTCGCCCACGTCCCACACGCCGTGCACGTCCACCCCGTCCGCGGGGACGTCCAGCTCCCGCTCCTGCCCCGGTGCGGAGTCCACCGTGTAGAACGCGTTCTCCGGCGTGCCCGTCACCGGTGCCACCTCGGACCGCAGCCGCGCGACCATGGCCGCGAGCTGCGGGTCCACGGTCAGCTCGCGGGGTGCGTCTCCCACGGTGACCGCGGGCGCCGGGCGAGGTCCGGGTCCCGGCTTGGGCGTCCCGCCCGGTGCCACGTGCGCCGCAGCTCCGGGTGCCGCGGGGGACGACGCCGCCCGCGTGCCCCGTTCTGCCGCGTTCCGTGCCGCGGTGGTCTCCGTTCCCTCCTCGCCGGCGATCCCCGGGGCCGCAGGGGACGGGCGCCACGAGGTGTAGTCCACCGGGCGCACGTCCCGCGCGGGATCGGTGCGGCCCCGCATCACGGCGGGGGAGGGGCGCTGGGTGCTCATGGCTGTGGTCCTCGGGGTGGGCGGCGAATGCCCTCACGGTGCCACGATCCTCGGGCCCGCGCCACACGCGGTGGAGGGGCACCCCACCCGGCCGTGCGGCGTCGTCGTGCCCGGCAGGCGAGGCCCGCCGTACACTCGGGCGGGTGGAATGCGGATACTACGACCGGGGTGAGTGCCGGTCCTGCACGGTGATCGAGGTCCCGTACGCGCGGCAGCTGGCCCGCAAGCAGGAGCTGGTGCGGGAGCTCGTGGACGCGCACGGTGCGCCGCGGTGGCTGGAGCCGGTGGCCTCGGCGGAGCGGGGGTTCCGCAACAAGGCCAAGATGGTGGTGGCCGGTGAGGTGGGGGCGCCCACGCTCGGCATCCTGGACGGCGCCGCGGGCGTGGACCTCCGGGACTGCCCGCTGTACCCCGAACCCGTCACGCGCGCCCTGCACGCGCTCGCGGAGTTCATCGGGCGGGTGCGGCTGCTGCCCTACGACGTCGCGAAGCGCCGCGGCGAGATCAAGCACGTGATCGTCACCGGCAGCCCCGAGGGCCGGCTCATGGTGCGCTTCGTGCTGCGCAGCACCCGCCAGCTGCCCAAGGTCGCCGAGAACCTGGACCTGCTGCGCGAGCTGGTGCCCGCGGCGGACGTGGTCTCCGTGAACATCCAGCCCGAGCACAAGGCGGTGATCGAGGGCCCCGAGGAGATCCTGCTGAGCGAGCAGCGCGAGCTGGTCATGGGCCTCAACGGGATCGACCTGCGCGTGCGGCCGCGTTCCTTCTTCCAGACCAACACGGCCGTGACCGAGCAGCTGTACCGGCAGGTGGCGCAGTGGGTGGACGCTGTGGGGCCCGCCAGCGTGTGGGACCTGTACTGCGGCGTCGGCGGCTTCGCGCTGCACGTGGCCGGGCCGGGGCGCGAGGTGGTGGGCACGGAGATCTCGGAGGAGGCCGTGGCCTCGGCTCGGGACACCGCCCGGGCCATGGGACTGCCGCAGGACGGCCCGGGCTCCGTGCGCTTCCTGGCCGACGACGCCGCCGCGACCCCCGCGGACCTGCCCGGCACCCCGGAGCTCGCGATCGTCAACCCGCCGCGGCGCGGCCTGGACGCCTCCCTGTGCGCGTGGCTCGAGACCTCGTCCGTGCGCCACGCGGTGTACTCCTCGTGCAACGCGCAGACCCTTGCGCGGGACCTCGCCCGCATGCCGTCCCTGCGGCCGGTGGAGGCACGGCTGCTGGACATGTTCCCCCACACCGGGCACTACGAGGTGGCGGTGCTGCTGCGGCGCGGCTGAGGGGGCAGGCGGCGCCCGGCGCAGGACGACGCCGCCGGGCCCGGGAGCAACGCACGTCCGCCCCGTCGATTCCGTCCCGCGGCCCCGAGACCTTCCGCCGGGAGGGCCCGGCCCGGACGATTCGGTCAGGCCGGCGCGCTCAGGACTGTGCGGCCACGAGTGCGCGGAGCCTCGTGACGGCGTCGTCCACCATGTCCGCGACGGGCTGGTCGATGTTGAGCACGTACCCGCCCTCCTCCTGGGCGAGCGGCTCCAGGGTCTCGATCTGGGACTCCAGCAGCGCGGCCGGCATGAAGTGCCCGCTGCGACCCTCGATGCGCCGGGTCAGCACCTCCACGGTGCCGTCCAGGTGCAGGAACAGTGCGGAGGGCGCCTGGGAGCGGATGCGCTCGCGGTAGACGCGCTTGAGCGCGGAGCACGCCACCACGAGGCCCTCGCGGCGCTCGCCGTGCTCGTGCAGGGTGCGGCCCACGATCTCGAGCCAGGGCCAGCGGTCGTCGTCGTCCAAGGGGGTGCCCGCGGCCATCTTCTGGACGTTCTCCAAGGGGTGCAGGCTGTCCCCGTCGATGAACTCGACCCCCAGCTCGTGGGCCACGAGCGTGCCGATGGTGGTCTTGCCGGAGCCCGAGACCCCCATGACCACCACGAGCGGCGGCAGCGGCTCGCGCACCCGGCTCATGCCCCGGCCCCCGTGGTGGGTGCCGGGTGTGCTGCCGGGCCCTGCGGGGCAGAGTCCCGGGGCGCGGGGCCGGTGCGGACGTCGTCGTCGTTCACGGTGTTCCTCTCAGACGGAGCGTGACCACGAGGTCACCCGGTAACCCTGCCACGCCGGGGGGCCTTCGTGCGAGACGGGCGTGTCCGAAGGGGACGGGGCGACGACGCCGCCGGGCCGGCCGCGCACGACCCCCCCGCTCCCCGACGGCCCACCGTGCTGGCCGAGCCGAGGGCGGCACGGTGTCCCGGGCGGTGGCGACTCCGGTGCCGGGGCGTGCACCACGGGCGCATACTTTCCCCGTGATCACTCTCGCGCTCGTGCTGCTGGTGGTGGGCTTCCTCTACGCCGTGGACCACGCCTGGCCCGGGTTCCGCGGGATCAGTGCGTGGTGGCTGCGCCGTGGTGAGCCAGTCAAGGACTGGGTGCGCCGGGCCCCGCTGACGTACCTGTACCTCACGCTGCTCACGTTCACCACGTGGCTTTTGGCCAACACCTCCGAGCCGCTGCGCAAGGCGTTCCTCGCGGAGCAGTCCACCAACCTGCACGAGCTCAGCACCAACCCGGTGACGGTGCTCGTGCGCAGTGCCATGTACGTGTCCCCCGTGGAGCTGCTCATCTGGTGGGTGGGGTTCAGCCTGGTGGTCGCACCCCTGGAGCACCGCTTCGGTTGGCAGCGCACCCTTGCAGGGTTCGCACTGGGGCACGTGGGCGCCACCGTGGCCGTGGCCTACCTCCAGGTGTGGCTGTTCCGCACCGCGGAGCTGCCCGTGCCGTCCCCCGTGCTGATCGACGTGGGGGCGAGCTACGGGTTCTGCGCCCTCGCCGCGCTGGCCACCTACCGGGGAGCGCTGCTGCGCAGACTGCTGTGGGCCGGGGCGCTCGTGGCGCTGCTCGCCGCGGGCCTGCTCCTGGACCTCGACTGGTCCTCGATCGGGCACACCGTGGCGGCGCTGCTGGGGTTCGCGTCCTGCTGGCTCGTGCGCCCGGAGGCCGCGGTCCACCACGAGGCGCGGGTCCGTGCCCGGCGGCTCTACCAGAGCGAGCACTGACCAGCCGGCGCGGCAGGGTCCGTCCCGCTCTGGACCCCATTTGTTACCGGCGAGTTTTGTGACCTGTCCCACCCTGCCCTAGCATGCAGACACTGTTCAGGGGTCGCGTGCCGCCGGTGGCGGGCCCCCACCCCGAGGGTGACTGCGAGGGAATGACGTCATGAGAACCAAGCCCTGGATGAGGGTCAGTTCCGCGCTGCTGGCGGTGGCGTGGGGAGGCAACGAGTTCACGCCCCTGCTGGTCATGTACCGCACGGTGGAGGGCTACGAGCAGGTGGCCGTTGACATGCTCCTTGCGGCATATGTGTTGGGCATCGTGCCCGCACTGCTGATCGGTGGGCCGCTCTCGGACCGGCACGGGCGCCGCACGCTCATGATCCCGGCCCCGGTGCTGGCCATGGTGGGCAGCATCCTGCTGGCCGTGGGTGCCGAGAGTCTGCTCCTGCTGTTCGTGGGCCGGGTGTTCTCTGGGCTGGCCCTCGGGCTCGGCATGGCCGTGGGCACCTCCTGGATCAAGGAGCTCTCCGAGAAACCGTACGAGGAGCACCCCGAGCGCGTCTCGGGAGCGCGGCGCGCCTCCCTGTCCCTGACCGCCGGGTTCGCCCTCGGTGCCGCGGTGGCCGCGGCCCTCGCGCAGTTCGCGCCCCTGCAGACCGTGCTGCCCTACATGATCAACCTGGCGATCTGTCTGCCCGCCGTGTTCCTGGTGGCCGGCGCTCCCGAGACCCGGCGCGCCACGCCCCCACACGGGCCGCTGCTGGCGGACCTGAAGATCCCAGCCACCCGGCAGCACCGCTTCTGGTTCGTGGTGGCGCCCTCCGCCCCGTGGGTCTTCGGCTGCGCGGCCTCCGCCTATGCGATCCTGCCCGCCCTCATGGCGGACGTGGTGGGACCGCAGTACGGGATCGCGTTCTCCGGGCTGATGTGCCTGGTGGGGCTGGGCTTCGGGTTCTTCATCCAGCCGCTGGGCAAGCGCCTGGACCGGGACGGCTCCATCCGCTCGCTCGCCGTGGGGATGTGCGCCGTGATCCTGGGGATGCTCGCGGCGGTGCTGGCCTCGGCCACCCTGAACCTGGTGCTGGTCCTGATGGCCTCCGCAGTGCTGGGCTGCGGCTACGGGCTCGTGCTGGTCTCCGGCCTGCAGGAGGTCCAGCGGATCGCCCGCCCGGACGACCTCGCCGGACTCACCGCCGTGTTCTACTCGCTGACCTACATCGGGTTCTTCGTGCCCATGGTGCTCGCGCTGATCTCCGAGTTCACCACCTACCCCTGGCTGTTCGCCTCCGGCGCCGTGATCGCCACCCTGTGCCTGGGCATCATGGCCTACGGCCGCCGCCACGAGGTCCGGGACCTGGACGCGGTGGAGGCGGGCGCCGCCGGGCGCTCCTGACCTTGTCGCGACGACGCCGCACGCCACCGGACCCGGCGCGGGTCACGGGGCGTGCGGCGTCGTCGGTCGTGGACACCGACCGCGCCGTGCGGTGACCGCCGGAATTCTGGCCCTGCGGCGTCGTCCGCGAAATGGCAGGGTCCGGGGCCGGACGGCGCAGCGGACGCGCGCCGCCCGGCACGGGGCAGGCTCAGGAGCGGGTCTCCTGGGCGTCCGTGCCGCTCAGCGAACGGTGGTGCGCCATGAGCTGCTTCTCCCGCGGCAGGACGCACAGCAGCAGGGCGATTGTCAGCACCACGGACAGCGTGAGCAGCCCGTAGGTGGCGCCCCAGCCGAACTCGTGGACCACCCACCCCACGCCGGTGGACGCGAGCGTGGCGCCGAAGACGTAGCCGAACAGGCCCGTGAAGCCGGCGGCCGTGCCCGCCACGTGGCGCGCGGACATGTCCAGGGCCTGCAGGCCGATGAGCATCACGGGGCCGTAGATGAACGCGCCGATGAAGAACAGGAACACCATGAGCAGCCAGTACGGCGTGCCCACCGGGGCGAGCCAGTAGGCCACCAGGAACACGCCCACGCCGAGCATGAACACGATGCCGGTCCAGCTGCGGTTGCCGCGGAACACCTTGTCCGAGACCCAGCCGCACGCCAGTGTGCCGAAGATCCCGGCGAGCTCGAACAGGGAGAAGCCGGCGATGCCCTGTGCCAGGGACATGCCGTGGTGCTCCGCCAGGTAGGTGGGTGCCCAGCTGAGCACGCCGTAGCGCAGGGAGTAGATGAACACGTTGGCCAGCGCCAGGAACACCATGGTGGGGTTGAGCAGCACGTGCTTGGTGATGATCCCCCAGTAGGAGGACCCCTCGAGGTCGCTCGCATCCGCTTCGACCTTGGCGGGATCGTCCCGGTACTCCTCGATCGGGGGCAGGCCCACCGCTTCCGGGCGGTCCCGGACCATGACGAAGGCGATCGCGGCGACCACGAGAGCGCCGAGAGCCGGGACCCAGAATGCCGACTGCCACGAGTCGCCCGTGATGGCCAGGCCGAAGGCGGCCAGTGCGCCCACGCCCATGCCGCCCACGTTGTGCGCGGTGTTCCAGATGGCGGTCTTCCAGCCGCGCTCGTTGGTGGAGAACCAGTGCACGAGCACGCGCCCGCACGGCGGCCAGCCCATGCCCTGCACCCAGCCGTTGAGGAACATGACCGAGGCGAAAAGCGCCACCGAGGCGGAGACCGCGGGGACGAACGCGACCACGAGGTTCGCCACGGCGGACAGCGCCAGGCCGATCGGCAGGAAGTACCGCGCGTTGGAGCGGTCCGAGATGGTCGCGGAGAAGAACTTGGAGAACCCGTAGGCCAGCAGCACGGCGTTGCCGATGATGCCGATCCCCACGGTGCTGATGGTGCCCTCGTCCATCAGCAGGGGTGCGATCAGGGAGATGTTGTTGCGGATCAGGTAGAACCCGGCGTAGCCGATGAAGATCCCGAGGAACACCTGCAGGCGCAGGCGGGGGTAGCTCCGGGCGACCTCGTCCTCCGGCAGCCGGGGGGCCGTGGGTGGGGCAGCCAGCCAGCGC
>NZ_RCOM01000096.1 GCF_003667225.1 Kocuria rhizophila
GTGTGGTGACGGTCACCTTGCCGGTGGGGCGGGGCTCCGGGCTGCTCGAGTTCTTGAGCTCCACCACGATCTCCTCCGCCTCCTCGCGGCTCCCGGCGGGGATCGTGGCGCGCACCCGTTCCTGGGCGTACTGGGACAGGGAGTCCACGGGGATGTCCGTGGTGGAGTCGAGCTCGCTCAGCGCGATGGGACCCAGGCTCTGCGAGACGCCCTGGTAGACGGCCACCTTTCCCTGGTCCTCGCCCACGTAGTACTGCGACGACGTCCAGGCGCGGGCTCCCCAGCCGCCCAGCAGCAGCGCGACCGCGAGCACCACACCGCCGGCGATCCACGCGGCACGACGCCGCCTGGTCCCGGGCTCGGGGTCCTCGCCCTTGCGGCGCAGCAGGCTGCGCACCTCGGCTGGGTCGGTGGTCTCCTCCAGGGTGGCGGTGGAGAGCATGGTGGAGCGGCGCTGCATCGCGGAGTCGGAGACCGTGGGGATCCGGCCCGTCTGGGTGGCGTTGGCCGCCGCGCCCACCAGGAGGTGGGGGCGTTCGGCGAGGTCCTGGCGCAGCGCCGAGGCCGAGGACTGCGGTGGTTCCTGATCGGCGGGGTCCTGGCGCCCGGGCTCGCGGTAGTCGTGCCCGCCACCGGCCACGGGCGAGTCGATCGGCCCGTTCCAGTGGTCCTCGAGCGCCTCGTAGGTCTCCACGCGCAGCCGTTCGTCCGAGGTGCGGGACTCGTCCGGCACGGCGCCGTGACCCTCCCCGGTCATGGGGTGCGCCTCGTTGCCGTGGGGGATCTCGTCCACCTGCACGACCACCACGGTCACGTTGTCGGGGGCGCCGCGGTCCAGGGTGAGCTCCACGAGCGAGTTCACGATCTGGTTGAGGTCACCCGTGGAGCGCATCACGCTCTCGATGGTCCTGGCGTTGACCACGGCGTTGAGGCCGTCTGAGCACAGCAGCCAGCGCTCGCCCACGGCAGGGCGCACGGTGCGGACCTCGAGCTCCGGGGAGGCGTCCACGTCCCCGAGCACGCGCATCAGGACGTTCTTGTGGGGGTGGGTCTCGGCCTCCTCGGGGTGCAGCCGGCCCTCGTCGATGAGGCGCTGCACGAAGGTGTGGTCCGTGGTGACCTGCTGGAAGCCCTCGCTCTCGGAGAGCCGGTACGCGCGGGAGTCCCCGATGTGGGCCACGGAGATCTCGTCCCCGTCGATCAGCAGGGAGGTCACGGTGGTGCCCATCCCGCCCAGCCGGGGATTGGACTGCACGAGCTTCGCGAGGTTCTGGTTGGCGTTCTGGATCTCGTCCGCGAGCACGGTCTCGGCGTCGCCGTCGTGACCCGCGTGGTCCAGGTGCGTGAGGTCGATCACCGCGGAGGCGGAGGCCACGTCGCCGCCCACGTGGCCGCCCATGCCGTCGGCGACGACGGCCAGGTACCGGCCCGCGTAGGCGGAGTCGTCGTTCTTGGAGCGCACGCGCCCCACGTCGGAGCGAGCGGCGTAGCGGAAGGCGATGGGCATGGGCTACGGCCTCAGTTCCATCACGGTGCGTCCCACGCGGAACGGGACACCCGGCTCCACGGCCGCGGCACGGGTCAGCTTCTGGCCCTGCACGAACGTGCCGTTGGTGGAGCCGAGGTCCTCCAGGAACCAGCGTGAGCCCTGCGGGAACAGGCGGGCGTGGCGGCCCGAGGCGTAGTCGTCCTCGAGCGGAACGGTGGCCTCGGGGGAGCGGCCGAGCATCACGGGCGCGGCGCCCAGCTGGTAGCTGCTGCCCGCGAGCGGGCCGTCGAGCACCACGAGCTGCTGGGGCCGGTGCCTGGAACCACCCGTCACGGGAGCGGCGGCAGCGGCGGGCTCAGCGCGACGACCGGGGGGCTCCTCGGTGGCCACGGCGGAGCGGGTGCGGCCGCGGGATCGCGAGCGGGCCTTGCCGCTCACGCTGAGGTCGCGGGCCTGGGAGAAGACCACGGCGGCGATGAACAGCCACAGCAGTGCCAGGAAGCCGAACTGCAGCAGGGTCACGGTCAGTTCGGACACGTCAGCGCCTCTCCTTCGGGACCAGCAGCCGGAAGACCAGCCTGGTGCGTCCCATGGTGATCACGGAGCCGTCCACGAGCTGGGCGCGGCCCTGGATCCTCTGGCCGTCCACGGAGGAGCCGTTGGTGGAGCCGAGGTCCACAGCCAGGTAGTTCTGGCCCTGGCGACGGATCTCCAGGTGCTTGCGGGAGACCCCGGTGTCCTCCACGGTGATGTCCGCCTCCGCGGAACGGCCCACGCTCACGCTCGGGGCGTTGAGGGAGAAGCGCTCGGAGCCCACCTCGATCACGGGCACGGCGTTCGGCGCGGACCGGGGCACCACGGGTTCCGGAGCGGGCGGGACGGGGGCGGCGTCGTCGTGGCCGGGTGCGGCGTACCCCTGGGCGTGCGGCGCGGGCGCCGGGGGCTGCGGGGCTCGCGCGGAGGTCCCGGCGTCCGCGGGTGCCTGCGGGGTGCTGGTGCGCTCGAAGGACGAGAGGATCCGGAACTCGCCGGTCTCCAGCTCGGGCTCGCGCACGAAGCTCACCCGCACAGCGCCCTGGAGGGTGTAGGCCTGGGACCGGGCGTGGCGGATGACCACGTCGCACAGCTCCTCCGCCAGCTGCACGCCCCACTCCTGGGCTCGCGGGAAGTCGTCGTCCGAGAACTCCACGGTGAAGACGTTCGGTGCCATGGTGCGCCCGCCGGAGACTCCGAAGGACTCCTGGTCCAGTTCGCGGCGCAGCGCGCTCGCGATCTCCACGGCCTCGACGCGCTTGCGCGACCCCGCGGTGAAGGCGGTGCGCACGGCCTTCTCGATGCCGTTCTCGAGTCCGGTCCAGAAACCCATTCCGCCTCCTTTCTCGCTCGGCCAGTGGCGGCGTTCTCCGTGCCGCCGCGAGGGGCGCGGTGGGGCACACGGTCGTGGGCAGTTCCCAGAATAGTAACCGGCCGGACTGGGCGGGTGGTGACAGCCCCGCCCGTGCACCGCAGTGCGCCCCGCCGTCCGGGGGATCCGGGTCCGGCGCCGGGCGCGTCGTCCGGGTGACCCTCCCGGTGTCGCGGTGGCCGGCCCCGAGCCTCGTGGGGCACACCCGGTCAGGGCAGGGACGCGGCGAGCTCCACGGCCTCCTTGATGGCGCGCTTGGCGTCGAGCTCGGAGGCCACGTGCGCTCCGCCCACCACGTGCACGGGACGCTCGCCCTGCAGCTCGTCCACGAGATCAGCACGGGACTCCTGGCCCGCGCACAGCACCACGGTGTCCGCGGGCACCAGCAGCTCCCGCAGGGCGGGGGCCTCGGCCACCGCCGTGGTTCCCGCCGCACGCTCCGTGCCACCGGTCCGGGACGCCCCGGACGACGCCGCACGGCCGGCTTCCGGGGCCGCCGCATCCGGTTCCGGCACGAGCACGTGGACGCCCTGCTCGTCGATCCGCTGGTACTGCACACCGGTGACGAACTGCACGTCCGCCATGCGCAGCTCGGCGCGGTGGATCCAGCCCGTGGTGGTGCCCAGTCGCGCTCCCGGCTTGCCCGGGGTGCGCTGCAGGACGCTCACGCGGCGCAGGGGCGCGGCGGGGGCGGGGCGCAGCAGTCCGCCGCGCGCCTCGAGGGTGCGGTCCACGCCCCACTCCTCGTAGAAGTCCGCGCGGGGGTCGTGCGTGAGGAAGTGGGCCACGTCGAAGCCGATGCCGCCGCCGCCGATGATCGCCACGCGCTCACCCACCGGCGCTCCGCCCAGGACCTCCTTGTAGCCGAGCACGGTGGGTCCGTCCTCGCCGGGGATCCCGGGCACCCGCGGATTCACCCCCGTGGCCAGCACCACCCGGTCCGCGAACCCCAGGTCCGCCGCGGTGGCGGTGCGGCCCGTGTGCACCGTGACACCGAGCTCCGCCAGGCGGGTGCGGAAGTAGCGGATGGTGTGGGCGTAGTCCTCCTTGCCGGGGATGAGCCGGGCCAGCTGGAACTGGCCTCCGATCTCGGTGTGCTCCTCGAACAGGGTCACCCGGTGCCCGCGCTGCGCGGCGGCCTCCGCGAACGCCAGACCGGCGGGGCCCGCGCCCACCACGGCGATCTGCTCGGCCGTGCGGGTGGGCCCCAGGACGAGCTCGGTCTCGCGCATGGCCCGCGGGTTGACCAGGCAGGACATCCGCTTGCCCGAGAAGGTGTGGTCCAGGCACGCCTGGTTGCACGCGATGCACGTGTTGATCTCGTCCGGGCGGTTTTCACGGGCCTTGGACACGAAGGACGGGTCCGCCAGGAACGGGCGGGCCAGGCACACGAGGTCCGCGTCCCCCCGCTCGATCACGGCCTCGCCGATCTCCGGGGTGTTGATGCGGTTGACCGCGGCCACGGGGATCTCCAGGTGCTCACGCAGCGCGCGGCTCACCCACGTGAAGCCGGCGGGCGGGACGCTCGTGGCGATCGTGGGGATCCGCGCCTCGTGCCAGCCGATGCCCGTGTTGACGATCGACGCGCCGGCGGTCTCCACCTCGCGCCCCAGCGCGAGCACCTGCTCGAACTCCTGGGCGTCCGGGACGAGGTCCAGGGCGGAGAGCCGGTACATCACGAGGAAGTCCGGGCCGGTGACCTCCCGCACCCGCCGCACGACCTCCACGGCGAAGCGCCGCCGGGCCTCGGGGGAGCCGCCCCAGTGGTCCGTGCGCTGGTTGGTGTGCGCCACCAGGAACTCGTTGATCAGGTAGCCCTCCGAGCCCATGATCTCCACGCCGTCGTAGCCGGCCTGCTGCGCGAGACCCGCGGCGCGCGCGAAGTCCTCCACGGTCCGCGCCACGTCCTCGGTGCTCAGCTCGCGTGGGGTGACCTTGTTGATCGGTGCGCGGAGAGGGGAGGGTGCCACGGCGTCCGCGTGCATGGCGTAGCGGCCGCTGTGCATCAGCTGCAGGGCGATCAGGCCACCCTCCGCGTGCACGGCGTCGGTGACCGTGCGGTGCGGGGGCAGCTGCGACTCCTCGCTCAGGTGCGCCCCGCCCTCGCGGGCGGCACCCTCCCGGTTGGGGGACACGCCGCCCGTGACGATCAGCCCCGCTCCGCCGCGCACCCGCTCCACGTAGAAGTCCGCGAGCTCCTGCTCACCGCCCGGGGTCTCCTCCAGGCCGGTGTGCATGGACCCCATGATCACGCGGTGCGGCAGGGTCAGGGACCCCACGCGCAGCGGGGACAGAAGGTGGGGGTAGGCAGTCATCCGATACTCCAGGTCTCAGGTATTTTCTCCACCCTAGAGTGCGTGAGCAGGATCACCAATCCCCCGGGGAGGCGCGGGCGACGTCGTCCGCACCCTGGTGCGCTCGCCGTCGGCTTGTTATTCTGAATTCATCACAATAAGTCGGGCCCGGTGCGATCCCGTGCTGGCAGCCGCGACTCCACCAGGAGGTTGTCATGGCCAAGAAGTCCACCCGGAACGCCAATTTCACCGTCCCGGGTCTCACCACCGCGCAGGGCCACGCCGTCGCGGAGATCCTGCAGCAGCGCCTGCACGCCCTCAACGACCTGCAGCTGACCCTCAAGCACGCCCACTGGAACGTGGTGGGCCCCAACTTCATCGCGGTGCACGAGATGCTGGACCCGCAGATCGAGGAGGTCCGCGGCTACGTGGACGACCTCGCCGAGCGCATGGCCACCATGGGCGTGTCCCCCAACGGTCTGCCCGGCGCCATCGTGGCCGAGCGCACGTGGGACGACTACGACATCAACCGCGCGTCGGGCGTGGAGCACCTCGCCGCGCTGGACCTCGTGTACGACGGCGTCATCTCGGACCACCGCGAGGCGCTGGCCCGCGTGAGCGACGTGGACCCCATCACTGAGGACATGCTGATCGGCCAGGTCCGCGGTCTCGAGCTGTTCCAGTGGTTCATACGCTCGCACATCGAGTCCGGCGCGGGCGTGCTGGACCACGCGGGGGCCCGCACGGAGAAGACCGCCGCGAAGTCCGCCACCGGGGGCAAGGGCGCGGCCAAGTCCTCCCGCACCTCGGCCAAGGGCTCCAAGAAGAAGTAGTCCCACCCGTCCAGGGTTCCGCAACGGCCCCGGGGATCGCCCCGCGCGACCCCGGGGCCTTCGCATGCGTGCACGCCCGCGGAACGGGCCGCGCGCCCCGCACTGCCCCGCGGGGCTCTTCTCCCCGCACCCCCTGCCACCATGCGCACGAGCCGGCTGGTCTCCCTGCGTGTCCCAGTCCCGGCACGCCTCCCGCGCCCCGTACGACGACGCCGCCGGGCCCCCAGGGGTGCGCGGCGGCGTCGTGGGCCCGGCGGAGCGGGCTCAGAAGGTGAGGCCGAAGACCCACACCCCCAGGGTCATGGTGGTGATGGTGATCAGCACCAGGGCGATGAGGTTGAGCCACACGCCGCCCCGGATCATCTGGCTCACCGTCACGTAGCCCGAGCCGAACGCAATGGCGTTGGGCGGGGTGGCCACGGGGAGCATGAACGCGCACGTCGCGGCCAGCGCCACCGGAATGGCCAGCAGCATGGGGTCCACGCCGATGCCCATGGCCACGCCACCCGCCACGGGCAGGAACGTGGCCGCGGTGGCGGTGTTGGACGTGAGCTCGGTGAGCAGCAGGATCCCGCCCGCCATGAGCAGCACCAGCAGCACCACGGGCAGGCCGCCGAGGCCCTGGACCTGCTGGCCGATCCACTCGGTGAGCCCCGAGGTGGAGAACTGGGCGGAGAGCGCCAGGCCGCCGCCGAACAGCAGCAGCACGCCCCACGGCAGCTTGACCGCGGTGTCCCAGTCCAGCAGCCGGACGCCCGGTGCGGCGCCGGCGGGGCACAGGAACAGCAGCAGGCCCACGGCCACCGCGATCCCGGCGTCCGAGATCATGGGGTCGTCGAAGAGGATGGGCACCAGGATCCACGCCGCAGCGGCCAGCACGAACAGCGCGAGCACGCGCTTCTCACCCGAGGACATGGGGCCGAGCTTGTGCAGCTCCTCACCGATCAGCTCCTTGCCGCCGGGGATCTCGCTGATCTCGGGCTTGAAGAGAACCTTGGTGAGCAGCAGCCAGCACAGGGCCATGAGCACCACGGCCAGGGGAACGCCCACGAGCATCCACTGGCCGAAGCCGATCGTGATGTCGTGCGCGTCCGAGAGGTAGCCCGCCATGAGCGTGTTGGGCGGGGTGCCGATGATCGTGCCCAGGGAGCCGATGGACGCCGAGTACGCGATGCCGAGCATCAGGGCGGTGCCGAAGTTGGACTTGACCACCTCCTCCTTGAGCTGGTCGTCCTGCAGGTCCACCTCCCCGGTGTCGCGGGATTCCCCCGCCTCCGCGGTGGCCGGGGCGGTCTCCCCGTCACCCGAGCCGATCTTGGTCACGAGCAGCAGCACGGACACGCCGATCGGCAGCATCATCACGGCCGTGGCGGTGTTGGACACCCACATGGACAGGAAGCCCGTGGCCACCATGAACCCGGCGACCATCTGGGAGGGCTTGGTGCCCATGACCTTGACGGTGAGCAGCGCGATGCGCCGGTGCAGGTTCCACCGCTGCATGGCCAGGGCCAGCAGGAACCCGCCCATGAACAGGAAGATGATGTTGTTGCCGTAGGAGGCGCCCACCTTGTCGAGCGTGATGTCCTCGCCCAGCGTGGGGAACACCACCAGGGGGATCAGTGCCGTGGCGGGCAGCGGCAGCGCCTCGGTCATCCACCACACGCCCATGAGCACGGCGGTGGCCGCGGTGAGCTTGGCGTTGTGGGGCACGTCCTGCGGCATCAGCGCGTAGATGGCCACGGCGAGGGCGAGACCCGCGAGCAGTCCCAGCAGCCGGATCGTGCGGGTGTGCGGCTTCTCGGCCGGAGCCCGCTCACCCGGGGACTGGAAGTTCACCTCCTCGCCGCGGTGCGGATCCGGGTCCAGGTTCTTCAGGTGTGCGCCGGGCACGGCCGGGTGGCTCATGGTGTTCTCCACATCGTCGTGGGAAAGGGGATCCCCTCCAGCGTAGGTGAGGGCGGGGGAGGGGACCCCGGGGCCGCGCCGGGCCGGCCCCGCGTGACAGGTTGTGAACGCGTCGGACCGGCGCGGCCC
>NZ_RCOM01000097.1 GCF_003667225.1 Kocuria rhizophila
GCGCGGTGCGTGGGCTCGGAGCCCGCGGTGGCTCGCGGTGCTGCTGGTCTACGGGCTCTCCCGGGTCTGGGGGTGGGCGGTCTTCAGCGTGGTCGGCGGCCAGCAGGGCCCGGGGCCGTGGGGCGACGGCGCCCTGGGCTACCTGGACTTCGTGGCCACGTGGGACTCCGACTGGTACCGCACCATCTTCGAGCAGGGGTATCCCACGGAGCTGCCCCGGGACTCCCTGGGCACGGTGAGCGAGAACCCCTGGGCGTTCTACCCGGTCCACCCCCTGCTGGTGCGCGGGATCGCGGAGGTCACCGGGACCGGGTGGGCGGTCACTGCGGCCACGGTGTCCCTGCTGGCGGGGTTCGGGGCGGCGCTGGTGCTGTACCGCCTCACGTGCACGGCCCCGGTGATGAGCACCCCGCGCACGCGCGGGGGAGCGGCGGTGCCCGCCCTGTGGACGGTGGCGGTGTTCGCGTTCAACCCCGTGGCGCCCGTGCTGCAGACCCCGTACGCGGAGGCCCTGAGCATGCTGCTCCTGCTCAGCGCGATCCTGTGCGTGGTGCGTGAGCGGCCCGCCTGGGCCGTGGTGTTCACCGTGCTGCAGGCCCTGACCCGTCCCACCGGGGTGGCCCTCGCGGCGGCCCTCGGCGTGTGGTGGCTGTGGCGCAGCGTGGCGGACGTGCGCGCGCGGCGTCGTCCCTGGTACCGCTGCGTTGACCGGTGGCTCGCCGTGGCGCTGACCGCGTGTGCCGCGGCCCTCGCGTGGCCGGCAATCGCGTGGGCCGTCACGGGCGAACCCACGGCGTACACCGAGACCGAGGCCGCGTGGCGCGGCGCCTCGGACGTGATTCCCGTGCTCCCGTGGTTCCACCAGGCCACCGTGCTGCTCGGCCCGGTCGTGGGGCTGCTCGCACCCGTGGCGCTCGTGGTCGCGGTGGTGCTCATGCTGCGCTCGGCTCCCGTGCGCCGGGCCCTGCCGTTCTTCGTGCGCGTGTGGATCGCCGCCTACGGGTGCTACCTGCTGCTCGTGCTCAACCCGCAGACCTCCACGTTCCGGCTGCTGCTGCCGTGGGCGCCACTGGCCGCGGCCCTCGTGCACGTGAGCGGGTCCAGGGCGTACCGCACGCTGCTCGTGGTCACGGGAGCCGTCCTGCAGATCGTGTGGGTGGGGTGGCTGTGGCACTGGAAGCAGCTGCCCGGCGGTGGGGACTACCCGCCGTGAGCCCGGGGGCGTGGGCGGCGTCACGGCCGGGGGTTCTCGTTCGGTAAGATGGTGCGGTCAGCACACACGAAGAGGAGCTCTTAAATGGCGGCCATGAAGCCGAGAACGGGTGACGGACCCATGGAGGTCACCAAAGAAGGACGCAGCCTGATCATGCGGGTCCCCCTGGAAGGCGGCGGACGCCTCGTGGTCGAGCTCAAGGCGGACGAGGCCGCCGAGCTGCGCGAATGCCTCGCGGGCGTGACCCAGTAGTTCCCGGTCCCCGCACCACCAGCGCGAGAGCCCTTCACTCCGGTGAGGGGCTCTCGCGCCGTTCCGGGATGAGGTCGTGGCCCGTGACCCGAGCGCTAGGAGACCCAGTTCGCCGCGAGCGTCATGCCCGCCGCGACCGCCAGCAGGCTCCAGAGCAGCGTGCCGAGCACCACGGCGGCGGCGGCTCCGCCGCGGTGCTCGCGGGCGAGGCGCACGGCGTCCACCATGGCCGTGGAGAACGTGGTGAAGCCGCCGAACAGGCCGGTCCCCAGGGCGAGGGTCCACTCCGGGCCCAGGAGGATCCCCAGCCCGCTCACCACTCCCAGGCCGAAGGAACCCACCACGTTGACCAGGACCGTTCCCAGGGGGAGCGAGCCCCGCCGGTGCGAGGTCACGAACCGGTCCACCACGAACCTCAGGGCGGCGCCCAGCCCGCCACCCACCGCCACAGCGAAAGCCGCGATCACTGCTCGGGGCCTTCCGCAACGCCGCGTGCGTGCGACGACGGTCGGGTGCCCAGGCGCGTTCCGAGCACCATGCCGCCCGCGGTCGCGAGCAGACCCGCCACCAGGGTGACGGCCGCGTAGGCGAGGGCCTGGGTGGTGTCCCCAGAGCGCACCTGCTCCCACAGCTCCTGGGCGAAGGTGGAGTAGGTGGTGAAGCCCCCCAGCAGCCCGGTGCCCAGCAGCAACCGTGCCGTGTGCGTACGGCGGGACTCGACCCCCGGGCGGGTGAGGGCCTCGAGCAGCAGGCCCAGCAGGAGGGCACCGACCACGTTGACGGTCAGCGTGGACCAGTGCCACACGGAACCGGAGGGCAGCACGTGCCCCAGACCCCAGCGCAGAAGACTGCCAGCGGCACCACCCACGGCGACGAGCAGCACGTCAGTGACGACCGAGCGCGTCATCGCCGCACGGCCAGCAGCATCCCCGTGCCGGTGGGGAGCAGCGCGGTGGACAGTCGCGGCTCGTCCCGCAGGGTGCGCACGACCTCCCGCATGATCACGGTGTCCTCCTGGCGCTGCGCGGGCTGGGGGACGAGGTCCTGGTGCAGGGCGTCGTTGACCACGAGCATGCCCCCGCGGCGCAGCAGCCGGGCGCCCTCGATCACGTAGTCCGCCGTGTTCTCGACGTCCGCGTCCACGAACACCATGTCGTAGGCGTTCTCCGTGAGCCGGGGCAGCACGAGACCTGCCGCGCCGGAGATGGTGCGGGTGCGCTTGGTCTCGAAGCCCGCCTCGCGGAAGGTGTCCCGCGCCGCCCGCAGTGCGCGGATGTCGGTGTCGATCGTGGTCAGCACGGAGTCCGAGGGCATCCCGCGCAGCAGGGCCAGGCCCGAGACGCCTGCACCGGTGCCCACCTCCACCACGGTGGCCGGGCGGGCCGCGGAGACCAGCACCGTGAGCAGCGCGGCGGCCGCGGGCGTCACGGGGTCCAGCCGCAGGGCCAGGGAGCGCTCGCGGGCACGCAGAGCCGTCTCGTCCTCCGTGGCGTAGGCCTCGCAGTAGGCCCAGCTCGTGGTCTTGTCCGTGGTCATGGACGCGGGGTGTCCTTCGCTGCCGTGCGCTCCGGGGACCGGTGGCCCCCGGGACGTCGTTCTGACGGGTCCGGCGCGGTGCCGGTCGTTTCCGGGCCCAGCCTATCGCGGTCCGTGAGGGGGCCGGGGGAAACGCCCTGTGGCCGCCCAGAGCGCTGTCAGGCTCCTGTCCCAGAATGGAGCCGACGGCGGCACCGCACCCCCTGGTGCGCCCGCGGAACCGGACCGACGAGGAGAGGACGCAGGGTGTCCACACGGGTGACTGAGCACCGCGCGCGGCGGACGCGGCGACCGGGCCGACGCACCATCGGGCTCGTCTCGGCGTTCACGGCGTGCCTGTGCGTGGCCGCGCTGACGACCACCGCGTGGAGTGTGGGGCGGCAGACGCAGTACGAGCACCGGGCCGGTGCGCAGGCGGAGGCCACGTGGAACCCGGGGCCACGGGCGATGATGGACACGGCCTCGAAGGCCGACATCCACGCCCTGCACGCCCAGGGCTGGACCGTGCCCGTCCTGGCGGCGGAGGGCCACCGGGTGGTGGACGTCCGTCAGGCGGTCTCGGCGGGCCAGCCCACCGTGACGGTCACGCTGCGCAACGACCACGGCACCGTGGAGATCGTGGAGCAGCGCGGCCAGGTCAACCCCGACAATCCCGTGGACGGCGTCTCCCAGCTCCCCGTGAGCGCCGAGGGGATGCACGAGTCCGCGGTCTCCGGCTCACGGCTGTGGGCGGAGCGCGGAGAGCCCTGGCGCGCGGTCATGGTGCGCCCGGACGCCGTGTACACCGTCACCTCCGACACTCCTCCCGCCACGATGGCCCAGACCGTGAGCGCGATCGTGGCCGAGGACCGCGGCCGGGTCAGCCTGCCCTCCGAGACCGACGACAGCTTCGGGGCCACCGTGCAGGACGGGCTTCGGGCGATGTTCGGGTGACACCCCGCCCGGGTGCCCTCCGACGTTGGTAGGCTCGACCCGTGTTCGGGATTACTGGCGGGGAAGCCATCATCATTCTCATCGTGGCTCTGGTGATCATCGGCCCCGAGCGGGTTCCCGAGTACGCACAGAAGTTCAAGGAACTGGTCAAGACCATCCGGGGCTACGCCACGGGCGCCACGGAGGACCTGAAGGAGACCCTCGGTCCGGAGTTCTCCGACATGGACTGGCGCAAGCTGGATCCCCGGCAGTACGACCCCCGCGTGATCGTGCGCGAGGCCCTCATGGAGGACGACCAGGAGCGGGCTAGCGGCTCGACCGCCTCGACCGCGGTGACCTCCGTGGCGGCGCCCACCGTGCGTCGCCTGGCCCGCGGGGAACGGGCGCCCTTCGACACCGAGGCCACCTGAGCGGCGTCGCCGTCCCGGGGGCGAGCACGCACCGTCCACAGCGCGCAGCAGCCGAACCCGCGTCCCTGCCCCGCCCGACGACGCCGCTCGGCCGGCTCCCTCGCCGCCGCGCGCCTCAGCCCCGGGGCGTGATGCCCAGGGACTTCCCGGCGAGACCGCGGCCCTGCCGGTCCAGCTCCCGGGCGATCCGCCACAGCTGCGCGGCCGCGGGGGACTCCGGGTGGGCCCACACCGCGGGCACACCGCGGTCCGAGGCCTCGCGCACCGTGACGTCCAGGGGCACGCTGCCGAGCAGCGGGACGTCGTAGCCCAGCCGTTCGGTGAGGGAGGCCGCGATGGTCTCCCCGCCGCCCGCGCCGAAGACCTCCAGGGTGGAGCCGTCCGGCATGACCATGGCGGACATGTTCTCCACCACGCCCGTGACCTTCTGCTCCGTCTGCTCTGCCAGGGTTCCGGAGCGCTGCGCCACGCTGACCGCGGCGTGCTGCGGGGTGGAGACCACCACCACACCGGAGCGGGGCAGCAGCTGGCCCACCGAGATGGCGATGTCCCCGGTGCCCGGCGGCAGGTCCAGGAGCAGGTGGTCCAGGTCCCCGAAGTGGACGTCCGTGAGGAACTGCTCCACCGCGCGGTGCAGCATGGGGCCACGCCACGCCACGGGCTGGGAGGGATCCACGAACATGCCGATCGAGATCACCTTGACCACCCCGCGGGAGCGGTGACCGTCCCCGGCCGCACTGTCACCGGAGGCGTGGTCCACACCCTCCGGAACCTCCACCACGGGAGGCAGGATCATGTCTCCCACGCGGGTGGGGGACTGCGTGATGCCCAGCAGCCCGGGGACCGAGAAGCCGTGCACGTCCGCGTCCACGATGCCCACGGTACGGCCCATGGCGGCCAGCGCCGCCGCGAGGTTCACGGTCACGCTGGACTTGCCCACCCCTCCCTTGCCGCTCGTGATCGCGTGCACGCGCGTCAGCGAGTTCGGATCCGCGAAGGGGTTGCTGCGGTGGTGACCCAGCCGCTCCTGCAGCTCCTGGCGCTGCGCAGGCGTCATGACCCCCACGTCCACCACCACGTCCGAGACCTCCGGGAGCGCTCCCAGCGCCGTGCGCAGATCCGCCTCGATGGTTCCGCGCAACGGGCAGCCGGAAATCGTGAGCAGCACGGACACCCGGGCGGTGCCGTCCTCCAGGGAGGCCTCGGGGATCATGCCGAGCTCCGTGACGGGGCGGCGCAGCTCGGGGTCGATCACGCTGTCCAGCGCGCCGCGCAGCCGCGGGTCGATGGTGCGGTCCATTCGGTTCTCGCTCACCGTCGCTGGTCCTTTCCGCCCTCGGTCCGCCTGCCACTCTCCGACCGCCTGCCACCGTCGGAGCGTCTGGTCTCGGGGCCGGGTTCGGAGGTCTCGTCGCGGCGGTCCTGGGCCTCGAGGATCTCCTCGAGCAGGCTGCGCAGCTCGGAGCGGACGTAGTCGCGCGTGGCGACCTCGCGCAGGGCGATGCGCAGGGACGCGATCTCCCGGGTGAGGTACTCCGTGTCCGCGAGGTTCTGCTGGCCGCGCTTGCGGTCCTCCTCGGCGACCACGCGGTCACGGTCGTCCTGCCGGTTCTGCGCGAGCAGCAGCAGGGGCGCGGCGTAGGAGGCCTGCAGGGACAGCATCAGCGTCAGCAGGGTGAAGTTCAGGGCCCGGGGATCGAACTGGATCTCCTCCGGGGCCAGGGTGTTCCAGCCGAGCCACAGCGCCACGAACACGGTCATCCACAGCAGGAACTGCGGTGTGCCCATCCACCGGGCGATCGCCTCGGTGGACTGCCCGAAGGCGTCCGGGTTGGGGCGGAACCTGGTGAGGTACCCCTGTCGCTTCTCCCGCGGCTGGTCCAGTGGACCGGGGGAGTACTGCGAGGAGGAGTTCTGCCGGGGGCTACTCATAGCGCTTGCCCACCTTCCGCACCGGGGTGCCGTCGTCGTACGTGCGCCAGTCCTCGGGCAGCAGCGCATCCAGGACGTCGTCGATGGTCACGGCGCCCACGAGCCGGTCCTGGTCGTTGACCACGGGCAGGATGGTGAGGTCGTACGTGGCCAGCTCGCGTGCGACGTCCGCCAGGGATGCCTGGTCCGAGACCGGCTCGATGGAGCGGTCGATCAGGTTGCCGATGGCCTCGGGCGGGGGATACCGCAGCAGCCGCTGCGTGTGCACGAAGCCCAGGTACTTGCCCGTGGGGGTCTCCAGCGGAGGGCGGCACACCAGCACAGCGGAGGCCGCGGCGGGGATGATCTCTTCCTGCCGGATGTGGGCCAGGGCCTCCGCCACGGTCGCCTCGGGGGAGAGCACGATGGGGACGGGGGTCATGAGAGAGCCCGCGGTGCCCTCCTCGTACTCGCGCAGCCGCCGGACGTCCTCCGCGTCCTCGGGCTCCATCATGGTGATCAGCCGCTCGGCCTCCGCCTCGGGCAGTTCATTGAGCAGGTCCGTGGCGTCGTCCGGGTCCATCTCCTCGAGCAGCGCCACCGCGCGCTCGTTGTCCAGGTGCGTGAGGATGAACACCTGGTCGTCCTCGGGCAGCTCCTCGAGCACGTCCGCGAGCCGTTCGTCCTGGAGCTCGGCGGCGATCTCCAGCTTGCGCTTGTCCGGCATGTCCCGCAGCTCGTCCGCGAGGTCCGCCGCCTGGTCCTCCTCGTGCTGCGTGATCCACTGGGTGGCCGGCTGGTGGCCCGCGCTGGAGGGGTCGTCGGTGTCCTCCCAGTCCACGATGAGCGTCTGGTTGCGGCGCCGTATCAGTCCGCCGGTGGACTGGGAGCGGCGCACGAACAGCTGCGAGATCACCCAGTCCCCGCGGTTGTTGGACTTCTCCATGGCCACGTCCTCGATGGTCGCCGTGCCGGAGCCGTCCAGCAGCACCACGGTGCGGTCGAAGAGCTCGCCCACCGCGAGGGTCTCCGCGCCGCGCTGCTCGAAGCGGCGCAGGTTCACGAGCCCCGTGGAGATGATCTGGTCCGCGTCGATGCTCGTCACCCGGGTCATGGGCACGAACACGCGCTTCTTTCCGAGGACCTCCACCACGAGCCCCACCACGAGGGGACGGGTCTTCAACGACGGTCGGCTGCCGGGGCGCAGCAGCACCACGACGTCGCGCAGCCGCCCCAGGCGGTCGCCCAGGGGGTCGAAGACGTCCAGGCCGATCAGCCGGGCCACGAAGATCTTGGAAAGGTTTGTGCTCACCCGCCCAGCCTAGTGACCCGGGGTCAATGGGCCCACTCGGTGCGGACCGGACGCCCCGTCGCCCGCGGCGGTGGTCACCGCAGCCACCGTGTTCACCCGCTGCGATGATTCAGGAACCTCCCTGGGAGCTTGCGGGTGGGTGG
>NZ_RCOM01000098.1 GCF_003667225.1 Kocuria rhizophila
GTGTAGGAGGCCAGATCGGCCATCGCCGAGGCCGGAGCCGCATAGGAGGACCCGGAGGCGGCGGGGATCTCGGCGTAGGCCTGGGCCGGAGCGATGGAGCCCACCAGCGCTGCGCCGGCGGCGGCGACGACGGTGGTGGTACGCACGGCGCGCGAGGAGGTCTGGGCGCGGTGACGGGCAGTGTGCTGCTTGAAAAGCGACATGGTGGAGTTCCTCCCTTTGCCTACGAGGTGAGCTGTCGGATGCGGGTGGGAGACACCCGGCCGCAGAACGCACGCGCTCTGAGACTTAACCCCAAGGCCCCGGTACACCGGGACCGGTAATGGTTCCCCCGCTTCTGCCAAGCGATTTCTCTTCAGGAACCCCGAGCACCGGCAGAACTCGGCGATGTGCCACGAGGGCGCCGACAGGATCAGTGGTCGGCACGCACTGAAGAGTACAAGGAGATTACGAAACAATCACAATCCGATTCGGGAATGTATAGAGATCGTAAAGAAGTGGTCAAGGCTTGATGAAGACCTGAATTGTTGTCGGCTTTTTCCTGTTAATTTCCCGAGAAAGGCGGGGCGCTCTGCGCTTTGAGTGAGGTGGCTTGTTGGTGCGTGGACGCTGCGCGGGGAGTCGTCGCCCACACAGCGGTGGGGACAGGAGCCACTTCAAAAGGCGCGGCGGGTGGATCGAGAGCGAAGCCCGCGGCCATCCTGGGATATTTCGCGCTGCATCAAGCCCCGGAAATTTGGGCTCTGTCCATGCTCGCACTGACTGGCGGAACGTTAGCCAGCGTTGTGGTCGAGGAGATGCCCGACCAAGCCCACGAAGGCGACACCAGCGTGCCGGGACCGATCCTGCTCACCGGCGGAGTTGCGCTGTTCGCCGCGATCTCCGTCTACCTCGGTTCCTGAGAAGCCGTGCGCCCCGGCGTCCTCGTCTCGGGGCGCCGACGCGTGCCGACCGTGCTCAGTGGGCGCAGTTGGGACCGCATCCACCGCAGTGTGCACCGTCCTCGGCGGTGAGGACCGCAACGGGAGTGCAGCAGGCGTCTCCGCGCCAGGCCTCCAGCCCCTCCTTGACCGCCACGGCGGCGATCACCAGCGCAGCCAGCGGGTCGGCCCAGGACCAGCCCAGGGTGCTGTTGAGCACCAGGCCTACCAGCAGCACGGCGGAGAGGTAGGTGCACAGCAGGGTCTGCTTGGAATCGGCCACCGCAGAAGCAGAGCCCAGCTCCCGGCCGGTGCGGCGTTCGAACCAGGACAGGAACGGCATGATGAGCAGGCTCACCGCGGCCAGGGCGATCCCGACCGGGGAGTGTTCCGGCTCGGCGGCCCCGAGCAGGGCGCGGATCGCATCGACGGTGACGAAGGCAGCCAGGCCGAAGAAGGAGAACGCGATCACCCGCATCGCCACCTTTTCCCGTCGGTGCGGGTCCGGGGCGGCGAACTGCCACGCCACCGCCGCCGCGGAGAGGACCTCCACGATCGAGTCCAGGCCGAAGCCGATCAGCGCCGAGGAGGAGGCGATGGTGCCGGCGGTCAGGGCGATGACCGCCTCGAGCACGTTGTAGGTGATGGTGCCGGCCACGATCCAGCGCACCCTGCGGTGCAGCACCGCCCGGCGTGCATCGGCGATGGGCTTGGGGTCCAGGGTCAGGGAGGTCATGTGCAGGTGCATCCTTCCGGGGAGCAGCAGGTCGGGTCCACGGTGACCACCAGCTCCAGCAGGTCCCCCAGGGCAGCCCCGAGGCGGGGATCGGCCAGGGAGTACCAGGTGCTGCGCCCCTCGGCGGTGGAGGTCACCAGCCCGCACCCGCGCAGGCACCCCAGCTGGTTGGAGATCACCTGCTTGGACACCCCCAGGGCCTGAGCCAGTTCCGAGGGCCGGGCCGGGGCGTCTCGGAGGGACAGCAGGATCCGGGTCCGGGTCCCGTCCGAGAGAGCATGGCCCAACCGGGACAGGGCCGAAGTATGGGTGGGGGTCACCGCGGTCATCCCCCCTACGGTACAGGTTTCTGTGTACTGTTGAGGGGTGGCCTGCTGGCACTCCTCGGGCGCACCAGCGGGTCACCCGGGGCGTGCTGCGTTTGCCGGATCGAGGAGGACCGTGATGATGTCGGAAGTGGCCCCGGCTCTGGCGCTGGGCCTGTACCTGGCCGGCCTGGTGACCGCCTTCGGTGTGCGGTCGTGGATCCACCGGCGCCGCACCGGCTCCAGCGGCTTCCGCGGGGTGAGCGGGGCGCCCGGCTCGCCCGAGTGGTGGGGCGGGATCCTGTTCGCGGCCGCCCTGGTTCTCGGTGCGGCCGGGCCCGTCCTGGCCCTCACCGGCACCGTGGCCGCACCCCGGCTCCCGCAAGCACTGTCCTGGGCCGGGGCGGTCGTCACCGTGGTGGGTTTCCTCGGTGTACTAGCCGCCCAGGCCGGCATGGGCGCCTCCTGGCGGGTGGGTGTCGACGCCACCGAACGCACCGAGCTGGTCACCACCGGGGCTTTCGCCGTGGTCCGCAACCCGATTTTCACCGCGATGCTCACCACCCTGGCCGGCCTGACCCTCCTGGTGCCCACCGTGGTCACTGCAGCGGCGTGGCTGTGCTTGCTGGTGGCCGTGGAGCTGCAGGTCCGTCTCGTCGAAGAGCCCTACCTGCTGAGCACCCACCGACAGGCCTACGCCTCCTACGCCGCTCATGTCGGCCGGTTCATGCCCGGTCTCGGCCGACTCCGCCCCGCACCCCTGGGCGAGCTGACCCCCTGAACCCAGGACCCCACCACTGGCCGACAGTTCCCCCACCCCAGGAGACCAGCACCGTCCGGAGTTCCATGCCCCTGTGATCGGCTGTCGAGGCGCCCAGCCCCTCCTGCGCGCGCACGTTTGGGGGCATGACCAAGCCCTCGAGGCCGGGCCCCCATTCCCCGCGCCGGAAAGTTCGTATAGCTTAACTTTCTATGAGGACCGGGACCGGGCGCACCGGCTCAACAGGTGTTGCCGCCACTTCCCCAGGAGAGCGGTGGGTGCGCCGCCAACCGCTGCCCTGGTTGTTGGGTCCAGCCTTCGTGGCCGCGGTCGCCTACGTGGACCCGGGCAACGTCGCGGCGAACCTCACCGCCGGCGCCCAGTACGGGTACCTGTTGGTGTGAGTGCTGGTGGCCGCCAATGCCATGGCGGTACTCATCCAGTACCTCTCGGCGAAGGTCGGGCTGGTCACCGGATCGAGCCTGCCCGAGTTGCTGGGCGACCGATTGCCCCGGGGCTGGCGGCTGGCCTACTGGGTCCAGGCCGAGCTGGTGGCCGCGGCCACTGACCTGGCCGAGGTAATCGGCGGGGCGATCGCCCTGCACATCCTCTTCGGGATCCCGCTGCTGGCCGGGGGCGTGATCGTCGGGGTGATCTCGATGCTGCTGCTGGTCCTGCAGACCCGCCGGGGCCCTCGGTTTTTCGAGTTCGTCGTGACCGGCCTACTGGCGATCGTCACCGCCGGTTTCGTCACCGGCCTGTTCTTCGGCCCCGTGTCGTGGGACGAGGCCGTCGCCGGGATCGTCCCACGGTTCGAGGGCACCCCGACGGTCCTGCTGGCCGCGAGCATGCTCGGGGCCACGGTGATGCCCCACGCCATCTACGCCCACTCCGCCCTGGCGCGGGACCGCCACGGGCACTCGGTGCCCGCCGAGGCCCTGCCGCGGCTGCTGACCGCCACCCGGTGGGACGTGCTGCTGTCCCTGCTCGTGGCCGGGTCGGTGAACATCGCGATGCTGCTTTTGGCCGCGGGCAATCCCGCCGGGGGGCCCGGCACCGACAGCATCGAAGGAGCCCATGCGGCGATCACCGCCGCCCTGGGCCCGGCCGTCGGGGTCGCCTTCGGCATCGGGTTGCTGGCCTCCGGTCTGGCCTCGACCTCGGTGGGCTCCTACGCCGGATCAGCGATCATGGGCGGGTTGCTGCACGTGCGCATCCCGGTGTTCACCCGCCGGCTGATCACCCTGATCCCGGCCCTGGTCATCATCGCCGTCGGGGTGGACCCGACCTGGGCGCTGGTGCTGTCCCAGGTGCTGCTGAGCCTGGGCATCCCTTTCGCCCTGATCCCGTTGGTGCGACTGAGCAGCAACCGGGATCTGATGGGCGCCTTCGTGAACAAGGTGGCCTTGACTGTCGCCGCCTGGGTGGTCGTGGCCCTGATCGTGTCGTTGAATCTGGCGCTGATCATCCTGACCGCCACCGGGGCCGATTGAGTGGGCCCGGCAGCTCCGGCGCGGCACTCGGTAGCGTGGATCCCATGGACTTGAGTGAGATCACCCCGGTCGCCCAGGACTATCTCAAGGCGATCTGGTCGGCCACCGAAGGGGGCGCCCCGCCGATGGGGCTTGACCCTTGATCTTGGACACGCGGTATCCAGCACGATGCTGGGGAAGCGAGAATCCAAGGATGGCCAGGAAGAACTACACCGACGAGTTCCGTCGCCGGGCGGTGGACTTGTACGAGTCCACGCCGGGCGCGACGCTCAAGGGGATCGCGGCGGATCTGGGCGTGTCCCGGGGCTCGTTGAAGGAGTGGGTCGACAAGCTCGGCTCTAGGACCACGACCGCGGGGGCGCCCACGGCCGCGCCGGCCGGTCGGCCGGAGTCGCAGGCTGCGCGGATCGCCCGGCTGGAGGCCGAGAACGCGGCGCTGCGGACCGAGCAGGCCAAGCTCGCCGAGGAGCGGGACATCTTGCGCCAGGCGGCGAAGTATTTCGCCGGGGAGACGAACTGGTGAACCGCTTCCAGTTCGTTGAGGACCACAAGGACGCCTGGAGCGTGAAGCGGTTGTGCGAGGTCGTGGAGATCGCGAGGTCGTCGTTCTACGCATGGCTGGCCGCCGCGCCGCAACGGGCCGCGAGGGTGGCAGCGGACGCGGCGCTGGCGGCACGGATCCGGGCGCTGCAAGACCCGCAGCAGGGCGGGGACCGCGCATCCGGGGCGCCGCGGATCACCGCCGACCTCAACGAGGACGCGCCTGCCGACGAGCGGGTCAACCACAAGCGGGTGGCCCGCGTGATGCGTCAGCACGGCTTGGCCGGCATCCGCCTGCGCAAGCGCGTGAAGACTACGGTGCCGGACCAGTCCGACCGGAAGTTCCCCGACCTGGTCGGCCGAGACTTCACCGCTGGGGAGCCGGGCCGCCGCTACGTGGGCGACATCACTTACCTGCCCATCGCCGACGGCACGAATCTCTACCTCGCGTCCTGCATCGATCTGGGCTCGCGGAAGCTGGCAGGGTGGAGCATGGCCGGGCACATGCGCACCGAACTCGTCGAGGACGCGCTCAGGACCGCGCGGCGCGAGCGCGGCACTCTGCGCGGCGCGATCTTCCACTCGGACCACGGGTCGGTCTACACCTCGAAGTCGTACGCAACTCTCTGCGAGCGGCTCGGGGTGACCCAGTCGATGGGCGCGATCGGCTCGTCCGCGGACAACGCCTTGGCCGAATCGTTCAACGCGGCTCTCAAGCGCGAGCTGCTCGAGGGTCGCCCCGCGTTCCCCGACCAGGCCACGGCTTACCGGGCCGTGTTCCGGTGGGCGAACCGCTACAACACCCGCCGCCGCCACTCCGCGATCGGCAACATCGCCCCGAACGCCTACGAGACCGCTGCGTCCGCTATGAAGCGCCCTGGGTCTGATGGAGACTCGCGCTATTTGATTCCGACCAGGTGTTCGCGGTCGGCTTGGACAGCATAGAACGCGTTCTCGAACTCGGCGGGCGGGACGTCGCCGAGGTAGCTGTGGAGGCGCTGCGTGTTGTGCCAGTGCACCCAACCGAGGGTGGCGAGCTCGAGATTCTCGACCGTCTTCCACGGCCCGGACCGGGCCGGCCCGCGGACGAGCTCGGCCTTGTAGTACCCGTTCACCGTCTCGGCCAGGGCATTGTCATAGCTGTCACCGACGGTCCCGATCGACGGCGTCGCGCCGATCTCCGCGAGGCGTTCGCCGTAGCGAATGGACGTGAATTGACCGGGTTCAACCGGTGGTTGCAACACCGGCTTGTTGGAGCAACAGTAGCTGCTCGTTGAAGGCTTCGGCAGGGGTTCTCCAGCCGAGGGTCTTGCGGGGCCTTGTGTTGAGTGCGTGAGCGACGGCTTCAATCTCCTCTGCCGTCCAGCTCGACAGGTCAGTGCCCTTGGGGAAGTACTGGCGCAGTAGTCCGTTGGTGTTCTCGTTCGTGCCGCGTTGCCAGGGGGACTGCGGATCGGCGAAGAACACCGGGATGCCCGTCTCGACCGTGAACTGTGCGTGAGCGGACATCTCCTTGCCGCGATCCCAGGTCAACGACCTCGCCAGTTGGGCGGGCAGCGTCGACATCGTGCTCGCCAGCGCGTTCTTCATCGTGATCGCGCCATAGCCGGCCAGCGCGGGGCCGTTCTTGGGTGTTTCCTTGTGTCGGTATCCCTTCTCACGGGGGAGGTGGACCAGCATCGTGAACCTGGTCGTGCGGTCGACGACGGTGCCAATCGCTGAGCGCTCGAGCCCAATCAGCAGGTCACCCTCCCAATGGCCGGGAACAGCTCGGTCTCCGGCTTCTGCGGGACGTTCGCTGATCAGCGTTCCAGGAGTGACGTGCGCCCAAGTCTTGCGGCGTGACCGTTCCCGCGGCGCGCGCAGCGCCCGGCCCGTGCGCAGACACCAGACAAGCTCGCGTTTGAGCGCGCCGCGGCCCTGAATGTAGAGGGATTGGTAGATCGCCTCGTGACTGATGCGCATGGACTCATCATCGGGGAAGTCGACCTTGAGCCGGTTGCTGATCTGCTCCGGACTCCACGCCGTGGACCACCCGCGGTGCTTACGGTGGGGCTTGTTGATCCCCGTGAACCGTGGGGGCTCGGGACCGATTATCACCTTGCCATCAGGCGTGGCGATCTGCCCCGATAATCGGTCCTGGACGTAGGTATGCAACCGCACGTTCGTGACCAGCTTCGCCGCCTTCGGGCGTTTCGCGGCCATGTCGGCCTTCCACTGCGCAACCGACGCTCGATACCCGCGACTTCCGTAGCGGACGGCCGCATTCCGGCGCAGCTCACGGGAGATCGTCCCCGGGTTACGGCCTAGAGTTCGAGCGATCTCGCGCACGCCGCGTCCCTGAGCACGCAGGAATGCGATCTCCTCACGCTCAGCGAACGACAGGTAGCGTCCGGTTGGCGTGAACTTCAGATCGAATGGAGGCATGCCGCCAGCGTGGCGGAACCATCGCTGACCGACAGCTTGCGCCACGCCGACCACGGCAGCAGCCTCGATGGGCAATAGCCCCTTGGCGATCTCCGCCCAGAACGCCGCCTCGACATGCCGTTGGAACTTCGGATGCCCAGGGGACCGAAGCTTCGGTCGCTCCGCCCGATCTGCTGCCTGCTGACGACGAACCATCTGACACCTCCCGATCGAGGTGTTGCGACGACCAGTTGAATCCGCCTTGAGACCCCGCGTCGCTGTGACACCGCAGGTCCGCGTGGCGGTGACCTCTGGACCAGCGGGCCATCTCGATGGCGTCGAGGATCATCTCGGTGCGCATGTGCGACGCGAC
>NZ_RCOM01000099.1 GCF_003667225.1 Kocuria rhizophila
ACGGGGGGTGCCCCGCCGTTTCTGTATGCTGGAGGGCGGTCTGCCGAGCCCGTGACGGACGCGATGTGTCCGCTGTGCCGCCCGAGGGCGGGGACACGTCCTGCGGGCGGGTCCGACGACCAGCTCGACCACTGCCCTGACGACTCATCGCCCCCGGGAGGATCCATGCCCACCACCAACGAATCCGAGCCCCAGGACGAGGCGATCCGCATGAGCCGCGACTCCCGCCGCGCCGAGCCGGCGCGCCGCAGGGTCCTGCTGAAGCTCTCGGGCGAGGTCTTCGGCGGTGGCAGCGTGGGCGTGGACACCACCGTGGTGCGCCAGATCGCCGAGCAGATCGCCGCGACCGTGGGCCAGGTGGAGACCTCCATCGTGGTGGGCGGTGGCAACTTCTTCCGCGGCGCCGAGCTCTCCCAGGCCGGGATGGACCGCTCGCGGGCGGACTACATGGGCATGCTGGGCACCGTGATGAACTGCCTGGCGCTGCAGGACTTCCTGGAGCAGTGCGGGGTGGACACGCGCGTGCAGTCCGCGATCAAGATGGAGCAGGTCGCGGAGACCTACATTCCGCGCCGGGCCATCCGGCACATGGAGAAGGACCGCGTGGTCATCTTCGGCGCGGGTGCCGGACTGCCCTACTTCTCCACGGACACCGTGGCCGCCCAGCGCGCCCTGGAGGTGCACGCCACCGAGGTGCTGATGGCCAAGAACGGAGTGGACGGCGTCTACACCGCAGACCCCCGCAAGGACCCGGACGCGCAGCGCCTGGCGAGCCTGACCTACGACGAGGCCCTCGCGAGGGACATCCGCGTGATGGACCAGACCGCGTTCGCCCTGTGCCGGGACAACCACGTGACCATGCGCGTGTTCGGCATGGAGGGCGCGGGCAACGTGACCCGTGCGGTGCTGGGCGAGGAGATCGGCACCCTCGTCACCGCCTGACGGGGCCGGACCGTCCCGTGGCGTGAGAGCCCGGGCGCCGGGCGCGACCACCCGGGCGCGACCGTTAGAGTGGAGACCACGTTCCGTTGCCGCCGGTGCCAGACGACCGCGGCCGTTGCATAAGGAGAACCACCCGTGATTTCAGACGTCCTCTCGGAGGCCACCACCAAGATGGGCAAGGCGGTGGACGCGGCGAAGACCGACTTCTCCACGGTGCGCACCGGCCGTGCGAACCCGGCCCTGTTCTCGAGCCTGCTCGTGGAGTACTACGGCACGCCCACCCCGCTGCAGCAGCTCGCGTCCTTCCAGACGCCCGAGGCCCGCACGCTGCTCATCACGCCCTACGACCGCAGCGCGCTCAACGACATCGAGAAGGCCCTGCGGGACTCGGACATCGGCGCCAACCCCGCGAACGACGGCAACGTGATCCGCGTGGTCATGCCCGAGCTCACCGAGGAGCGCCGCAAGGAGTACGTGAAGATCGTCCACGCCAAGGCCGAGGAGGCCCGGGTGTCGGTGCGCAACATCCGCCGCCACGCCAAGGAGTCCATCGAGAAGTTCGTCAAGGATGGGGACGTGGGCGAGGACGACGGCAAGCGCGGGGAGAAGGATCTCGACGCCGCCACCAAGAAGCACATCGACCAGGTGGACGAGCTGCTCAAGAACAAGGAAGCCGAACTGCTCGGCGCCTGATGGCCTCGCCAGACTCCGACTCCGCGCCCACCTCGCACCCCGCGACCGCGCCCACGGCGCCCGCGGGGCAGGGCGTGCCGCAGCGCGACCGGGACCCGCTGGCCACCGGCTCCCTGCGGCAGGTCCTCGCGCGCCCCTTCCACCGCAGCTCCGAGCACAGGGCACCGTCCCGTGCGGGACGCAACCTCCCCGCGGCCGTGACCGTGGCGGTGGTGCTGATCGCCACGCTGCTCACCGGCCTGTTCTACGTTCCGCTGGTGCTGGCCCTGCTGGCCGGGGCCGCGTCGGGCATCGGGGTGTGGGAGGTTGCACGGTCCCTGACCTACAAGGGTGTGCAGATCCCCAAGGTCCCCGCCGTCATCGCCGCGGTGCTCATGCCCCTGGCCGCGTTCTTCGGAGGCGGCGAGGCACTGTCCATGGCGCTCGTGCTCGCGGTCACGCTCGTGGTGGTGTGGCGCGCCTTCGGGCCGCGGCACGGCATGATGCTCTCGATCATGGGATCCGTGTTCGCCCTGGTGTGGGCGTCCTTCCTGCTGAGCACCGCGGTGCTGCTCTACCACTCGCCGGACGGCTCCCGGAAGGTGCTCACGGTCATTCTCCTGGCCATCAGCTCCGACACCTTCGGCTACGCGGTGGGGGTGGTGTGGGGCAAGCACCCCATGGCTCCCAGGATCTCGCCCAAGAAGTCCTGGGAGGGTTTCGCCGGCTCCGTGGGCGGCGCCGTGGTGGTGGGTGTGCTGTGCGCCGAGTTCCTGCTGGAGATGCCGTGGTGGCAGGGTGCGGTGCTGGCCGTGGCCATCGTGGCAGTCTCCACGGTGGGGGACTTCTCCGAGTCCATGATCAAGCGCGAGATCGGGATCAAGGACATGGGGACCCTGCTGCCGGGCCACGGCGGTGTGATGGACCGGATCGACTCGATCCTGTTCGCGGTCATCACCGGCTACGTCATCTTCGAACTGTTCAGCGCCCTGGCCTGACGCCACGCCGGGGCGCCGCTGCCGGGACCGGTCACCGCGCGTGACCGGTCCCGATCTCGTTCTCGAAAGGGCTCGCATGACATCTCAGGACCGTTTCCCCCGCTGCGGCGACCGGCTGTGGGGCTACGACACCGCCCAGGTGGACGACCTCCTGGACCGCCTCGACGCCCTGCGCGCCACCACGACGCCGCCCGCCGCCTCCGAGCCCGTGCCCACTTCCGCGCGGGTGGACTCCGCCGCCCGCACCCCCGCCGGCGAGGGCACCGACCCGGCCACGGGCTCCCACGCGGTGGGGGACCGGCGCATGGGCAGCCGGCAGCTGCGCGAGCGGGTCTTCGACCGCGCCCGCGGCGGCTACGACCCCGCGGCCGTGGATGCGCACCTGGACGTGCTGGAGGACGAGCTGTTCGAGCGCGAGCGCACCGTGTTCATCGAGGAGCACGGCGAGCAGCGGTGGAACGAGCACGTGGAGTGGCTGGGCGGGCTGCTGCTGGGACGGCTCAACCGGCCCCACTCCGAACGCTTCCGCCGCCCCCGCAGGCACCGCACCCAGGGGTACTCGGCGGCAGAGGTGGACGTCCTGTGCGACCGCCTGGTGGCGGAGCTGCGCAGCGGTGAGGACGTCTCGCCCGAGCTCCTGCGCCACGCGGTGTTCCGCCCGGCCCAGGGCCAGCGGTGCTACGAGGAGCAGCAGGTGGACGCCTTCCTGGACCGTGCGGTGGAGTTCGTGCTCGCGGTGCGCGGCAGAGGCGCCTGACCGGCGTTTCTGTATACACAGTGCCGGACGACCTGCGGGGACCCCCAGTGACTCGCCCGTAATTTCAAGGATTATTGCAGCAGTTTTCTGCCACCCCTTGTGTCTTTGGATACACAACTCCTAGTGTGGTGCCCATCACACTAGGAGGCACTCATGGCATCCACGTCCTCTGTCGACCCGAACGGCTCCCCGGCAGCCTTCGGCATCGACTTCCCCGCGGTGCAGCGCTCGGAACAGTTCCAGCGCCTGCGCAAGACCCACCGGTCCTTCGTGTTCCCCATGGCCGTGGCGTTCCTGGTCTGGTACCTGCTCTACGTGGTGCTGGCCATCTACGCTCCCGGCTTCATGTCCACCCCGGTGGCGGGCAACATCAACCTGGGGCTCGTCCTCGGGCTGCTGCAGTTCGTCACCACGTTCGGCATCACCGCGGCGTACGTCGCGTTCGCCAACCGCACCCTCGACCCGCAGGCCACGGCGCTGCGCGAGGAGCTCGAGGCATCCCTCGACAAGCAGACCGAGACCGACCAGGAGGTCCGGCCATGATCGCCGTTCCCGCCATGTCCCTGCCTGCGGTGCACCTCGCGCAGGAGAGCTCCGCGACCGTGGGCAACCCCGCGATCAACATCTCGATCTTCCTGGGCTTCGTGCTCGTCACGCTGGTGGTGGTGATCCGGGCGTCCAAGTCCACCGCCACGGCGGCCGACTACTACGCCGGCGGACGCTCCTTCTCCGGAACGCAGAACGGGCTGGCCATTGCCGGTGACTACCTCTCCGCGGCGTCGTTCCTGGGCATCGTGGGGGCCATCGCCCTGCAGGGCTACGACGGGTTCCTCTACTCGATCGGTTTCTTCGTCGCGTGGCTCGTGGCGCTGCTGCTCATCGCGGAGCCGCTGCGCAACACGGGCAAGTTCACCATGGCGGACGTCCTCTCGTTCCGGCTGCGCCAGCGCCCGGTTCGTGTGGCGGCCTCCACTTCTACGCTGGCGGTCACCTTCTTCTACCTTCTGGCGCAGATGGCGGGCGCGGGTGCGCTCGTGTCCCTCCTGCTGGGCATCAGCTCCAAGGCTGGCCAGTCACTGGTGATCGTGATCGTGGGCGTCATCATGATCGTCTATGTGCTTGTGGGTGGAATGAAGGGCACCACCTGGGTGCAGATCATCAAGGCGTGTCTGCTCGTGACCGGCGTGGCCGTCATGACGGTGTGGATCCTCGCGATGTTCGGCTTCAACCTCTCCGCCATCATGGGTGCCGCGGTGGAGACCAACAACAACCCCGCGATGCTCGAGCCCGGACTGAAGTACGGAGTGAGCGAGATCTCCAAGCTGGACTTCATCTCCCTCGGACTCGCGCTCGTGCTCGGCGCGGCGGGGCTGCCCCACGTGCTGATGCGCTTCTACACGGTGCCCACGGCCAAGGAGGCCCGCAAGTCCGTGGTGTGGGCCATCACCCTGATCGGCATGTTCTACCTCTTCACCCTGGTGCTCGGCTTCGGCGCCTCCGCCCTCATCGGAGCGGACCGGATCAAGAGCGCACCCGGGGGAGTGAACTCCGCCGCACCCCTGCTGGCCTACGAGCTCGGTGGATCGGTGCTCATGGGTCTGATCGCGGCGGTCGCGTTCGCCACCATCCTGGCCGTGGTCGCGGGACTGGCCATCACGGCGTCGGCGTCCTTCGCGCACGACATCTACACCTCCGTGATCAAGAAGGGGAACTCGGACCCGCGCCAGGAGCTGCGCGTGGCCAAGACCACCGTGGTGGTCATCGGCCTGATCTCCATCGCCGGCGGCATCGGCGCCCAGGGGCAGAACGTGGCATTCCTCGTGGCTCTGGCCTTCGCGGTTGCGGCCTCCGCCAACCTCCCGACCATCCTGTACTCCCTGTACTGGAAGCGCTTCACCACCCGCGGGGCGGTGTGGTCCATGTACGGCGGGCTGATCCTCTCCGTGGTGCTGATCGTCTTCTCCCCGGTGATGTCCGGCTCGGAGACCTCCATGATCCCCGGTGCGGACTTCGCCATCTACCCGCTGTCCAACCCGGGCATCATCTCCATCCCGGCCTCGTTCCTGCTGGGCTTCCTGGGATCGGTGACCGAGCGGCGCCGTGAGGATCCCCTCAAGCAGTCCGAGATGGAAGTGCGTTCCCTCACAGGTGTGGGCGCCGAGAAGGCTGTCTCGCACTGACTCCACCGCGACGGCCCCGGTTTTAAGGGGCCGCCGCGGTGCACCGGAGCCCATAGACCCCCAAACTGGTAGTACACTGAGCGACGGTTCGCTGACCAGAGCGACTGCGGGCAACCGCACGCGTTTGCAACGAAAACTTGAGGTGGAGAAATGGGCATTTTCAGCTGGATCATCCTCGGCATCATCGCTGGCGCTCTCGCCAAGCTGATCCTGCCGGGCAAGCAGGGTGGCGGGATCATCGTCACCATGATCCTCGGCATCGTGGGCGCGTTCCTCGGTGGCTGGCTCGGGTCGTTCATCCCGGGTCTGAGCAACGGGATCCAGGAGATCAGCTTCGGCACCATCATCACGTCCGTCGTGGGCGCGATCATCGTGCTGCTGATCTACGGTTTCGTCGTCGGCCGCCGTCGCTGAACCGCACGGGTCCGCGAGGACCACTAAGCAAGGGCGTCACCCCCGGGTGGCGCCCTTGTCGTCTGTCCAGGGCCGTGACGACACCTCCCGGTGGCTCGGGCGGATCTCGGGCGCGCCAGGGCCCTGCGCGGTGAAGGCCGGGTCGGACGGGCGCGCCATACTGGTGCCATGACCTCCGCAGCCATGACCCCCGACCTCGACCGCGCCACCCGTGAGACTCCCCGCCGTCTGGTGGTCCTCGGCTCCACGGGGTCCATCGGCACGCAGGCGCTCGACGTCGTCCGGGGCGCCGCCCAGCTGACGCGGCCCGGGGGCGGCGTCACCCACGCGCCCTTCGAGGTCCTCGCCCTCGCCGCGGGAGCGGGCCACCTCGAGCTCCTCGCGCAGCAGGCGGTGGCCTTCAGCGTGGCGGCCGTCGCCACCAGCGGGTCCGCGCAGGACGCCGCCCGGTTGGGTGAGCTGATCGACGACGCCGCCCGGGCGGCACGCTCCCCGGCGCCGCGGCCCGAGATCCTCCACGGCCCCCGAGCCGCCGCACAGGTGGCCGCGTGGGAGGGCGCGGACGTGGTCCTCAACGGCATCACCGGAAGCATCGGCCTGGAGCCCACGCTGGCGGCCCTGGAGGTCGGGCGCCGGGTGGCGCTCGCCAACAAGGAGTCGTTGATCGCGGGCGGTCCGCTGGTCACGGCGGCCGCCGCGGCCACGGGTCTCACGGATGCGCTGATCCCCGTGGACTCCGAGCACTCCGCGATCGCCCAGGCGCTGCGCTCCGGGACGGCCGGGGAGGTGGACCGTCTGGTGCTCACGGCGTCCGGGGGACCGTTCCGCGGCATGACCCGGGAGCAGCTGGCCCACGTGAGCCCCGAGCAGGCCCTGCGGCACCCCACCTGGGACATGGGTCCCATGGTCACCACGAATTCCGCGACCCTGGTCAACAAGGCCCTCGAGGTGCTCGAGGCGAGCCTGCTCTTCGACGTCCCGCTCGAGCGGATCGACGTGACGGTCCACCCCCAGTCCGTGGTGCACTCCATGGTCCAGTTCACGGACGGCTCCACTCTCGCGCAGGCCTCGCCGCCGGACATGCGGCTGCCGATCGCGCTGGGCATCGCGTGGCCCCACCGGGTCACGGGTGCGGCGGCCGCGTGCGACTGGACCCGCGCCGCCGAGTGGACCTTCGAGCCGCTGGACTCCGAGGCCTTCCCCGCCGTGGAGCTGATCAAGCACGCCGGGGGGCTCGGCGGCACGTGGCCCGCGGTGTTCAACGCCGCGAACGAGCAGGCGGTGCACGCGTTCCACCGCGGGGAGCTCGGCTTCCTGCAGATCGTCGAGCTGGTCTCGCGCGTGGTCGACGAGCACGACGGCGTGCGCGAACCCCGCCTGGAGGACGTGCTCGAGGCGGAGTCGTGGGCCAGGGCGCGCGCGGACGAACGGATAGCGGGAGGTCGCTGAACCCGTCTGCCAGTCCGAACTCCCACTGCGGGCGTCGCCTTGCCCGGGGG
>NZ_RCOM01000009.1 GCF_003667225.1 Kocuria rhizophila
GGCGGGGTCTGGGCACCGAGCACGTGCTCGAGCTGAACCACTGGGCCCTGCAGGGACTGGTTCCGCAGCTCACGGTGGTCCTGGCCGTGGCCCCGGCCACCGCCGAGTCCCGACGCCTCCACCGCGGCGTGGCCGTGGACCGCATGGAGGCCGAGGACCGCGCCTTCCACCACGCCGTGAACGCGGCGTTCCTCGAGCTGGCCGCCCGCAGCCCCGAGCGGTACCTGGTGCTGGACGCGGCCGAGCCCGTCGAGGCGATCACGCGCGCGGTGGCAGCTCGCGTGGCGCCGCTGCTGCCCGGAACCCCGGGAGGCGCACTGTGAGCGTGTGGGACGAGGTCGTGGGGCAGCCCCGCGTGGTGGAGCAGCTGCAGCGCGCCGCGCGGGACAACGAGCCCACCCACGCCTGGCTGTTCACGGGCCCACCCGGTTCGGGCCGCTCCACCGCAGCACGCGCGCTGGCGGCCGCGCTGCTGTGCGAGCACGGCACCGGGTGCGGGCAGTGCCACGCGTGCCGCACGGCGTTCGCCGGCACCCACGCGGACGTCACCAACTTCGTCACGGAGAACCCCCAGATCAGCATCGAGGAGGCCCGTGAGCTCGTGGTGCGGGCTCAGGACCGGCCGTCCGTGGGCTCCTGGCGCATCATGATCGTGGAGGACGCCGACCGCATGACGGAGCGCACCTCCAACGTGATGCTCAAGAGCATCGAGGAGCCGCCCCCGCACACCATCTGGCTGCTGTGCGCACCCTCCCCCATGGACGTGCTCGTGACCATCCGCTCCCGGTGCCGCGCCGTGACCCTCAAGGTCCCCTCCCCCGAGGACGTCGCCCGGCTGCTCGTGGCCCGCCACGGCGTCACCGAGGAGCGGGCCGTGGAGTGCGCGCGGCTCGCCCAGTGCCACGTGGGCGTGGCCACGCGCCTCGCCCTGTACGACGACGCCCGCACCCGCCGGCAGGAGGTCGTCTCCCTCCCGCTGTCCATGCGCGGGGTCACCCAGGCCGTCCGCGCGGCGGACCGGTTGCACCGCCTCGCCGTGGACGAGTCCGCGGCGGACGCGGAGGCCCGCAACGACGAGGAGCGGGCCCAGCTGCTCGTGTCCCTGGGCGCCCCCGAGACGGGTCGGGTTCCTCCCGCCATCCGGGGGGCCCTCAACCGGCTGGAGGCGGATCAGAAGCGCCGCTCCCGCCGGATCCAGACCGACACCCTGGACCGGTTCCTGATCGACCTCACCACGTTCTACCGGGACGTGCTGAGCGTGCAGCTGGACACCGGGATGCCCCTGATCAACGTGCACCTGAGTGATCAGATCCGCGGCTACGCCACCAACACAGCCGCGGAGCAGACGCTGCACACCATCGACGTGATCAGTGAGACGCGCCGGAGGATCCGCACGAACGTGAGCGCGCAGCTGGCGTTCGAGGCCATGATGGTCTCCATCGTCTGACCGCCGAGAGGACCCCGTGAACCGCAGACTTTCCCACCGCGCGCTCGTCCTGCTGTGCGCGGCCGCGCTGTCCCTGTCCGCGTGCTCGAGCGGGGGAACCGGGGCGTCCGACGCCACCGGCAGCGCAGACCCGAAGTTCGCGGCCGGCACGGATCCTGCGCTGACGCGGTTCTACACGCAGACCCCGCAGTGGGGCGAGTGCGAGAAGACCTCCGAGCAGCAGGAGTTCCCCCGGGGCCTGGAGTGCGCCGGCGTCACGGTGCCCGTGGACTACGCCCGACCGGACGCCGGCGACACCACCGTGGAGATCGCGCGGCTGAAGGCCTCGGACGGGGACGCCGCCGGGACCCTGTTCCTCAACCCCGGTGGCCCCGGTGGCTCGGGCGTGGACATGATGGCGTCCGCGGACTACTTCTCCTCCAAGGACATGCGCAGGGAGTACGACCTCGTGGGCTTCGACCCGCGCGGGGTGGACCGCTCGGACGGCATCGAGTGCCTCACGGACCGTGAGATGGATGCGTGGCGCTCCGAACCCGCGTTCGACCCCGAGAAGCAGTCTCTCGACGAGCTGCGGGCGAGCTCCCGGGAGGTCGGGGAGAAGTGCCACCAGAACTCCTCGGCCGTGGTGTCCCACATGGACACCCAGAGCGTGGCCCGGGACCTCGACGTCCTGCGGGCCGTGCTGCAGCAGCCCACCACGCACTACCTGGGCTTCTCGTACGGCACGGAGATCGGTGCCACGTACGCCCACCTCTTCCCCGCCCGCACCGGACGCATGGTGCTGGACGGCGCGGTGGACCCCATCCTGGACGAGCAGTCCGCAGCACTCGCGCAGGCGAAGGGATTCGAGAACAACCTGCGCCACTTCGTGGCCGACTGCCAGGAGACCACCAAGGACTGTGCGGTGGCCGGCGCGAACGTGGACGCGGGGATCTCCCGGATCCAGGACATGCTGGCCACCGTCTCCGAGGGGCACGCCAAGACGTCGGACGGGCGCACCGTGACCGCCACGAACGCGATCGAGGGGATCCTGGTGCCCCTGTACTCCACCACCGGCTACTCCCAGCTGAACTCCGCGCTGCAGGAGGCCTTCGACGGGACCTACGACGCCCTGATGGCCTTCAGCGACTCCAACCACGGGCGCAGCCCCTCCGGGGAGTACACCTCCAACGTGTCCATGGCCTTCACCGCGGTGAGCTGCCTGGACACCTCCTCCGCAGAGGTCACGGACCAGCAGATGGCGCGGGCTGCCCGCGACATGGCTCAGCAGACCCCCACGTTCGGCCCCTACCTGGGCTACGGGGCCGCGGCGTGCCAGGGCTGGCCGGACGAGCCCGTCACCCCGCTCGAGGACTACCGCGCGGACGTGGAGACCCCGGCCATGGTCATCGGCACGACCCACGACCCGGCCACGCCCCACGCCTGGGCCGAGTCCCTGACCGATCAGCTCGGGGACGCCCGTCTGCTGACCCACGACGGCTACGGCCACACGGCCTACACCTCCGGCTCCTCGTGCATCACGGACGCCGTGGACGACTACTTCCTCCGGGGCCGGCTGCCGGACGAGGGCACCGTGTGCGAGCAGAGCTGAGCTCGCCGCGCAGGGCGTGATTGGTGGTGCCTGACCGGCATCTGATACTGTTTCGGCGTGCATCTGGGGTGTCCGCATCCCGGTCACGCCGCCTTAGCTCAGTCGGTAGAGCGATTCACTCGTAATGAATAGGTCGCCGGTTCGATTCCGGCAGGCGGCTCCACACGGCCCCGGGCAGCTTTTCCGCGGCCACAGAACGGGCGGTTCCGAGGATTCCTCGGGGCCGCCCGTTCTGCGTGTTCGGTGAGCACGGTGCTACTGCTGCGCGTTCTCCGCCGCCCGGTACGCCTCCCGCTGCGTGCGCCGCAGCCACCGCGTGTGCACCCGGAAGTTGATCTCCACGAGCACGGAACCCGCCACCGCAATCGCCAGCGACGCCCAGAACAACGACTCGTGGGGCAGCTCGAACTGGTGGTACGCCAGGGAGAGGGGCACCACCAGGACCAGCACGAGCCCTGCGTACATCGCCAGCACCAGCGCGAGGCGCACGGGCGTGAGCGGCCGGGAGCCCACGCACAGCACCCACAGGCCCACGAGCACGAGCACCATGAAGCTGGCGGTCTGGAACGCCTCCGTGCTGTGGGCGGGATCCACGGTGCGCTCGTAGAAGTTCAGACCGACCACGCAGAGCGTCACGATCGCCGCGCTCGGCAGCGCGAAGTGCAGGGCCCGGCGCAGGTACCCGGGGACGTAGCGGCGGGGGTTCGGAAGCATCGTGAGCACGAAGGACGGTATGCCGATCATCAGCGCATCCGCGGTGGAGTACTGACGCGGCAGGAACGGGAAGGTCCAGGCCAGCAGCCCGAGCGCGAGCCCCATCATGACCGCGAAGCCCGTCTTGGTGAGGAACAGGTTGGTGACCCGTTCGATGTTCGCGATGATCTTGCGCCCCTCGCCCAGCACCGAGGGCAGCCGGGAGAACTGCCCGTCCAGCAGCACGAGGCGGGACACGGCCTTGGTGGCCGGCGCGGCGTTGCCCATCGCGATCCCCAGGTCCGCGTGCTTGAGGGCCAGGGCGTCGTTGATCCCGTCACCCGTCATGGCCACCACGCGCCCACTCTGCTGCAGTCCGAGCACCATGTTCTTCTTCTGGTGGGGTGACACCCGGCCGAACACGCTGTGCTCCAGCGCGGCGCGGTGCAGCTCCTCGCCGTCCTCCGGCAGCGTGCTCGCGTCCACGGCCCCGTGGGAGACGTCCATCCCGGCCGTGGCCGCGGCCGCCGCCACCGTGGCGGGGTTGTCCCCGGACAGCACCTTCAGGTCCACACCCTGCTCCCGGAAGTACTCGAGGGTCTGCCGTGCGTCCGAGCGCACCTGTTCCGAGAAGGTCAGCAGCAGCTGGGGTTCGTGCCCGGGGGGCAGCACTTGCGCGGCGCGCGGCTTCTCGTCCGCCCCGCCCTCGTCCGCGAGGAGCAGATGGGGCGCGTGGGAGAGCACCATGGTGCGCATTCCCGCGGCCGCCAGGGCGTGCGCGTGCCCCCGCGCCGCGTCGTGCTCCGGCGCCGCGAGCAGCACCTCCGGGGCACCCAGGATCCAGGCCCCGCTGTCCGGGAACTCCACGCCGGAGAACCTGTTGGCGGAGGAGAAGGCCAGCACGGCCACCGGCGGCAGCGGGTTCGGGTGCTCGAAGCCTTCGGCGAGCGCGGCCGCCGTGGGGTTCGCGTGCGGGTCCGCTCCGAACCACGCGAGCGCGGCCGCGGCGTCGGGCTCGGGCGTCACCACGTCGGTGGCCTCTCGTCCCGTGACGCCGTCGGGCCTGTCCCCGGCAGACGTCGACGCCGCGGTGCAGGCTGTGGTGGTCGCCTCGCAGGCGGCGCTCCGCCCGGGAGCACGGTCAGCGCGGCCACGGTCCGGCGTGGCGGCGGTGCGCTCGCCGACGCCGCCGGGAGACGGGCGCGCCCCGGCCGTCAGGCTGCGGGCGGCGTCGAACGAGACCCCGCCCTCCGTGAGCGTGCCGGTCTTGTCGAAGCACACGGTGTCCACGCGGGCGAGCACCTCGACCGCGGGCTGCTCCTGGATCAGCACCTCGTCACGGGCGAGCTTCACGGCCGCCACCGCGAAGCTGATGGTGGTCATGAGCGCCAGACCCTGCGGGATCATGGACGCCACGGAGGAGACGGCCGCGACCAGGGCGTCCGCCCAGCCCCCCGAGGTGAACGCGTGCTGCCACCCGCCGGCGGCCAGCATCTGCCCGTTGAGCACCACGGCCACGATCGGCAGCAGCGCGATGGTGAGCCACCGCACCACGCGAGCCAGCGAGGCCCGCAGCTCTGAGTTGATGGGGGCGAACTGCCTGGCCTCGGTGGCAAGTCTGGAGGCGTGGGACGCCTCCCCCACGGCCGTGACCCGTACTTTCCCTGCGCCGCCCGTGACGCTCGAGGCGGAGAACACCTGGTCCCCCCGGCGCTTGACCACGGGGTCGCTCTCCCCCGTGAGCAGCGACTCGTCCAGGTCCAGGCCGTCCGCCTCGAGCACCACGGCGTCCGCCGGGACCTGGTCCCCGCGGGAGAGCAGCAGGACGTCGTCCAGCACGATCTCCTCGAGGGGGATCCGAACGGTGGCACCGTCGCGGAGCACCCGCGCGGGGTCCCGGCGCAGCAGGGCGATCCTGTCCAGCTGCCGCTTGGCGGAGTACTCCTGGACGAAGCCGATCACCACGTTGCTCACCGCGGCCAGGCAGAACAGCAGGTCCAGCCACCGGCCCAGTGCGATGATGACCGCCGCGCACAGCCCCAGCACCAGGTTGAAGAGGGTGAACACGTGGGTGCGGACGATGGCCCACACGCTGCGGGACGTGGTGCTGGAGGACGCGTTGGTCAGTCCGAGGGCGATCCGCTCGGCAACGGCGTCCGAGCTGAGACCCTGGCGGACGAGGACGCCGTCGTCGACAGTGGCCGGCTTGGGCGACGGGCTCTGCGTCCGCTGGGGCATGGTTCTCCTCGGGTCGGCACCGCTACACCCTTCAGTCTATGAGCACCGCGAACGCACCGGGGGCGGCAACAATCCCGCGCAGGCCTACCGTGGCACAACGGTGTTTTATAAACTTGCGACCAGGACGGTGCGGCTCAGGCGGCCGCAAGGTCCACCACAGGGGACACACCGGTGCCCCGGAGACGCTTCCGGTGACCGGAGACGGTCGAGGGCTGGAGGGGTCCCGGGGCACCGCCCGGACACAACCCGGCAGACCTCTCCACGGCCCCTGGCCAGCACCTGGAGTGCCCGCCCGCCCAACGCCGCTCGGCGCGTCTCTGCCCGACCGGTCGTTCGGCTCACCGCAGTCCAGGGATGCCCTCGGCGGCCGCCCGCTCAGCGTGCGGCTCGATCTCCCTGGTGGGCCGCCAAGAGGGACTCCGCCGAATCCACGTGCTCTTGTACCACCGCGAAGCGGCGCTGGACGGAGCCGACCCCCGGGCTCGGCGCGTCGGGTCGCCGCATGGCCCCGGCGGCGTCGCCCCCCGCGGACAGCCCCTGCCGGGGGACCCGCGCGCCCTCCGCAGAGCCGGCAGCTCCGGGACCCCGGTCACCCTCCGCGGAGTCGGGAGCCCCGGAGCGCTGAGTGCCCTGGGCGGCGAAACGCGCCATGGTTAGAGCCTCCGCGGTCTGTGCCATGGCGTTGCCGGCACGGGAGAGCTGGCGGTGGACGTCCGAGAGGTAGCCGGACGAGGAGTGCGGAATGTCCTGGGTCTGGGACGGGGCACGGAGGTGGGCCTCCGTGCACACGGCACGCACCCGCGGCAGCAGGTCCGCGAGGTCGTTCGCCACCGGGACCGCGGCCTCCCGCAGCTCGGGGTCCCGCACGGACTCGAGGATCTGGTGGTACCGGTCCAGGCCCCGCTTGAAGCGGTCGTGCGCGCGGCGCCATACGCCCTCCCCGAGCTCGCGCTCGTCACGGCGCGTGGCCCTGTACTCACCGAAGAATCCCACCGAAGCCTCTTTCCCGTGTCCGCCGGCAGCGGTCCATGCTATCCCCTCAGCAGCACCGCCCCTCGGGGTGCGCATCCTGCCAGTCCTGGTAGTCGCGCCAGAACTCCCGCTCCGTCATGGGAGCCGCAGCACTCCCGGTGGCCCGGTGGTACTCGAGGTAGCGCTCGTACTTGTCCGCGCCCAGCACACCGTTGCCGAAGCGCAGCGCGCGCTGCCACCAGGACACGAGCACACCGCGCGTGGTGAGCTCCGCCTCCTCGGCCCCGGGCATCAGTGGTGGCCTCCGCCCGTGGGGGTGCGCAGCTCGAGCGGAAGGGCCGCCCACTGCTTCTCGAGCGCCTTCTCGGACGGGGTGGCGATCAGCCCCGACGGCGCGTAGATCCGCGACTCGACGAAGGGGTCCTCGCGCGTGCGGCGCTGGTGGCCCCGCAGGGCCTTTACCGTCTCCACCACGGCCATCACCACCACGATGATCGTGAGCACCACGAACAGGATGGACAGGCTGCCCTGCACGAACGTGTTGCGGACCACCGCCTCCATGGCCGCGACGTCCTTGGCCGTCCCGAAGCTGGTCCTGCCCTGCTCCAGGGCGTCCTTGACCGCGAAGTGACTGGCCCAGTACCCCACCTTGGGGTCCGAGGAGAAGATCTTCAGCCACGAACCGGTCACCGTGACCACCACGTCGAACGCGAGCGGCAGCAGGATGATCCAGAGGTACTTGAACCGCCCCATGTTCGCGGCGATCGCGAGGCACACGGCCAGGGCGATGGCCGCCAGGAGCTGGTTGGCGATGCCGAACAGCGGGAAGAACGTGTTGATCCCGCCGAGGGGGTCGGTGACGCCCAGGATCAGGATGGAACCCCAGCCCGCGACCATGACCGCGGTGGTGAGCCACGCTCCGGCGCGCCAGTTCGCGTCCCGGAACCTGGGGAAGAAGTTGCCCAGGGTGTCGGTGAGCATGAACCGGGCCACGCGGGTCCCGGCGTCCACCGCCGTGAGGATGAACAGCGCCTCGAACATGATGGCGAAGTGGTACCAGAAGCTCATCATGGAGGCTCCGCCGAACCACTGGTTCATGATGTGGGCCAGTCCCACCGCGAGGGTGGGGGCGCCGCCCGTGCGGGAGACGATGGACTCCTCGCCCACCGCGTCCGCCGTCCCCTGGAGCATCTCGGGGGTCACGTGCACGCCGGAGAGCCCGAGGGAGTTCACGTAGGCCGCCGCGCCCTCCACGGTGCCCATGGTGGCGGCGGGAGAGGCGTTCATGGCGAAGTAGATGCCGCGGTCGATCGACACCGCGGCCACGAGCGCCATGATGGCCACAAAGGACTCCATGAGCATGCCGCCGTAGCCCACGAACCGCGCCTGGCGCTCCTTCTCGATCATCTTGGGGGTCGTTCCGGAGGCGATCAGGGCGTGGAAGCCGGACAGCGCTCCGCACGCAATGGTCACGAACAGGAACGGGAACAGCGAGCCCGTGAAGGCCGGCCCGTCCGTGCGGCTCGCGAACTCGCTGACGGCCGGCGTGGTGATCTCGGGCCGAACGACCACGATGGCCACGGCGAGCAGCGCGATGGTGCCCACCTTCATGAAGGTGGACAGGTAGTCGCGCGGGGAGAGCAGCAGCCACACGGGCAGCACGGCGGCCACGAAGCCGTAGCCGATCACGCACCACGCGAGGGTGACCCGGTCCAGGGTGAACAGCTGGACGCCCAGCTCGGTGTTCGCCACCCAGCCGCCGCCCACAATGGCCGCCATGAGGAGCACGAAGCCGATCACGGAGATCTCCATGACCTTGCCGGGGCGCAGGTAGCGCAGGTACACGCCCATGAACAGGGCGATGGGGATGGTCATCCCCACCGAGAACACACCCCACGGGGACTCGCCCAGCGAGTTGACCACCACGAGGGCCAGGATGGCCACGATGATGACCATGATCGCGAGCGTGGCCACGATCGCGGCGTAGCCACCGACCACGCCCAGCTCCTCACGGGCCATCTGCCCGAGGGAGCGCCCGCCCCGGCGCATGGAGAAGAACAGCACCAGGTAGTCCTGGACCGCGCCGGCCAGGATGACGCCCACGATGATCCAGATGGTCCCCGGCAGGTAGCCCATCTGCGCGGCCAGCACGGGTCCCACGAGCGGTCCCGCCCCCGCGATCGCGGCGAAGTGGTGTCCGTAGAGCCCCCGCCGGTCCGTGGGCATGTAGTCCTTGCCGTTGGCGTGGTACTCCGCGGGGGTCGCGCGCCGGTCGTCCGGCCGGGTCAGCTTCATCTCGATGAACTTGGAGTAGAAGCGGTACGCGATGAAGTAGCTGCACACGGCCGCGAACACGAACCAGATCGCGTTGATGGACTCCTCGCGCGCGAACGCGATCATGGACCAGGCCACCCCACCGAGCAGGGCCACGCCCACCCACAGGGCGATCCGCAACGGGGTCCACCGGGTCTGTTCGCGGTCCAGGACCTCGGGGTCCACGTGGTTGGGCGGAAGACCGGCGTGGCTCTCGTCCGCCGGGCGGGGTGCTCCCGCCGCCTGGTGGTGTGTGGTGCTCATGGGGAAGGCTCCGAACGTCGTGCCAGCACGCTGGAAAACGCGTGTGATGGTGCGCACGATTGTATGCGAGCCGCGCCACGCGCCCGCCCAGGTGGCCCCGCCCGGCGCCGCGCGCGTCACATGCTCAGCAGCACCTTGCCCACGTGGGAGCCGCTGTCGAAGTACTCGTGGGCCTCACGCACCTGGTCGAGGGGGAACGTGCGGGACACGAGGGGCCGCACGGCACCGGAGGCCAGCAGCGGCCAGACGTGCTCACGCACCGCGGCCATGATCGCCGCCTTCTCCGTGGCGGGGCGTGCCCGCAGCGTGGTGCCGATGAGCGCGGCACGCTTCTGCAGCAGCAGGCCCACGTCCAGTTCACCCTTGGCCCCGCCCTGCATCCCGATGACCACTATGCGCCCGTTCGCGGCGAGCGCCCGCAGGTTGGGCTCGAGGTACTTGGCGCCCACGACGTCCAGGATCACGTCCACCCCGCGACCGTCGGTGAGTTCCCGGGCGCGGACCACGAAGTCCTCGTCCCGGTAGCTGATCGCGGTGGCGCCCAGTTCCTCCACCACCCGGGCCTTCTCCGCACTGCCCACGGTGGCCAGCACCCGCATGCCCAGGGCCCGCGCCACCTGGATCGCGTGCGTGCCGATCCCACCCGCACCGCCGTGCACCAGGAGGGTCTCCCCCTCGCGCGCGGCGGCGGCCATGAACACGTTGGAGAACACCGTGGCGGCAACCTCCGGCAGTCCCGCGGCAGCCACCGGGTCCACGCCGTCGGGCAGCGGGAGCACCTGCTCCCACGGAGCCACCGCGCGCTCGGCGTAGCCCCCGGAGTCCACCAGCGCGACCACGCGGTCCCCCACGGCGAAGCCCAGCGTCTCCGGCACCTCCTGTCCGAGCTCCAGCACGGTCCCGGAGACCTCCAGACCGAACACGTCCGTGGCGTCCTCGGGCACCGGGTAGTGGCCCTGCCGCTGCAGCATGTCCGCGCGGTTCAGCCCGGCGGCGGTCACCTCGATCAGCACCCCACCGGGGGTCAGCTCCGGTTCCGCCACCTCGGTGACCTCCAGGACCTCGGGGCCACCGGACCGCAGATCTCGTACGGCTCGCATGGTTGCTTCCTCTCGCTCGTCGGCTCGTTCGTGCCCATCCTCCCGCCGGTGCCGCCGCCCGCGCCAGGGGACGACGCCGCTGTTCCCGCCTGGCGGACAGCCGCACCGCCCCGTGGGAGGCGGCGGAGCGGCGTCGTCCCCGGGCCGGCACGGTGGCACCCCGTGCGCGCCGCGTGGAATAATGGCCACTTGTCCGAGACCGCCCCGTGCGGGACCGGGCGAAGGAAGGTTGTCCGAGCGGCCTAAGGAGCTGGTCTTGAAAACCAGTGTGCGGTAAACCCGTACCAAGGGTTCAAATCCCTTACCTTCCGCGCAGCACGAAGCCCCTGTCCCCTGGATCGCCAGGTGACAGGGGCTTCGTCGTGGGCTGCGGTCACCGCCCCGGGGAGGCGGCGCCGGGCCCGGAACTCACAGACCCACGACCTCCCGCAGCTGCGTGCTGATCTGCTGCAGCCGGTGGGCGGCGTCCTCCCGCGGGACCACGGCGTCGTCCAGCACCGGGAGCACGACCTCCAGGTAGCACTTGAGCTTGGGCTCCGTGCCGGAGGGTCGCACGATCACGCGGTCGTCGGCCTCGGTGCGCATGAGGATCCCCTCGGTGGGCAGCAGCTCGGGGCTGCCCTTGGCCAGGTCCACGAACTCCGCGATCGGGGACCCCGCGAGCTCCGTGGGCGGGTTCTCGCGCAGCCGCTGCATGCCGCGGGTGATGAGCGAGAGGTCCGCCACGCGGAACGTCAGCGGTGCCGTGGCGAAGAGCCCGTGCATGTGGGCCAGCCGGTCCAGCTCGTCCTGGACCGTGGTGCCGCGCTCCTTGAGCCGGGCGACCAGCGAGGCGACGCGCACCGCGGTGGACACCCCGTCCTTGTCGCGCACGGCGGTGGGGTCGGTGCAGTAGCCGATCGCCTCCTCGTAGCCGAAGCGCAGCCCGGGGGTGCGGGCGATCCACTTGAAGCCCGTGAGGGTCTGGCGGAAGGAGAGCCCGTGGTTCTCGGCAATGCGCCCCAGCAGCCGACCGGAGACGATCGAGCACGCCAGGGTGTCCCCCGCGCGGTCGGGGTCGGAGGCCGCGTCCTCGCCGAGCAGGGCCCCGATCTCGTCGCCGCTCAGACGGCGCCAGTCGCGCAGCGGGTCCCCGGTGCCTGCGCCGGTGGGGATGGCCACCGCGCAGCGGTCGGCGTCCGGGTCCATGGCGATGGCCACGTCCGCGTCCTCCTGGGCCGCGAGCGCCATGAGCAGGTCCATGGCGCCGGGCTCCTCCGGGTTGGGGAACGCCACGGTGGGGAAGTCGGGGTCCGGCTCGGCCTGCTCGGCCACCACCGAGACGTTCGGGAAGCCGGCCTCGTCCAGGACGCGCAGGGCGGTGCCCAGACCCACGCCGTGCATGGGCGTCAGGGCGATCCGGATCTCCTGGCCCTCGCCCGCGCCGGCCCGCAGGGAGGCGGCGCGGCGGACGTAGCCGTCCAGCACCGAGTCCTCGGCGCTGGTCACGGACTCGGGGTCGCGGGGGACCTCGTCCGCGAAAGGGGCGGCCGCGATGCGCTCGGCGATCCGGGCGTCGTCCGGCGGCACGATCTGCACGCCCATCTCGTCGTCGCCGGCCACGGCGCGGGCACCGAGGTACACCTTGTAGCCGTTGTCCGCGGGCGGGTTGTGGGAGGCCGTGACCATCACACCGGCGTCCGCGCCGAGCTCACGCACGGCGTAGGCCACGAGCGGCGTGGGCAGCTGGGCGGGCAGGCGCACCGCCCGGCAGCCGGCCGCGGCGAACACCGCGGCGGCATCGGCGGCGAAGTCCTCGGAACCGTGCCGGGCGTCGCAGCCCACCACCACGAGGGGCTCGGAGCCCACGCGGTCCACGAGGAACGAGGCCAGCCCGGCGCTCGCGCGGATCACCACGGCGCGGTTCATGCGGGACTCCCCCGCACCGACCGCGGCGCGCAGCCCGGCGGTGCCGAACATGAGGGGCCCCTCGAAGCGGGACTCGAGGTCCGCCGCGGCGGCGTCGTCCCCGCCCCGTGCTTTCTCCAGCAGCGCGCTCAGCTCGGCGCGCGTGCGCTCGTCGGGGTCGTGCTCCAGCCACTGCTGGACGCGATCTGCCAGCTGCGTGTTCATCAGGAATCCAGTCCTTCCAGTACAGAAGCCGTGCCGGAGAGCCCCAGGCGGGTGGCCCCGGCGTCGATCATGGCCAGTGCGGCCTCCGTGGTGCGGATGCCACCCGAAGCTTTCACACCCAGGCGGCCGCCGACCGTCTCGGCCATGAGCCGCACGGCCTCCACGCTCGCGCCGCCGGCGGGGTGGAAGCCCGTGGACGTCTTCACGAAGTCCGCCCCGGCGGCCTCGGCAGCCCGGCACGCGGCCACGATCTGCTCGTCGTCCAGCGCCGCGGACTCGATGATGACCTTCAGGACGGTGGGCTCGGGGCACGCGGCACGCACGGCCTCGATGTCCTCCTGCACGCCGTCCCAGTCGCCGTCCATCGCGAGACCGAGGTTGATGACCATGTCCACCTCGTCCGCGCCCTGGGCCACGGAGTCCGCGGCCTCCACGGCCTTGACCTCGGAGGGGTGGGCGCCGGAGGGGAAGCCGCACACGGTGGCCAGCTTCACGCCCTCGGGAAGCTCCACGTCCAGACGGGACGGCGAGACGCAGATGGAGTAGGCCCCCAGGTCAGCGGCCTCGCGGGCGAGGTCCGCGACCTGCTGGGCGGTGGACTCGGGCTTGAGCAGGGTGTGGTCGACCATGGCGGCCAGCTCTGCGCGGGTGATCATGTGGTTCTCCTCAGTGGTTTCGGGCTGCCGTGCGGTCCGCACCGGCAACGGTCGTGGAGCACGCCGCGGGCACGGCAGTGCGGGGCGCTGACTCAGTCGATCCTGTCGATGACGACGTCTTCGCGGGCGCCGGTGCCGTCCGCGGCGTCGGGGTCGATGGTCGCGCCGCCGGTCAGGGACTCCAGCGCGCGCTCGAAGCGCTCCGGGGTGTCCGTGTGCAGGGTAAACAGCTTCTGCCCACGGGTGACCCGCTCGCCGGGCACCGCGTGGATCTCCACACCGGCACCGGCCTGCACGGGGTCCCCCTGCCGGGCGCGGCCCGCGCCGAGGCGCCACGACGCCACGCCCACGGACATCGCGTCCATCTCGGTGAGCACGCCGTCCGTCTCGGCCAGCACGTCCTGCGTGTGCTTCGCCACGGGCAGCGGGGCCTCCGGGTCGCCACCCTGAGCGGCCACCATCTTCTTCCAGGAGTCCATGGCCCGGCCGTCGCGCAGCGCGGCCTCCACATCCGCGTCCTTCACACCGGCCGCGGCGAGCATCTCCTGCGCGAGCGCCACGGTCAGGCGCACGACGTCGCTGGGCCCGCCCCCGGCGAGCACCTCCACGGACTCGCGCACCTCCAGGGCGTTGCCCACCGTGCGTCCGAGCGGGCGGGACATGTCCGTGAGCAGGGCGACGGTGTTCACGCCGTGGTCCTTGCCCAGGTCCACCATGGTGCGCGCGAGCTCGCGGGCGTCCTGCTCGAGCTTCATGAACGCGCCCGGGCCGGTCTTGACGTCCAGCACCAGGGCACCCGTGCCCTCGGCGATCTTCTTGGACATGATCGAGGACGCGATCAGGGGGATGCACTCCACCGTGGAGGTGGTGTCGCGCAGCGCGTAGAGCTTCTTGTCCGCGGGTGCCAGGCCGCTGCCGGCCGCGCAGATCACCGCGCCCACCGTGTCCAGGATCTCCATCATGCGCTCGTTGGACAGATCCGCCTGCCACCCGGGGATGGCCTCCATCTTGTCCAGGGTGCCGCCCGTGTGGCCCAGCCCGCGGCCCGAGAGCTGCGGCACCGCCACCCCGAAGCTCGCAACCAGCGGGGCGAGCGGCAGCGTGATCTTGTCCCCCACGCCCCCGGTCGAGTGCTTGTCCGCGGTGGGCCGGGACAGCGCCTGGAAGTTCATGCGCTCGCCGGAGTCGATCATGGCCTGCGTCCACCGGGAGATCTCGGTGCGGTCCATGCCGTTGAGAAAGATGGCCATGGCCAGGGCGGACATCTGCTCGTCCGCCACCACACCGCGGGTGTAGGCGTCGATCACCCAGTCGATGGCCTCAGGGGACAGCGTCTGGCGATCCCTCTTCATGCGGATCACGTCAACGGCGTCGAACGATTCGACCATCGTGCTCACTCCCTCGTGTAGATGCGGCGCCGTGCTGGTGCGGGTGCGCGCCCGCGACACGACTCGTTCTCCATCCTATGCGTCGATTCGGAAATTCTGGCACTTATAGTTTTGACAAATGTGCACGCTGCGGCACCGTCGCCGCCGTGCCGGACAACGAAAGCTGGGGTCACCGTGGGCCGTTTCCAGGGCCTGGTGGGCATTGCGCTCATCCTGGGCATCATCATCCTGTTCTCCCGCCACCGGCACGCCATCAAGTGGCGCACGCTGGGCGTGGGGCTCGCCCTGCAGGCGGGGGTCGCGCTGCTGATCCTCAAGTGGGAAGCCGGCTACGCGGCGTTGAAGTGGGTCTCGGACCTGATCCAGAAGCTCATTAGCTTCACCAACGAGGGCGTCATGTTCGTCTTCGGCGGGCTGGTCAGCGAGGACAACGGCTTCGTCTTCGCGCTGAGCGTCCTGCCCGTGATCATCTTCCTGGGCGCGCTCATCGGTGGCCTGTACTACTTGCGGGTGATCCAGGTTTTCGTCCACGTCGTGGGCACGGCGCTGAACAAGATCATGGGAACCTCCAAGGTGGAGTCCGTGTTCGCGGCCACGGTGATCTTCCTGGGGCAGAGCGAGGCTCCGCTGGTGATCAAGCCCTACCTGAGCAAGCTGACCCGCTCAGAGCTGTTCACGTGCATGACCGGTGGCTTCGCCGCCGCGGCGGGCTCCACCCTGGTGGGCTACTCGCTGCTGGGCGCGCCGCTGCCCTACCTACTCGCGGCCTCCGTGATGAACGCTCCCGGCTCCCTGCTGATCGCCAAGGCCCTCATGCCGGAGACCGAGGAGTCCGTGGCGTCGGTCAACACGCTCAAGGTGAAGGACACCGAGTCCAAGAACCTCATCGACGCCATCGGCAACGGCGCCCTGAGCGGCGGCAGGATCGCGGTGATCGTGGGCTGCCTGCTCATCGCCTTCATCGCCCTGATCGCCATGGTGTCCGGCGGTCTGGAGTGGTTCGGCTCGCTCTTCGGCTTCGAGGGCTGGTCCCTCGAGGGCCTGTTCGGGATCCTCTTCGCACCGCTCGCCTGGGCCATCGGCGTGCCGTGGGAGGACGCCGCACAGGTGGGCAACTTCATCGGCCAGAAGACCATCCTCAACGAGTTCGTGGGCTACACGTCCTTCGGCCCGGCCATCCCGGACCTGCAGCCCCAGTCGGTGCTGATCACCACGTTCGCCCTGGCGGGCTTCGCCAACCTGTCGTCGATCGCCATCCAGATCGGCTCGTTCGGCGGGCTGGCACCGGACCGGCGCGCGGACGTGGCCCAGCTGGGCATGTTCGCCCTGTTCGCCGGCTTCCTCACCAACATGCTCAACGCCGCGCTCGTCGGCGTGATCATGGGCCTGTGACCGGCTCCCTCCCCGGACGGGAGCTCGACGCGTGGAGCTGAGCTCACGGGACGCCCAGTCCCTGGACGTGGCGCGGCTGTACTACCAGCGCGGCCTGCCCCAGGCGGACATCGCCCGGAAGCTGTCGATCTCCCGGCCCACGGTGTCCAAGCTGCTGCAGCACGCCAAGGACCGGGGGTTCGTGAGCATCGAGATCCGCGATCCCCGCGCCGTGTCCTCGGACGTGGGCCGGCAGCTGTGCGAGCGCTTCGGCCTCGCGCAGGCGCGCGTGGTGGCCGCGGCGGACACGGACGAGGAGCTGCTGCACGAGCTCGGCGGCATGGGTGCCCAGGTGCTCGAGGAGAACGTGGCCGACGGCGATCTCGTGGGCATCACGTGGGGCCGGACCATGCGGGCGGTGGCCCAGGCGCTGACGCCCCAGCCGCGCAGCGGGGTGCACATGGTCCAGCTCAAGGGCGGCAGCAGCCTGGCCTCACCGCTCGTGGGCCACCACGAGACGATCCGGCTGCTGTGCGCCGCGTTTTCCGCCTACCCCCACACCCTGCCGTTGCCCATGCTCTTCGACAGCCCCGAGGTCAGGCAGGTGGTGGAGCAGGACCGGAGCATCAAGTACGTCCTGGACCTGGGCCGCAGCGCACGCACCGCGATCTTCACCGTGGGATCGGTGCCGGAGGACTCTCCCCTGCTCATGAGGGACGTCCTGACACCCTCCGAACGCGCCGGGGTCACGCGCGACGCCGTGGGCGACCTGTGCTCACACTTCATCGACGAGCACGGCCGGGTGGCCGTCCCCGAGCTGGACGAACGCACCGTGTCCATCCCCCTGGAGGCGCTGCGCCGCAAGGAGATCCGGATCTGCGTGGCCGGAGGGGCCGCCAAGGTGCCCGTGCTGCGCGCAGTCCTGCAGGCGGGTTTCGTCTCCCACCTGGTCACGGACGAGCGGACCGCCCGCGCCGTCCTCGGCTGAGCACACCGCCCCACGACGACGACGCCGCCCGCGCCCCGGGCGCCCCGGGCGCCCCGCTCACGGTTCGCGCCGCGCCCCCGCGAAGACGTCCTGCGCGATCTGGTCCGCGTCCGCGATCGTGCGGGAGCCAAGGTGAGCCGGAGCCTCGGCCTCCGCGGCGATGGACACGCCCCACTGCACCGAGGACAGCTGCAGGCCGATTACGTAGATCCCCTCCTCCGCCTGGTCTCCGGCGCCCACGGCGCGGTAGACGAAGGACCGGGACGCGGCGTCGTCGTCCCGGGAACCGCGGGCGCGCTCGATGCTCACGTCCAGACCCGAGCTGGACTCGGGGCTCGCGCCGTCCTGGGTCTCCATGAGGCGGGCGCGCACCAGCCCGCGCTCGTGCATGTGGGTGAGCAGCGGCGAGATATTGCGGTGGACGTCGTTGGTGGGGGACATCGCCTCGATGAGCCACCGCGAGCGCACCGGTGCGTCCTCGACCCACGGAGAGGCCGCCACGAAGCACCCCTCGGTGCGGTCCACCACGAAACGGGGCTCGGGGCCGAGGAAGCGGACCACGCCCGCCCGGGTGAGCGCCGCGAGCTGCTGGATCCGCAGCACGGGCGGGCCCGAGGCGAGGCCTTCCACGAGGGGCTCGAACTGGCGGCGCAACTCGTGGACCCACGAGGAGTCCGAGATCCCGATCTCCGCGAGGACGCACTTGAGCACCGTGCGGGCGGCGTTGAGGGACGCGATCGCCATCTTCACGGGGTCGTCCTCGCCGCGCAGCGAGCCGTGGACATCGCGGTCAAGGTAGTGCACGACCGCCGCGGCGTACTCGTCGTGGCTCGCGAAGCTGACGTCCTCGAACGGACGGGCCAGCCGTGCCTGCTGCAGCTGCCGACCGGGGACCACGGCGTCGGAGATCAGGGCGTCACTGTGGTGCGACCAGCCGGGGTCGGTGGTGTCCAGGAGGATCTCGTCCAGCTCCCGCAGGAACTGCTGCGGATCGGACTGGAAGGCCTCGGGCGCGGTGCGGGCCAGGACCGTGTAGTAGTTCCAGATCACGTCCTTGCGGATCAGCGGCCACAGCTGCCGTTCGAAGGACAGGGCACGCTGCGAGTCCTCCGCCAGCTCCTGCACGGCGTCCAGGGTGAAGAACCGGGTCTGGAGGGACTGCGCGTAGTAGCCCTGCAGCACGGGCTTCGCGCGGTAGGGGGTGCCCCGCCGGGACCCGGCCACGATCTTCGGCTCGCGCCCCGAGGGCTGGTAGACCAACCGTTCGGGGTTGTTCGGGTCGGTGTCGAACGAGCCACCACGGCCCTCGGTGAGCCGCGCCAGCGCGTCGCAGAAGTTCAGACCCATGCCGCGCACCAGGACCGTCTCACCGCTCGGCAGCTCGGACCAGAAGGCGTCCGCGGGGACGGTGGGCGGCCAGTACGTGAGGCCGTGCTCGGCGGCCCCGTCCACCAGGTCCTTCTGCGCCGGGCGCAGGTGCGCGTCCAGGTGGCCCAGGGCGAGCACCACCGCGTCCGCTGGGAGCACGAGCCCGCCCGACAGCTCCACCGCGTAGCGGTGCCGGCCCTCGGAACGGACCCACGCGTCCACGGCCTCTCCGCGGTGCACCTGCAGGCGCACCGTGTCCGGGAGGTTCTCCTGCAGCGTGGCGAACACCCACTCGAGGTAGCGCCCGTAGACGGCGCGCGGCGGGTAGCCCTGGGGGGTGAGCTCCGCGAGCGCCGCGCTCTGCTCCGGCGAGAGCGGCGTCACGGGCGTGATCTCCCCGGCGACGACGCCGCGGCGCCACCGCTCGAAGCTCATCCCCCGCAGCGGTTCCGGCGAGGGCACCTCCAGGGCCCCGGGTGCCGCGATGACAGTGGGGAACAGGGAGGGTGTGTTCATGAGGAACACGTCCGACTGGTCCGTGCGCCACACGTGTCCCGGGCCAGGAGGGAAGGGATCCACCAGGTCGATGTAGACGCGGTCCCCCGTGTGCGCCGAACGGGCCACGAGCCGTTCCACGACCGACAGACCACGGGGACCGGCCCCCACCACCACCACGCGCTGCTGAATACCCATGCCGTCCAGGATATCGACGGGCAGGGCGGGGCAGGTTCATCCCGGAGTCAGGCGCCCGAGCCGCACCCCGGGCCATTCTGCGAGCGGTCAGCGGACGGCGGTGCGAACCACCTTCCCCGTGCTCCGTGTCCAGGTGTACTGCGTGGTCTCACCGGTCTTCACGTCGCGGAAGCGCTGGTACGCCCCCGCGGAGGTCTTCACCTCGGGTGAGGTGGGGTAGCCGGCACCGGCCTCGTAGCCGTCGCGGGACCATTGCCTGCCGATACCCGATGTTTCAACGACCGGTTGAGCGCCGGTCGCCCCACTCCAGATGATCTTGGTGGTCTGCTTCGTCCCTGGGCGCACGAAGTTCTGGTAGGCCCCGCCGGTTGCCGTGGGCAGTTCGTCCTTGGCGGGCAGCCCGAAAGCGGTCGGGCCGCCCAGCTGCGCGTACCGCGTTCCAATGCCCTTCCAGGTTTCAACCTTGTGCGCACCGGTCTCGTGGGACCAGTAGATCTTGGTGACCCTGCCGTTCTTCGTGAAGGTCTGCACCACGCCGCCCACCCCCGTGCTCTGCTCCCACGTGGTGGGCGCACCCATGGCGGCAGCGCCACCGTGGGCGTTGTAGTAGGTGGCGATGGCACCGTGCACCGTTGGTTTGGCACGGGGGACGGCCCGAGCCGCAGCAGTGGCATTGACCTTGCGGTAACCGCTCACGTTCGTGCCGGTGCTGCGAAGGGTGCTCCGGATGGCCTCGACCCCCAGGTCCGGATTCCGTTCCTTCATGATCGCGATCACCCCGGCCACGTGCGGTGCCGCCATGGAGGTCCCACTGAGGTCTCCGTAGGTCGGCTTGCCGATCGAGTAGGTGCCCGTGTTGACCGTGGACCAGATCGGCGACCCCGCATCTCCCCCGGGCGCCACGACGTCGAGCATCGGTCCCCAGTTCGTGTACCCCGTGAGCTGGTTGCGGTACGACGTGGCCCCGACCACGATGGCGCCCCCGCAGTTGGCGGGCGCGGCCAGGTTCGCGCTCTTGGCCGCGTTGCCGGCCGCCACCACGAGCGGCACGTTGATCTTGTGCATCCGGTTGATCGCGTTCTGCATCACCGCGGGACAGCTACCGGAGTCCCACGCCTCCGACAGGTTGACCACCTTGGCCGGGTTCGTGTTCCGGGGCACTCCCGGGATGGGAATGCCCGCAGACCACATCACGCCGTCCGCGATGTCCGATACGTACCCGCGGCCGTCCGCCCCGAGAACGCGGGCATGCTGGACCTTCGCGTCGGGGGCCACACCGGCGATGCCCATCCTGTTGTTCGTCTGCGCGGCGGCGATGCCCGCCACGTGCGAACCGTGCCACCAGGACGGCCGCCCCGGGCTCCAGTCCCCCTGGTCCTGCGGGTTCGCGTCACGCCCGTTGCCGTCCCGCGAGTGGTAGGTGTCGGAGAGGAAGTCGTAGCCGGGCACCGTCTTGGCGTTGAGGTCCGGGTGGTTGATCTGGCCAGTGTCCGCAATGCCGATCACCACGCCCTGACCGGTGCCCTGCCACCACGCGTTCGGCACGCCGATGTTGCGCGGGCCCCACTGGTAGTTCCAGTTCGTGTCGTTCGGGGTGGCGGGAGGTGTCGCGGCGAGCGCCCCCACCACGATCTGGTCGGGCTCCGCGGACTCCACGGCAGGGTTGGCCTCGATAGCGGCCACCATGTCCTTCTGCTCCGCAGGGGAGAGCATGGTGTCCGTCTCCACGACATCCTCACCGCTGCCCGTGGCCCGGACCGTCTCCGCCCGCGGGACGTCAGCGGTCTGCGAGGCTTGAGCGAGCGCGGCACTGCGGTGCTCCCGGGGCGCGCCCTCCTTGTACTCCACCACGAACCGGTCCGTCTCGGGGAGCACACGGCCCTGCCCTGCCGACCCCCGGCCCAGGGTGGCCACTCCCCCGGTCACCGCCGGCTGCGCCTGCGCGGCCTGCTCTCCCGACGACGCCGCTCCATCCGGGGGCGCCGCAGCCGCGGGTCCCGCGGCGGCGATCACGGCCACCGACAGTCCTGCCGCGATCCAGCCGCGCACTCGTACGTTGCTCATACCCGTTCCTCCTGCTCCGGCCCGGGTCCGGTACGCCGCGGACCCGAGCGGGCGGGAGTGGACCTGGTGCTGTTTTGGAGTGTATCCATGTGCATCGATATGCAGGAGCAAACACGTCGGTCGCCGGATTGTGACAGGGGGAGACACGCAGAACGCCGCCCGCGTGATCGCGGACGGCGTTCTGCTCGTGGGCGGAGACGGGGGGATTTGAACCCCCGGCCCGGGGTTAATCCGAGCCCTTCATTAGCAGTGAAGTCCATTCGGCCGCTCTGGCACGTCTCCGTGTCATTCGTGGCGACGGGCGCCCCGGGGAACGCCTCACCACAAAACAACGGTTATCAGACTATCGGGCTGGTGCGCGGGCGGTCAAAGCGGTCGCCTACGCAGGCCGTGAGCCCCACGCGGATGGACGTCGGCCGCCCTGACGCGTCGGCCCAGTTCGTCCGGCGTGCCGCCACGGGATCCAGTACCCGCGTGGACCTGAGTGATAATCGTGGAGGTGCGGCGTCAAGCCGCCCTCTCCTCTTCCGAAAGGCCGTCGTCCTGTGCGTTCCCTCGTCGTCACCGCGTGGTTCCCCGATGCCAAGACCCCCAGCCGCACCCCCTTCATCCTCGAGCACTGCTGGGCCCTGCAGGAGGCCGGCCACCAGGTGGCGGTCGTCCACGTCCTCATCGGACGCGCCTCGGGCACGACCGTTCAAGAGAGCTACGAGGGCGTCCCTGTTACGCGTGTTCGGCTCAATGTCGTGGACCCACGCAGCTATGTCGAGGTGACACGGGTGATCTCTGCTGGTCTACGGGGCGCAGACGTGCTGCACACCATGGCTTTCTCCGCAGTGCTCTTTGCCGCGGCGCCCTGGGCTGTGCGCCGACTGCCGTGGGTGCACACGGAACACTGGAACGGCGTGGTGAACCCGAGCAGTGTGGGTCCTCTGTGGGAGCGTTCAGCCTGGTTGCGGCACGCCCTGCGGTTGCCCCATGCCGTCACTGGCGTGACCGATGCACTGTGCCGGGAAATGGCCCGTTTCTCCCGGCCTGGCGCCACGCATGTGGTGCCCTGCGTCGTGCAGAACCCGGAACCCGCCACGGCATTTCCCAGCAGCCCCCCGATCGGTTTGGTGGGGGTCGGGGCCCTCATTGATCGCAAGCGCCCGGTACTGGCCCTGGAAACCATCGCGGAACTCGTGCGACGAGGCATGGACGTGCGCTACACCTTGGTGGGCAACGGTCCTCTCATGAACACACTGCGCAGTACGGCTCGCGACCTGGGCATCGAGGACCGTGTGGAACTCACCGGGCCGATTCCCCCGGCCGAGGTTGCGGATCGGCTCGCCGCGGCCCACATCTTCTTCCTGCCAAGTGCGCAGGAAAATTTCTTCACAGCAGTGGCCGAGGCGATCGCCGCGGGTCGGCCAGCCGCTGTGCCGTTGAGCGGCGGTTTTGACGACTACTGCACTGAGGAGAATTCCGTCCTCACCGACAGCTGGGACGTGTCCGATCTCGCCGACGCCGTCCAGCGGGCCTGGGACACCTTCCACAATGCTGACCCGGCCGCGATCGCCAGCACCGTGCGCACTCGGTTCTCCCGGGCGGAAGTCGGCTCCGCGTTCTCCCGAATCTATCGATTGGTCGCCCACGAGGATCCAGGGACCCGCGGCGATCGATAAACTTCCACGAGTGACGTCAAGCCCCCCTTCTCCAGCGCCCCCCGGCAAGTGGCGCCGGATTCTTTTCCCGCCGCCCAACCACGAGAACAAGGACAACCCCATCGGGTCGTCCTTCGCTCTGACCGTGGTGGCGGTGTTCGTCCAGGGGCTGTCCCGGTTCGGCTACAGCCTGCTGATCGGCAACATGCTGGGCAGCGAGATCCTCGGCCAGGTCAACCTGGCGATCTCCCTGGCGCTGTTCCTCGTGCTGCTGTGGCCGCAGGCCTCAGGCAACGCCGCCTCCAAGTTCATCGCCATGGCGCGCGGGCAGCAGCACCGTGAGGAGCAGCTCTCCGTGGCGGTCTACACGTCCCGGACGGCCGCGCTGGCCACCGCCGTGCTGGCCGTGGCGGCGGTCGGGGTGGCCACGTGGTCGCTGCACCTGCCACCCTCCTACGCGGTCTCGGCGGGCCTGCTGGTGGTCGCACTGTCCGCCTACAACTTCGTGCGTGGAGTCCGTACCGGCAACAACCAGTTCGTCACCACTGCCGTGTGGGACTGCATCAGCTCGGGTGTCACCCTCACCCTGCTGCTGCTGGTCCTGCTGGGAGGGTTCACTCCCCTGCTGCTGCTCCCGCTGAGCCTGGGGTACCTCATCTACGCGATCCCGGGCTGGCCCCGCACCTCCGGCGGGCCTCTGCCCCGACCGCTCAAGCGAGAGATCAACACGTTCACCGTGTGGGCGGCCATCAACATCCTCACGGCCTCCGGGCTGCTGCAGCTCTCCATGATCATGGGCAAGCACTACGACACGGCCTCAGCCGTGGGCCAGTACTCCGCGGCCGTGAGCATCGCGACGCCCGCGAGCATGCTGTCCTCCTCCATGCTGGTGGCGCTCGCACCGGCGGTGGCGCGCATGTTCACGGCCGGAGACCTCCCCGGCATGCGTCGGCAGCTGGATTCGATCCTGCGGATCATGGTGCTCGTGTTCCTGCCCGTGTTCGGGGTGGGAATCCTGTGGGCGGAGCCCATCATCCACCTGCTCTACAACGCGCGGGCCGAGGAGTTCACCCAGGCCGCTCCGCTGCTCATCGTGCTCTTCTTCGCGGTCTCCGCCACGAGTTTCAACGCCTCCAACTCGCGACTCAACGGCGGCGAGAACTGGGGCGTGCGCGCCCTCGCCGCGGGCAACGCCGTGGGCCTGCTGCTGGGAGTGGGAACCATCCTGTGGTGGGGGCCCGAGCTGGGGGTCATGGCTGCGGCCCTGGGCTACCTGGTGGGCTGCCTGGTGAGCTCCCTCGGGCCGCTCGTCATCGTGTGGATCCACGACCGCATGGCCTGGACGGGGCTCATGCTGCGAGTGGCAGCGGGTTACGTTCTGGTCCTGACGGGGGTGTGGTTCGTCACGACCCACCCGGGCATCGGCTCGAACGTCCTGGCCACGCTGGTGTTCCTGACCGCCTGGTTCGCCATTTCTTGGCAAGATGTAGTTCCTCGCCTCCATTCCCTGCGGGGCCGGGCACAGCTGCGCCGAGAGCGGTGAACCGGAGCCTGCTCGCGAGGGCTCGGTCTTTCTCCTGACTCTGCTCAGCGAGACCCGATGCGGTAGCGGAACATCTGCACGGCGCTCGCGGCAGCGATGCGCAAGGGGCTCTGCCGATCGAGCGCCCAGCGGGGATCCGAAGTGATCAACGCCGCTGGGGCGGCAAACCGGCGGCGTGCCTGCAAGGCCTTGAGGAGATCGTCCCCACCCGCTCCATCACGCAGCAACCGGAGAACCTCGACATCTGCGTGGGAAAGGCGCTGCTCAACATGGGGAGCGAAGGCCAGCATCTCCTGCGCCGTGCGATTGGCAGCCTCTTCGAGCTGCGGGCCCCATTGCCCCGCCCGCAACGACTCTTCCAGGGAGGGAAAGAAGTTCACCCGGATGTACTTGAGTATGTAGGACGCCCGCAGACCCGAACCAACCGGCAGTGCCCCCGGACCGTGCGTGATGTCGAGGGCGGCAGCGACCTGCGCGCGGATGGGCAACGGCTGTCTGGACACCCGCACCTCGGCGTCCGCGTGCACGAGATATCCGGGTGATCCCGGGGCGTAGTCAATCCTTGCGGCGCCGGCGTACAGAGCCAGCACGAAGGCCTGGTCCTCACCCGTGCGCACATGCTCGTCGAACCGGGCCCCGAGACGATGGATGGTGGCCACCCGGACGAGGCCGAACGCTGAGCTGCGATACCCCAGCCGGTCCTTCACCGGGTCCAGACGGGAGCTGCGGAACGGGCGGAGGATGGGGGTGATGTCCACTCGATGGCCCGTGTGGTGCTGGAAGGGGATCACGAGGTCGCTGCCCCTGCGCTCGGCGATCCCGAGCCACCGGGTCACCGCGCCCGCGTCGAGGGTGTCGTCGCTGTCGAGGAAGCTGATGTAGCGTGCCCTGGTGCGGCGAAGGGCTTCGTTGCGGGGCACCGCCGCCGTGCTCCCACGGTCCTCGCACTCGATCACCGTGACCGCTGCGCGCTGCTCAGCGGACAGGACGGCCCGGACCTCGTCAGCGGACACGTGGTGCGCCACCACCGTCACGCGGCACTGCCCCGGGCGGGCTCCTCGGCTCGCACGAAGCGCGGAGGACACGGCGCGTTCGATGGGACGTGATGTGGAGTGGACGGGAATGACGATCTCCACGAGCGGATCACCTGAGTGCTGGGCCATGCCGTCAGGATAATTCAGTGTCCGGAACCCGAGCTGGGGACGCTCCGGGGGGGGGGCGGCGGCCCCGGCCCGGTCGGGCACTCAAACCGCTCAGCCCTGTGCCGCGAGCACGAACGGCAGCACGGCCTCAGCACCGGCCAGCCGCAGCTGCTGCGCCGCGACCGTGAGGCTCCAGCGGCTGTCCACGAGGTCGTCCACCAGCAGGACCACGGGACGCCCCGAAGCGCTGAGCTGCTCCGTCACGTCCGGCGGAACGGTGAACCGGTCCCACACCTCGGCAAGCCGGTAGGCACTGTTGCCCCCGTGGCTGCCCCGGGGGACGTCGGGATTCAGCTCCAGCGCGCCCCAGAACGGGAGGTGGCCCGCCGACGCAATGCCCCGTGCCAGGGAGTCCACCAGCTGCGGTCGGGACTGGGACGGCATGGCCACCACGGCCGTGGGCCGCTGCTGCCAGTCCCACTGCGACAGCACCGTGAGGGCGGCCCGTCCGAGGTCCGCGGTGACCTGGGAGTCCACCGGCTGCCCGTTCGCGTCCGCGCGGAAGATCTCCCGCAGCCGGGCCCCCCAGCCGAGATCGGTGAGGCGCGCCACGGCGCGACCGCGCTCCGCGCGCTCCGTCTCCGGGATCTTGCCCTTCACACGGATGCCGAGACGCTCCATTCCCGTGGGCCACTGGGCGCGCGGCTCGAGGGGGACACCGGCGCGGTGCAGGGCGGCATCCGCCGCGGAGGAGACCTCGGGATCGACGTCGGTGGGGTACCACGGCCCCGCGCACACGTCGCACCGCCCGCACGGTTCCCCCGAGGGGTCGTCGAGCTGGCGCGTGAGGAACTGCATGCGGCACCCGTCCGTGACCTGGTAGTCCAGCATGGCCCGCTGCTCGGCCTCCCTGGCGCGGCCCACACGGTCGTACCGCGGAGCGTCGTAGTGCCACGGCCTGCCGGTGCTCTGCCATCCCCCGCCCACGCGTTCCACGGCTCCGTCCACGGCGAGCACCTTGAGCAGCAGCTCCAGCGGCGAGCGCTTGATGTTGACGCGGGGCTCCAGCGCCGCGACGGACAGCGGCCCGCCGTGCTCCGCAAGTGCGGTGAGGACGGCGGTGGCCTTCTCCTCGGTGGGCATGGACGCGGTGGCGAAGTACTCCCAGATGTCCCGGTCCTCGCGCCCGGGGAGCAGCAGGACGTCCGCGGTGTCCGTGGCGCGCCCGGCACGCCCCACCTGCTGGTAGTAGGCCACGGGGGACGACGGCGCACCGAGGTGCACCACGAAGCCCAGATCGGGCTTGTCGAAACCCATGCCGAGCGCGGAGGTGGCCACGAGGGCCTTGACCTGGTTGTCCTTCAGCGCCGCCTCGAGGTCCTCCCGCTCCGCGGCGTCGGTGCGGCCCGTGTAGGCGGCCACGCGGTGACCCGCGTCCGTGAGGGCCTGGGCGGTGTCCTCCGCCGCACCGATGGTCAGGGCGTAGATGATCCCGCTGCCCGGCAGCTCGTCCAGATGGGCCAGCAGCCAGGCCAGCCTCGCCGAGGTGGAGGGCAGGCGCAGCACCCCCAGCCGCAACGACGCGCGGGACAGCGGACCGCGCAGGGTGAACACCTCGCCCCCGTACCCGGAGCCCACCCCCAGCTGCTCCCTGACGTCCTCGATCACGCGCTCGTTCGCGGTGGCCGTGGTGGCCAGCACCGCCACGGAGTCCGGCAGCTGCGCCAGCATGTCCTTGATCCGCCGGTAGTCCGGGCGGAAGTCGTGGCCCCAGTCCGAGATGCAGTGCGCCTCGTCCACGACCAGCAGCCCCAGCCGGTCCATGAGCTGAGGCAGCTGCTCGTCCCGGAACCGCGGGTTGTTGAGCCGCTCCGGCGAGACCAGCAGGACATCCACCTCACCGCGGTCCAGGGCACTGGAGATCTCCGCCCACTCGGTGGGATTGGCGGAGGAGATCGCGGCCGCTCGGACCCCGGCACGCTGGGCGGCCGAGACCTGGTCCCGCATGAGCGCGAGCAGCGGGGAGATGATCAGCGTGGGCCCGTAGCCCTGCGCCCTCATGAGCAGCGCGGAGAGGAAGTAGACGGCGGACTTTCCCCAACCAGTCCGTTGCACCACGAGAGCCCGCCGGTGCCCCTCCACCAGCGCCGAGACGGCCTCGAACTGGCCCGGGTGGAAGTCCGCGGACGGATTGCCCGTGAGGTCTCTCAGGTGCCCCAGGGCACGGGCTCGCAGATCGGACGGGGTGGACGGCTCGGACGGAGTCATGTGCTGCAGTGTCGCAGGGGGTCCGGACACGCACAACGAGCGGCGACGGCACGGCGTCGAGCAGCGGTCGCGAGGAGATGGCGGGCGCGCGGCGCACCTTAACGTGATGCGCCCGCTGCGCCCCGGCCCGTTCCCCCGAACGGGCCGGCGTGGGCGCAGCGGACGCACACGCCGGCAACCGGCGCGGATCAGATCCGCTCGAAGCCTGTGCCCCCCCGGCACTGGCTTCGTTCCAACGCCACACGGAGGCTCCGAACACACCACACCCCCCAGCGTGGTGGACGTTCGGATCAGCGGCGGCACAGGCGGCCCGTTTTCCCCCCCGGTCATGACCGCACCGCACCATCCAGCTCCGTGTTGCGATGTCTTCATGCTGGCACGCACCCACCCGTATTTCCACCGGTTGCGAGTGCGCCCCCGAACCATCCCCATTTTGTGGACAAGCCGACCATTTCGCATGTTTGCCCAGGTCAGGCCGACCTTTCGCGAGACCGGACAGCGCACGGCGCAGCCTCGACCGCACGGGACGTAGCGCAAAGTGGGGACAGCCTCACCCCCTCGGCGCCGGTGGCGCTTCCTGTGGCACGGGGGCAGACTCGACCTCGTGAAGATGACAGTGACCCGCACCGGACCGGCACGCACCTCGGACGTGTGGGAGCACTACGAGCGCCTCGACCTGTGGACCGCCTGGGCACCGCACCTGACGAACGTGCGGGCGGACACCGAGACGCTTCTGCCCGGCACCGAGGGCACGGTGCGGGCGCTGCGCGTGGTTCCCGTTCCGTTCCGCGTGCTCTCGGTGCAGGCCGCTCAGGGCCGCTGGTCGTGGCGGGTGCGCCTGGGACCGCTCGAGCTGACGCTGGCGCACTGGGTCTCCCCGTCCTCGAGCGGCGGCACCCGCGCGGGAGTCACGGTCCACGGACCGGCCGCGGTGCTCGTGGCCTACCGCCCCCTCATGGGCTGGGCGCTTTCGAGACTCGTCAGGGTGGGCACCGGGCGCTGACCGCGGAGGTCCGGCGGTCCCGGCGCCACGGACCAGGGTGAGGGCACCGGACTCCCCACACGCCGCCCCTCCCGGGCAGGAGCACCACGGCCTGGGCACTGGCCGTGAGTGGGGGCCGTGGCCAGAGCAGGGTCTGTGACCCTGGGCATGCGCACGGGCGAGGCCGCAGCTCCCGGAGAACGACGCCGCGTGCCGCGCAGCGGCCGGACATGGAACGTCCCGCGCCGGTCGGGACCGGCGCGGGACGGGTGGTGCGCCCTGTGGGGCTCGAACCCACGACCCATGGATTAAAAGTCCACTGCTCTACCAACTGAGCTAAAGGCGCGTGCTCGCCGCCGGGTCACCCCGCGCACGAGCAGCCCCACTCTACCGCAGCACCGACCCGCCGCCAGTTCACCCGTGCGCAGCCCGGGCCCCCAACCGCGCCGGGCCCTGGGCCGGGGAGGCGGCCGTGCGGCGTCGTCGTCCGGGGCCCGGCGCGCCGGGACCGCGCAGATGTGGGACCCTGGAGGCCGAGAAGAGCGCGGCGTGCACGGCCGCGGTCCACCCCGGCGCACCAGCCCACCGACCCCCGAGGAACACCCATGAGCACCGTCCCCATGTCCAAGCTGGGCCCGTCCCCGGTGACCGAGTACCTGCGGCGGGTCGTGGCGGAGCTGCGTGAGGTTGAGGGCGGTGCGGTCAACACGTCCATCCCGGAGCTCGCCGGAGCGGATCCCGGGACCGTGGGGATCGCGGTGGCCACCGTGGACGGCGCCCTGTACCAGGCCGGGGACACCAAGCACGAGTTCTGCATCCAGTCCATCTCCAAGGCGTTCACGTACGCCCAGGCGCTCACGGACCGCGGAGCGGACGGGGTGTTCGAGAAGATCGACGTGGAGCCCAGCGGGGACGCGTTCAACGAGATCTCCCTGCAGCCCGAGACGGGGCGCCCCTCCAACCCCATGATCAACGCCGGGGCGATCGCCGCCACCTCCCTGGTGCGCAACACGTCCCACGGGACACGCATGGAGCGGATCCTGCGGCTGTACTCGGCGTGCGCGGGGCGCCGACTGCGGATCAACAAGAACGTGCAGGCCCAGGAGCGCCGGGCCGGGGACCGCAACCGGGCCCTCGGGTGGCTGCTGACCTCGCGGGGCATCATCGACGGGGACCCCACGGGTGCCCTGGACGACTACTTCGGCCAGTGCGCGGTGATGCTCAACTGCGTGGACCTCGCGCGCATGGGCGCCACCCTGGCGGCCGGCGGGCGCAACCCCGTCACGGGAGAGCGGGTGCTGGAGCCCGCCGTGGTCTCCGACGTGCTGTCCGTGATGAGCACGTGCGGCATGTACGACGACGCCGGACGGTGGGCGCTGCGCGTGGGCCTGCCCGCCAAGTCGGGGGTCAGCGGCGGCGTGATCGCGGTGCTCCCGGGTCAGCTCGCGGTGGCGGTGTTCTCCCCTCCCCTGGACCGGCACGGGAACTCGGTGCGCGGTGTGGCCGCGTGCGAGCGCCTGACCCAGGACCTGGACCTGCACTTCGCACGCACCGAGCGCAACGGCCACTCCACGGTGCGCTCCGAGTACACCCTCGCGGAAGCCCCCTCTCTGGTGCGCCGCAACGAGGCCGCCAGCGAGGTCCTGGAGCAGCACGGTGAGGACGCCCGGATCATCGAGCTGCAGGGGGACCTGCGGTTCGCGGGGGCGGAGACCGCCGTGCGCACGGTCCGCGACGCCGCCCGGCGCTCCCAGTACGTGCTCGTGGACATCCGGCAGGTCGACGACATGGCGCGGTTCGTGATCCCCATGCTCTCCCGCACCGCGGAACAGGTGGAGAGCACCGGGCACCACATGGTGCTGATCGCGGAGAAGAGCAACGAGCACACCCGCGGGATGGAGCACCCCATGACGGTTTTCGCCACCCGCGCGGAGGCCCTGACGTGGGCTGAGGACAGGATCCTGGAGCAGTTCGGGGACCCCGACTGCATGCCGGACAACGTCCACTCCACCCGCTCGGAGCTGCTGAGCACCCTCGCCGAGGACGACGTCCGCCAGATCCGCTCCCACACCGAGGCCGTGGAGTGGGACGCCGGGACCACGCTTCTGCGCACGGGTCAGAAGTTCAGCGGCGTGTACATGGTCACCTCCGGCAGCGTGGAGGTCTCGCGCCGCTCTCCCCAGGGGGACCGCGTGGAGCTCGAGGTGATCGGCCCCGGCATGAGCTTCGGCGAGATCGCCCTGGGCACCGAGCTGCGCTACCTCGTGAGCTTCACCGCGCTCACCCACGTGACCGCACGCCGACTCTCCCCCGAGGCCATCACGCGCATCGAGGAGCAGGACCCCGCCCTGGCCCTGCGCTGGTGGCGCGCGGTGAGCCAGCAGGCCATGCTGCGCCTCGAGGAGCGCTGGCGGCAGCAGGCCGGCGAGACGTACACCGCGGACTGAGCCGGGCGGCGTCGTGCGCGCCCCGGACGACGCCGCCCGCGCACCTGGTCTGGCCCGGTCACCCGGCATGCACCGGAGCGCCCGGCCTGTGGGCGGGCGCCTGGTCTGCGCGGGTGCGTCCGACCTGCGCACGGGAGTGCGCGGCCTTCACGGGGCGCGGGGGCCCCACGGGCCCGACGGCGCCCGGGGTGCGCCCGCGCCACGGCCCACCGTCCGCGCCGGGGGACGCCCCCGGGCCGGTCGGACCGGACGACCCCGGGCGTACACTCGGGCGCATGTCCGAACGCCGCATGCACCACTCACCCGTGAAGTTCTCCCCCGAGAAGTTCGAGGCCCACGAGGGCGGGACGGACCCCGCGCGGGTCTCGGAGGCGGCGCACCTGGCGGCGCAGGCGCTCGTGTCCAGGGGGCGGCGCTCCCGCGACCCCGAGGTGCACGAACGTCTCGTGCGGCTCACGGACGAGCAGGGGCTGGACGGGATCGCCGAGATGTGGGCCGAGGCCCCGGCCGTCTCCCTCCCAGGAGCGCTGTGGCGGCTCTACGCGCTGCGCGCGGCGGCCCGCACCGATCCGCATCGCATGGGACGGTGGTTCGCCACGGGCCGCCACGCCGCCCAGGTCTCGAACGTGGTCGCGGGCGTGGCGGACCCTCCAGGCGCGGAGGAGATCTGCGACGTGGCGGACGTCATCCTCTCCGGGGCCTTCGACGGCGAGTTCGACGTGGCCCTCGAACGGTTCGCCGCGTTCTGCCGTGTGATCGCCGTGGGCCAGGAGCACACGCTGGACGCACCCGGGCTCACCGTGGACCGTCCGTGGGAGCGGATCCCCCGGCTGCTGCGCACCGCCGACGAGCTCGACGCCGCCGCGCGGGCCTGGCGCCACGGCCACCTCGAGTGACCGGCACCCACCGGGCGCCCAGGTGCCTCTTCCCGGCGGGCACGGTCCGGTGGCCGCGCCTTGGCCGGTGCGACACACCGTTGGTGATCGCCGGCGAGCGCGGCCCGGTGGGTGCGCTCCGGTTGGTGGGCCCCCGGGGGCCGGCGCTAAAATGATGAGCAGGTGTCGGGCCGTGGCAGCCCCGGGCTCCATCATTCAGCCGCTACGAGCGGCCTTCCGCCGAGAGGCGCTCCCGGTCCGGCACCGCTTCCTCACCGGTTCGTGGCGAATCCGACCGGTTAACCTTCGTTGGGTAGCATGACGCCGAAACTTCACGGTGCGTAACCCAAGGACGGACGGATGGCCTTTCGGATCTTCCCGGAGGACGAGCGGGTCACGGACCTGCTGGTCCAGATGAGCCGATGCGTCGTCACCGCGGTCGAGCAGCTCTCCGAGCACGTGGGGCAGGTGGACAAGGTCTGGGAGCAACCGCTCACGGACCTGCTGGAGACCGAGGACCGCTGCACCAACCTCTACTTCTCGCTGATGACCACCACTCGTTCCTCGTACGTGGTGCCTATCCCCCGCCAGGACGTCTACGTCCTGGGCCACTGGTTGCTGCGCTCCGTGCAGTGCCTCGTGGCGTGCGCCGAGCTGCACCGCCAGTACAAGGTGGAGCGCCCCAGCTCCCAGGCCACCGAGCAGCTGGCCGTGATCCAGCACATGGCCCACATGACCTGCAAGGCCATGGGGCGTCTCACCAGCATGGACGAGCTGGACGACTACTGGTTCGAGATGATGCGCCTCACCCGCCAGGCGGAGCGCACCCAGCGGGCGTACCGGGCCCGCCTCATGGAGGACTACAAGGCCGCCCAGGCGATCCGCCGCATGGACACCGCCCAGCAGCTCTTCGACGCCGCCCATGCCCTGGGCCAGGTCTCCTCCGAGGTGGGCCGGATCCTCGTGGCGGAGTACTGACCCGTCATGACCGAGGTGCTGGCCTTCGCGGGCATCCTGCTGACGCTCGCGTTCACCGTGATCAACGGTTTCCACGACGCATCCAATGCCGTGGCACTGCCCGTGCGCTTCAACGCCCTCACACCGCGAGTGGCTCTGTGGATGGGGGCCGTGTTCAACCTCGTGGGTGCCCTCCTCGTGGGGATCGTGCTGACCGACATGATCACCTTCGAGATCCCCGTGCCCCTCAACGGCGTGGGGACGGTCGCCCTGATCTGCGCGCTGCTCAGCGCCATCGGCTGGGACCTGCTCACCTGGTGGTGGCGCATGCCCTCCTCCTCGACCGCGGCGATAGGCGGCGCCCTCGTGGGATCGCTGCTGGGCGCTCGTGCGGTGGGACTGTCCGGCGGCGACCTCTCCCTCGGTCCGTACCTCTCGTGGAACGTGGTTGCACCTCTCGTCGTGGCGCCGATCATCGCGTTCGTGCTCGCGTTCCTGCTGGTCATCCCCATGGTCCACCTGGTCAAGCACCAGTCCCCGGGCCGTGTGGGCTTCCGCGCGGGCGTGGTGCAGGCCACCGGCGCCGCCGCCATCCACTTCGGCCACGGGATCCAGCACGCCCGCCGCACCCTGTGGCTGCTGGTCCTGCTGCTGCTGATGGCCGGTGAGGGCGGCTCCCGGGACGGCATCCCCGTGTGGCTGAGCCTGCTCGTGGGCCTGTGCCTGGCGTTCGGCACCCTGCTGGGCGGCTGGCGCATCTCCTACACGCTGTCCTCCCGCGTGGTCTCCCTGGACCCGCTGCGCGGGGCGATCGCCCAGACCGTCTCCGGCACGCTGCTGTTCCTGGGCGCCTTCCTCTCCCCCATCCCGCTGTCGAGCTCGCAGACGAGCACCGCAGCCATCCTGGGCGCGGGCTCGGCCCAGAAGTTCCGCACCGTGTACCACTCCACCCTGGTGCGGGTCCTCGGCACGTGGCTGCTCACCGTGCCCGTGTGCGGCGTGGTCTCAGCGGTCCTCTTCCTCGCCGTGTCCCCGCTGATCCCCACCCCGGCCGGCTGACCCTCGCGCGCAGGTCCCGCGCACCAGTGTCCCGGCACGACGACGCCCGGCCCGCCACCGCGGTCAGCGGTGACGGGCCGGGCGGGCGCAGGAGGACGCGATCAGCCGAAGCGGCCGGAGACGTAGTCCTCGGTCTCTTTTTTCTGCGGGGTGTTGAAGATCTCGGAGGTCGGTGCGTACTCGATCAGGCGGCCGGGCTTGCCGGTGCCCTCGATGTTGAAGAACGCCGTCTTGTCCGAGACACGGGAGGCCTGCTGCATGTTGTGCGTCACGATGACCACCGTGTAGTCGGTCTTGATCTCGTTGATCAGGTCCTCGATGGCCAGGGTGGAGATGGGGTCCAGCGCGGAGCAGGGCTCATCCATGAGGATGACGTCCGGCTTGACCGCGATGGCACGGGCGATGCACAGACGCTGCTGCTGACCTCCGGAGAGCCCGGAGCCGGGCTTGCCCAGCCGGTCCTTGACCTCGTTCCAGAGGTTCGCGCCGCGCAGCGAGCTCTCCACCAGGTCGTCCGCCTCGCTGCTGGAGATCCGCTTGTTGTTGAGCTTCACTCCCGCCAGCACGTTGTCCCGGATGGACATGGTGGGGAACGGGTTGGGGCGCTGGAAGACCATGCCCACCATGGACCGCACGGTCACGGGGTCCACACCCTTGCCGTAGAGGTCGTCCCCGTCCAGGAGCACCTTGCCCTCGGCGTAGGCGCCGGGGATGACCTCGTGCATCCGGTTCAGGGTGCGCAGGAAGGTCGACTTGCCGCAGCCCGACGGGCCGATGAAGGCCGTGACGGAGCGGGGCTCGATGTTCATGCTGACGTCTTGGACCGCCAGGAAGTCGCCGTAGTAGACGTTGAGGTGATCGACGTCAATGCGTTTCGACATGGTTGCTTGTCCTTAGCTCAGGTGGGTCGGAAGATCAGCGGCCGGCGGTCTTGGGAGCGAACGCCCGGGCGACGAGGCGGGCCACGAGGTTCAGCAGCATCACGATCAGGATCAGGATCAAGGCCGCGGCCCAGGCTCGCTGCAGGGACGGATCCGGGTTCGTGGGCGACGTGGGGTTCATGATCTGGTAGTAGATGTACGTGGGCAGCGTGGTCATCCAGCCGGAGAACGAGTTCCAGTTGATGGCCGTGGCGAAGCCCGCCGTGACGAGCAGCGGCGCGGTCTCACCGATCACGCGGGCGATCGCGAGCGTCACGCCGGAGGCGATGCCCGAGATCGAGGTGGGGATGACCACCTTGAGGATGGTCCGCCACTTGCGCACACCCAGCGCGTAGGAGGCTTCACGCAGCTCGTTGGGAACGATCCGCAGCATCTCCTCGGTGTTCTTCACCACCGTGGGGATCATGAGCACGGTCAGGGCCACGGCGGCCACGAAGCCGGTACGGGTGGACGGGCCGAAGATCAGCCCGAACAGCGCGGCGGCGAACAGGCCGGCCACGATGGACGGGATGCCCGTCATGACGTCCACGAAGAACGTGATGGCCTTGCCGAGCCAGCCTCCGCGAGAGTACTCCACCAGGTAGATGGCCGTGAGCAGGCCCACCGGGACGGACATCAGGGTGGCCCAGAAAGTGATGGACACGGTGCCCACGATCGCGTGGTAGGCACCGCCGACCACGTCGCCGGAGGTCTTGGCCTGGTTGTCCTGGAACCCGGTGACCCCGTTCATGGACGTGGTCAGGAAGTCCGCGCTGAGACCGGGCAGGCCGTTGGCCAGCACGGTCCAGATCACCGACACCAGCGGGATCACGGCCAGCACGAAGGCGCCGTAGACCAGGAAGGTCATCATGGAGTCCGCACCGGAGCGGCGGCCCTCGATGAGGCCGACGGCCAGGGGCCCCGCGATCAGGAAGATCACGGCGGCGAACAGTGCCCACAGGGCGATGCTGAAGCCCACCAGGGCTGCGATGGCGGCCCCCGCCACCACGGCACCCAGGCCGATGACCGGGACCAGCCACCCGGGGCGCTGCCCGCGGGTCAGTTTGGACTGCCGGACGGGTGAGACGCCCGGAGAGTTCGTGGTCGATGACATCAGTTGGCCCCCGAGAATTCCTTGTAGCGAGCGATGATGGCACGGGCGATCATGTTGACCACCAGGGTGATGAGGAACAGCACGAGGCCGGCGGCAATCAGCTCGGACAGCCGCAGTCCGTAGGCCTCGGGGAAGTTCAGGGCGATCTCCGCGGCGATGGTCTGGTTGCCGGACTTGATGAGCGAGGCGATCATCGGGCCCGAGGAGAGCACGAGGGCCACGGCCATCGTCTCACCGAGCGCGCGCCCCAGGGCCAGCATCACGGAGGAGATGATGCCCGGACGGGCGAACGGCAGGACGGACATCCGCACCATCTCCCACCGGGTGGCCCCCAGTGCGAGCGCAGCCTCCTCGTGGAGCTTGGGCGTCTGCGTGAAGATCTCGCGGGACATGGAGGTGATGATCGGCAGGATCATGATGGCCAGCACCACACCTGCGGTGAGCATCGTCTTGCCGGTCTGCGAGGCGGGGCCGGCGAAGAACGGGATGAATCCCAGGTGCTCCGCGAGCCAGTTGTACAGCGTCACCATCGCGGGGGCCAGCACAGTGGCACCCCACGCGCCGAAGATCACGGAGGGGATCGCGGCCAGGAGGTCGATCACGTAGCCCACCGGCTTGGAAACCCTCGCGGGCGCGTAGTGGGAAATGTACAGGGCCACCAGGATCCCGATCGGTGTGGCGATCAGCAGCGCGATGACGGACGAGATGATCGTGCCGACGACCAGGGGACCGATGTAGGCGCCGAAGCCCTTTCCACCGGTGATGTCCTCGGGTGCGGCGGTGAATGTGGGCACGGCCTGCAGGAACAGGAAGATCGCCACGGCCGCCAGGACCACGAAGATCAGGATGCCGGCGGCCAGGCTGAGCCCGGAGAAGATGGAGTCCCCGGCACGACCGGCCGAGGAGGACTTCGACTCCGGTTTCTGTGTGCTGACGGTGGTGGACATGGACCAGTCCCTTCGTTCAGGTGTGGTGCGAGCTGGGCGGTGGCCACCGCCCAGCGTAGGACGTGGCGGCGGTCGACGACCTCGTGCGCGAGTGCGGCGTCGGCGCGCTCAACGCACCGACGCCGCACTCGAGGGTCCTCGGGCCGGATCAGCCCTTGGCGGAGATGGTGTCCACGGCGGCCTGGGTCTGCTTGCGCAGGGACTCGGACAGCGGGGCGGAGCCGGAGGAGTCCGCAGCCGCCTTCTGGCCCTCCTCGGAGACCACGTAGGTCTCGAAGGCCTTCACGAGGTCGGCGGTCTCCTTGGAGTCGTACTGGGCGCACACGATGTGGTAGGACACCAGCACCAGCGGGTAGGCGCCGGCCTCCTTGGTGTCGCGGGCGATCTCGATCGCCATGTCGTGCTCGCCGCGGCCCTCGACCTGCTTGGAGACCTCCACGGCCTTTGCCGCGGCCTCGGGCGAGTGCTTGACGTACTCCTCGCCCACCTTGATGGCGGCGGTGCCGAGGTCACCCACGGCGGAGGAGTCAGCGTACGTGATGGCGCCCTCGGTGCCGGAGGTCGTGGTGACCACACCGGAGGTGCCCTTGTTGTTCTCCGCGGCGTACTTGGAGGGCCAGGCCTGGTCCGGCTCGTCGGTCCAGTCCTTGGGAGCGGCCTGGCTGAGGTAGTCGGTGAAGTTCTCGGTGGTGCCCGAGTCGTCGCTGCGGTGCACCACGGTGATCGCGGTCTCCGGCAGGTCGGCGTCCGGGTTCTGCTTCTTGATCTCCTCGGCGTTCCACTTCTTGATCTCGCCCTTGAAGATCTTGGCGATGGTGGGGGCGTCCAGGTTCAAGCTCTCCACGCCGGGCAGGTTGAACGCCACGGAGATCGGGGAGATGTACACGGGCAGGTCCATGGCCCCGGCGTCGCCGCACTGCTTCTTGGCGTCCGGGATCTCCTTCTCGGAGAGGTAGGCGTCCGAGCCGGCGAAGTTCGCGCCGCCAGCGAGGAACGCCTCGCGGCCCGCGCCGGAGCCGTCCGGGGAGTACTGCACCGTGGCGCCGCTGTTGGAGGACTGGAAGCCGTTCTGCCAGGCGGTCATGGCGGCCTGCTGGGAGGAGGCACCGATGCCGGTCAGGGTGCCGGAGACACCGCTGCTCTCGCCGCCACCGCCACCGCTCTCGCCGGTGGGGTTGTCGGAACCGCAAGCGGTCAGGGCGAGGGCGCCAATGGCCAGGATTGCGGCCGAGCGGCCGACGTTCGAAACCTTCACTGTTTCTCCTTCGAAAACGGTTGCCGGCGATTCCGGCGGCGTGTGGCGTCGCAGCCCGACGCCCATCTCCGCTGCGTGCGCAGCGTGCCCGCGGATCACGGTAGGGAGCAGATGTTGCCAGATTCAGCCAAGAAGGTGAACGGACGATTAACAACGCCGGGGGATGCCGGAACCGACTCCACCCCGTGGCACCGGGTGGCGCCAGAGCGGGGTCCGGTCCCGCCTAAGATGGCGTCATGGCGTCCTCGGAAGCAGCACTCTCCCGCTCCCGGACCCGCCGTGCCGCGGACCTCGTGTGGCAGCGCTGCCGCACGGGCTGGGACCGCATGACGTCCGGCCTGTTCCAGGCCGTGCAGATGACCGTGGCCGCGGTGGGCGCCTACATCATCGCGGAACGGGTGCTGGGCCACCACGGCCCCATCTTCGCGGCCACGGCCGCCCTCGTGTCCCTGGGCTACGCCAAGGGCGGGCTGCGCTACCGCCGGGTGCTGGAGGTCTCGGTCGGCTGCACGCTCGGAATCATCATGGGGGACCTGCTCATCCACGTGCTGGGCCCCGGGGAGTGGCAGGCGGCCGTGGTGCTGCTGATCTCGCTGCTGCTGGCCCGCTTCCTGGACAACGGCGCGATCTTCACCACGCAGATGGGCCTGCAGTCCGTGCTCGTGGTGCTGCTGCCGCCATCCCAGGACGGTGTGTTCGCCCGTTCCCTGGACGCCGTGGTGGGCTGCCTGTGCGCCCTGGTGCTCGCGTACGTGGTGCCCCAGGACCCGCGCCGGGAGCCGCGACAGGACCTCACCGTCCTCATCACCGAGTTCACCCGGATGCTCTCCGACTGCTCCCGCGCCGTGGCGGACACCGACTCGCAGCTGGCCTGGCACGCACTCGTGCGCGGACGCCAGACCCAGCCGCTCGTGGACTCCGTGCGCACCGGCCTGACAGGCTCCAAGGAGATCGCCCACGCCTCCCCCATCTACCGGCGCCACCGGCAGGAGATCGACGAGCTCAGCGCGAGCATCCGCTACCTGGACCTCGCGGTGCGCAACTCCCGCGTCTTCGCGCGCAGGCTCGCCTCGGTGCTCAACCGTGTGACCCTGGCCGACGCCGCCGTCGAGTCCCTCTCCGAGGCCCTCGCAGACCTCTCCGACGCGGTGCTGAGCTACGGCCACGCCCTGCGCGAGAGCCACGCCCAGAGCCGTGAGAGCTACCTGCGCCAGACCCGCAACGAGCTCTTCTCCGTGGCGGAGCGGCTGTCCCCCGCGCAGATGGGCATCCGCACCATGGAGGGCGAGGCTCTCGTGCTGCTGCTGCGCCCCATGGTCGTGGACCTGCTGGAGGCCGCGGGCGTCTCCCACGAGACCGCGGCCAAGCACCTGCCGCCCCTCGAGCGCTGCTGATTCGGCGCACGACGCCGCCCGCTCACCTCCCGCCGACCAGGCCCGCGGAGCGGCGTCGTGCGCCGGAACGCTGTGCGCGTCGGAACGGGGACCTACCGTGTGGGCATGGCCACAAAGACCCGCAAGCAGTCCACCGTCTACCGCTGCACCGAGTGCGGCTGGACCACGGCCAAGTGGGTGGGCCGGTGCGGCGAGTGCCAGGCCTGGGGCACCGTCCAGGAGATGGGCGCGGAGCAGGAGCACGGCCGCACCAGGGCCGCGGCGGCCGTGACCACCCCGGCGCAGCCGATCGCCCGGGTGGACTCCTCGCTGGCGCAGTTCACCCCCACCCGTGTGGAGGAGCTGGACCGCGTGCTGGGCGGGGGTCTCGTGCCCGGCGCGGTCATCCTGCTCGCGGGAGAACCGGGTGTGGGAAAGTCCACCCTGCTGCTGGACGCGGCCGCCAAGGTGGCCGGCGGGGACACGCCCCGCACCGTCCTGTACGTCACGGGCGAGGAGTCGGCGGCGCAGGTCAAGCTGCGCGCCGAACGGATCGGTGCCATCTCCGAGACCCTCTACCTCACGGCGGAGTCCGACCTCTCCGTGGCCCTCGCCCACGTGGCGCAGCTGGAGCCGGACCTGCTGGTCGTGGACTCCGTCCAGACGCTCGCGAGCCCGGAGATCGAGGGATCCGCCGGCGGCGTGAGCCAGGTGCGGGAGGTCGCCGCGAGCCTGATCCACGCCGCGAAGACCAGGAACATGACCACTCTGCTGGTGGGCCACGTGACCAAGGAGGGTTCGATCGCGGGGCCCCGGTTGCTGGAGCACCTGGTGGACGTGGTGTGCCAGTTCGAGGGGGAGAAGCACTCGCGCATCCGGCTGCTGCGCGCCGTGAAGAACAGGTTCGGACCCACGGACGAGGTCGGGTGCTTCGACTTGGAGGAGAACGGCATCCGCTCCGTCTCCGACCCCTCGGGACTGTTCGTCTCGCGCACCCCCGTGCCCGTGGCGGGCACGTGTCTGAGCGTCACGGTGGAGGGGCGCAGACCGCTGCTGGCCGAGGTCCAGGCGCTGCTGGACACCTCCAGCACCGCTCAGCCACGCCGCGCCACGTCCGGGCTGGACGGCTCCCGCGTGGCCATGCTGCTGGCCGTGCTGCAGCGCCGGGCGGGCCTCGCCCTCGCCTCCCTGGACTGCTACGTCTCCACCGTGGGCGGGGTGCGCCTCACGGAGCCCGCCACCGATCTCGCGGTGTGCATGGCCCTGGCCTCCGCGGCCCAGGACCGCCCGCTGCCCCAGCGCCTCGTGTGCTTCGGGGAGATCGGCCTGGCCGGGGAGGTGCGGCCGGTGCCCGAGATCAACCGACGCATCCAGGAGGTCGCGCGCCTCGGGTTCACCCACGCCGTGGTGCCGGCCTCCCCCACCGGCCCGGGGAAGATCCCCGCGGGGTTCTCGGTGCGCGAAGTGACCACCGTGGGGCAGGCCCTGGAGCTGCTGTTCCCGGCGCGCCCGGACTGAGGCGCCGGGGTCGGCTGTCCGGCGTCCCCCCGTGCCGCGCGTCCCCCGTGCCGCACGCCGCCGTGCAGCGCGCCAGTGCCGCGCGCGGTGCCGCCGCGCGTCCCCGCCCCGACCCTAGAATGAGCCCGTGGCCAAAACTCGCGAAACCTCCCTGCGCAGGACCCTCGCCAGGGTCGCCCCCGGCACGGAGCTGCGCACCGGCCTCGAACGCATCCTGCGCGGACGCACCGGAGCCCTGATCGTGCTCGGATTCGACCGCTCGGTGGAGTCCCTGTGCTCCGGGGGCTTCGACATCGACACCGACTTCACCCCCACCAAGCTGCGCGAGCTCGCCAAGATGGACGGCGCGATCGTGTGCGACAAGGACGCCACCCGCATCCTGAAGGCCGGCGTGCAGCTCATGCCGGACGCGGACATCACCACGCTGGAGTCCGGAACCCGGCACCGCTCCGCAGAGCGCACCGCCAAGCAGACCGGGGTGCCGGTCATCTCCGTGAGCCAGTCCATGAACGTGATCACCATCTACAAGAACGAGGAGCGCTACGTCATCGAGGGCTCCCAGGCCATCATGGCCCGGGCCAGCCAGGCCCTGCAGACCCTCGAGCACTACAGCAACCGGCTCGAACAGGTGCTGGGCAGCCTCTCAGCGCTGGAGATCGAGGCCGCGGTCACCATCCGGGACGTGGCCCTGACGCTGCAGCGCATGGAGATGGTGCGCCGGATCTCGGAGGAGATCGGCTGGTACGTGCTGGAGCTCGGCACGGACGGCCGGCTGATCTCCCTCCAGCTGGAGGAGCTCACCGCCGGCAACGGCCCGGGCCCGGACGTGGTGCTGCGCGACTACCTCCCCGAGGGCACAGACGCGGAGGCCCTGGCACAGTCCCTGGCCGCGCTCGCCGAGCTCTCCTCCGTGGACCTCATCGACCTGCAGAAGGTCGCGGTGGCCGCAGGACTCACGGGTCCCCAGGGCACCCTGGAGACGGACCTGCACCCGCACGGGTACCGCCTGCTGGAGGGCATCAAGTCCATGCCCGGCGCGGTGGCCAAACGGCTGGTCGCCCAGTTCGACGGGCTGCAGTCGCTCATGGCGGCAAACCTGGAGGACCTGATGTCCGTGGAGGGCATCGGCGAGCAGCGCGCCCGCACGGTGCGGGAGTCCCTGTCCCGGATGGCGGAGACCAGCCTGCTGGACCGGTTCATGTGAACCGGGCGCGGCCCCCGAGGGTGCCGCGCTACTGCAGCACGAAGGCGGCCTGCTCGCTGGTGGTCTCTCCCAGGGACACCGCCAGGTTGTAGTACCCGGCGAGTGCCTTCGGCTGTCCCGCGGGGCAGCCCTCCGCGGTGCGCACGCGGTTCCAGGTGAGGTTGGAGGTCTCCTTCTGCCCGGGGGCCAGGGTGACCTTGCGGTCCTCGCCGCCCGCGGCGCAGTGCCGGGAGTCGAACACGGTGTCCGCGCCGGAGGTGACCACGAACGCCATCTGCTTGGTCCCGGCATTGACCGTGCAGGGCTGCTCGCCCGTGTTCTCCAGGGTCATGGTGAGGACCGGTTCCTCCTCCCCCGCGTAGCTCTCCTTGCTCGTGGAGGCCCTCACGGAAAGGTCCGCCTGGCACTCAACGGCCGCCGTGCTCGAGGCACTCGGGCCGGCCGAGCCACCGGGCGATGCCGAGCCGGAGGGGCTCGGGCGCGGCGTGAAGTCCGCGAACTTCTGTGCCGGATCCGCGCTCACCTGCGGGGAGGTGGCCGGCTCCTGTGCCGTGGCCGGGGCGTCGTCGGGCGCGTCTCCCGCGCCGGTGACCGCACGCACCCCCTTGGTGACGCCCCAGACCAGCAGAAGCAGGAGCAGGACGACGACGCCCAGCGCCACCAGGCGGCGTCGCCGGTAGACGTGCTGCGGGAGCCTGGCCTCGGTGTCCTCGTGGTCGGCGGGGGAAGCAGGAGGATCGTGCCGATCGGAACCGTGGGAAGCCATGCGCTCCAGGCTACCGTGGTCCGTGATGAACTCGAGTGCCGAAACCCATGGACAGCCCGCCACCCACCACGTCCGCCAGGCGGTGCTCCGGTGGTACCGCGCGAACGCGCGCGAGCTGCCGTGGCGCGCGGCCGAGCGCACCCCGTGGGGCGTGATGGTCAGCGAGATCATGCTCCAGCAGACCCCCGTGGCGCGGGTGCTGCCCGTGTGGCGGCGGTGGTTGGAGCGCTGGCCCATCCCGGGTGACCTCGCGGGGGCCGCGCCGGCGGACGTGGTGCGCGAGTGGGACAGGCTGGGCTACCCGCGGCGAGCACTGCGTCTGCACGCGGCCGCCCAGAAGATCCGGGACGAACACGGCGGGCGGGGGCCCGGCGACCACGCCGAGCTGCTCGCCCTGCCCGGCATCGGGACCTACACCGCCGCGGCCGTGGCCGTGTTCGCCTTCGGGCAGCGCCACACAGTGGTGGACACCAACATCCGCCGTGTGGAGGCCCGGCTGTTCTCGGGCCGCGCGCTTCCCTCACGCTCCCTGACCGCCGCGGAGACGAGGCTCGCGGACTGGCTGCTCCCCGAGGACGTGGCCGAGTCCGTGGCGTGGAACCAGGCCGTGATGGAGCTGGGCGCACTGGTGTGCACCGCCCGCGCCCCGCGCTGCGGGCAGTGCCCCGTGCGGGACGCGTGCGCGTGGGTGGCCGCAGGCAGTCCTCCGGCTGAGGAGACGCCCCGCGGGCAGTCGTGGCACGGGACGGACCGGCAGGTCCGGGGCGCCGTCATGGCCGTGCTGAGGGCCGCCACCGCTCCGGTGCCGGAGGCCCTCCTGCTCACGGACCTCGCGGGCTCGGAGCAGCTGGCGTCCGAGCACCAGGCGCCACCCGCCGTGGTGGTGGACGAGCTGAAGGCCCTGTGGCGGCTGCCGGCCCCGCCGGAGCAGCGCCGTCGTGCCCTGGCCGGCCTGCTGACCGACGGTCTCGCCGCCGCGGACGACGCCGGGGTCAGCCTTCCGGTGTGAGCTGCCGGATCATCCGGGTGTTGCCCAGCGTGTTGGGCTTCACCCGCGCGAGGTCCAGGAACTCCGCGACGCCCTCGTCGTGCGAGCGCAGCAGCTCCGCGAACACCTCCGCGGGAATGGTCTCCTGGTTGGCCATGACCTCGAAACCGTGGGCGGCGAAGAACCCCACCTCGAACGTGAGGCAGAAGACCCGGCTCACCCCCAGCCGTTCCGCCCGGGACAGCAGTTCGCGCAGCATCCGCCCGCCCACACCGTGGCCGCGCGCGGCCGGTGACGTGGCGAGCGTGCGCACCTCCGCGAGGTCCTCCCACATCACGTGCAGCGCGCCGCAGCCCACCAGCGCCCCGGACTCGTCCTCCGCGACCACGAACTCCTGGATGCTCTCGTAGTAGGTCACGGTGTCCTTGGTGATGAGGATGCGCTCCGTGGCCATGGGGGCCACGAGCTCCTTGATCCCGTGGACGTCCGACGTGCGGGCTGGGCGGATGCGGATCTCGGTCATGGCCACGACTGTACGCGGGCCGACCGCGCCCCCCGGGACGCGAGCGGGCGGCGTCGCGAACCGCTGTGGTTCACGACCCCGCCCGCCGGCAGCATCCGGGGCCCGCCCGGGCCGGGGTGGGTCAGGCCTGCGCCTGGGCCGCTCCCCCGCCCGTGTCCCCGCCGGTGTGCGGCGAGCGCGGGACGTCCTTGCCGGACGTGCTGTCGTCGTTGTCCGTCAGGGTGGGGGTGTTCTCGATCTCCGCGATCTCCTCGTCGGAGAGCTCCGACATGGGAGTGGAGGAGAAGGTGAACGAGGCGTCGTCACCCTCGCCCTCGACGCCCACGGTGATCTTCTCGCCGGAGGCGATCTCACCGAACAGGATCCGCTCCGAGAGCTGGTCCTCGATCTCGCGCTGCATGGTGCGGCGCAGCGGGCGGGCGCCCATGGCGGGGTCGTACCCCTTCTTGGCCACCAGTTTCTTGGCCTCGTCCGTGAGCGTGATGGACATGTCCTGCTCGCGCAGCCGCTGCTGCAGCCGCGCCACGAACAGGTCCACGATCTGCACGATCTCGGACTCGCTCAGCTGCGGGAACACGATGATCTCGTCCACGCGGTTGAGGAACTCCGGACGGAAGTGCTCCTTGAGCTCCTCCTGCACCTTGGCCTGCATGCGGTCGTAGGAGGTGGCGGCGTCCCCGCTGGCCTGGAAGCCCACGGGAACCGTGCGGGAGATGTCCCGGGTGCCCAGGTTGGTGGTCATGATGATCACCGTGTTCTTGAAATCCACCACGCGGCCCTGCGAGTCGGTCAGGCGGCCGTCCTCGAGGATCTGCAGCAGGGAGTTGAACAGGTCCTGGTGGGCCTTCTCCACCTCGTCGAAGAGCACCACGGAGAACGGCTTGCGACGGACCTTCTCCGTCAGCTGGCCGCCCTCCTCGTAACCCACGTAGCCGGGAGGGGCACCGAAGAGCCGGGAGACCGTGTGCTTCTCCTGGTACTCGGACATGTCCAGGGTGATCAGGGCGTCCTCGTCACCGAAGAGGAACTCCGCGAGCGCCTTGGCCAGCTCGGTCTTGCCCACGCCGGTGGGCCCGGCGAAGATGAACGAGCCACCGGGACGGCGGGGATCCTTCAGACCGGCGCGCGTGCGGCGGATGGAGCGGGAAAGGGCCTTGATGGCCTCGTTCTGCCCGATGACGCGCTTGTGCAGCTCGTCCTCCATGTGCAGCAGACGCCCGGACTCCTCCTCGGAGAGCTTGTAGACCGGCACACCCGTGGACGCCGAGAGCACGTCCGAGATGACCTCGGGGGTGACCTCGGAGATCTGGTCGTCGCCCTCGCGCCAGGCCTTGTCCTTCTCGTCCCGCTCGGCAATGAGCTTCTGCTCGGTGTCACGCAGGGACGCGGCCTTCTCGTAGTCCTGGCCCTCGATCGCGGCTTCCTTGGCGGTCTTGGTCTCCGCGATCTTCTCGTCCAGCGCCTTGATCTCCGGCGGGGCGGTCATGCGCTTGATGCGCAGGCGGGCACCGGCCTCGTCGATCAGGTCGATGGCCTTGTCCGGCAGGAACCGGTCGGAGACGTAGCGCGCGGACATGTGCACCGCGGCCTCCAGGGCGTCGTCCGAGATGGACACGCGGTGGTGCGCCTCGTACTTGTCGCGCAGCCCCTTGAGGATCTCCACGGCGTGGGCCTCGGAGGGCTCGTCCACCTGGATGGGCTGGAAGCGACGCTCCAGGGCGGCGTCCTTCTCGATGTGCTTGCGGTACTCGTCCAGGGTGGTGGCGCCGATGGTCTGCAGCTCACCGCGGGCCAGCATGGGCTTGAGGATCGAGGCGGCGTCGATCGCGCCCTCGGCGGCACCGGCACCCACGAGGGTGTGGATCTCGTCGATGAACAGGATGATGTCCCCGCGGGTGCGGATCTCCTTGAGCACCTTCTTCAGGCGCTCCTCGAAGTCACCGCGGTAGCGAGAACCCGCCACCAGGGAGCCGAGGTCCAGCGTGTAGAGCTGCTTGTCCTTCAGGGTCTCCGGGACGTCTCCGCGGACGATGGCCTGCGCGAGGCCCTCCACCACGGCGGTCTTGCCCACGCCGGGCTCGCCGATCAGCACGGGGTTGTTCTTGGTGCGTCGCGAGAGCACCTGCATCACGCGCTCCATCTCGCGGTAGCGCCCGATCACCGGGTCCAGCTTGGACTCGCGAGCCGCCGCCGTGAGGTTGCGCCCGAACTGGTCCAGCACGGCGGAACCGGCCGGGGTTCCCTCGGCACGTCCACCGCCGCCGACGCCGGCCGCTTCCTTCTCGCCGCCGGAGTTCCCGGACTGGTAGCCCGAGATCAGCTCGAGCACCGTGGCCCTCACCTTGGCCGGGTCCGCGCCGAGCTTCACGAGCACCTGGGAGGCCACACCCTCACCCGCGCGAATGATGCCCAGCAGGATGTGCTCGGTGCCGATGTAGTTGTGGCCCAGCTGCAGGGCCTCGCGCAGCGAGTGCTCCAGCACCTTCTTGGCGCGCGGCGTGAACGGGATGTGGCCCGAGGGCGCCTGCTGGCCCGGGCCGATGATGTCCTGGACCTGCTCGCGCGCGGCGCTCAGGGTGATGCCCATGGACTCGAGGGCCTTGGCGGCGACGCCCTCCCCCTCGTGGATCAGACCGAGCAGCAGGTGCTCGGTGCCGATGTAGTTGTGGTTGAGCATCCTGGCCTCTTCCTGGGCCAGCACGACCACCCGGCGGGCACGGTCGGTGAAGCGTTCGAACATGGATACTCCTTCATTGATCTCTGCCCACGATGCTAGGCACCGCAATGGCCGCCATGGGCACTGTTCGCCACTGGCGCACGGTGCTCGGCCGGGGGCGAAATCGCCCTTCCACCCCCGGCCCCGGGGGTTCCGCAGCCCGATCCCGGCACGAACGTCGACGGCCGGGGCACACCAGATCTGGTGTGCCCCGGCCGTCGTGGAAAGGGCCCCGAGTCGTTCGCCGGGGACCCGGGCGCGGGGCCCGGTGGGAGAGCTCTTCCCGCCGGTGCGCCCGGCGTGCGGCTCAGCTGCTGTGGGCCGCGTAGTACTTGTCCTGGATGTCCTGGTGGATGCGCCCGCGGTCCGAGACCTGCAGGCCCTGCTCCTTGGCCCACGCCCGGATCTTCGGGGTCTCGGGGTTGCCCGAGCGGCTGGGCCGCGTGGTGGTGGTCGCACTGCGGCCGGTCTTGGCGGTGGCGCGGCGACCCGCGGAGATGAAGGGACGCAGTGCGTCGCGCAGCTTGGTGGCGTTCTCCGAGCTCAGGTCGATCTCGTACTGGCCGCCGTCGAGGCCGAAACGCACGGTCTCGTGGGCCTCTCCGCCGTCGATGTCGTCTTCCAGGATGATTTTCACGGTCTGAGCCATGGTCAGCTCCTCCAAACGCCCCGCGGGCTGCATAGGTCTTTTGTTCGTGTGCAAAGATATGTGGTCCATGCGGAGATTCCCCGGGCATTCGCGCGATGTGCCCGATCAATGCCCCAGCGCGACACCCTGGATCAGACGGTTATCGCGGATCCTGGAACAGAATTCATCTCCGAATCACGTGGCCCATCATGGCACGCAATTCCTGAATTGTCATCACGGGCTATTCCGCAGGATTCCGGTCTTCCGCCGAATCACGAATGGGAATGCTGTGCCGCAGCCCCAGACCCCTCTGCTGACGGGGATTCTCCTCCTGGTGGCCGAAGGGCGTCCTGTCACCCTCGCGCTCCCGGACGGCCTGGTACCAGCGCTCGGCATCCGCCTGCGCCTCGCCCTGCGCAGACCGCTCGGCGCGGTCCCCCCGAAGCAACCACCTCATGATCAGGTAGAACACCAGACCCACGCCCAGCGAGGGCAAAAAGACCGCCACGTATTCCATGATGCAGATCATCCTCTCCGGGACTGTGCGAATGCTGTGCGGAGGATTCCGCGGGTCCGGCTCACTCCGGCTTCATCAACGGGAACAGAATGGTCTCCCGGATTCCGAGGTTCGTGAAGAGCATGATCAGGCGGTCGAGACCGAGGCCCAGACCACCCATGGGGGGCGCACCGTGCTCCAGGGCCCGCAGGAAGTCCTCGTCCAGCTGCATGGCCTCGTCGTCCCCGGCCGCGGAGAGCAGCGACTGCTCCGTGAGCCGCTCCCGCTGCACCACGGGGTCGATGAGCTCGGAGAACGCCGTTCCGCGCTCCATGCCGCCGATGATGAGGTCCCAGGCCTCGATCAGCCCGGGCTTCTCGCGGTGCGGGCGGGCCAGCGGCTGGGCCGCCGGCGGGTAGTCGTAGACGAACGTGGGCTGGATGAGGGTGGGCTCCACGATCTCCTCGAAGAGCTCCATCACGAGCTTCTGCTCGTCCCACGCGGGGTTGACCGGGATCTCCCGCTCCGCGGCCAGGGCCCGCAGCTGCTCCGCGGGAGTCTCCGGGGTGATCTCCTGCCCCACGGCCTCGGACAGGCCCGGGTACACGGAGACCCACTGCCATTCACCGAACAGTTCGATGCGCCCCTGCGGTGTGTCGATGCCCTCGACGCCCAGCTGCCGGGCGCACTCCTGGATGATCTCGCGGATCCGGTCCGCCATGACGAACTGGTCCGCGTAGGCCTCGTACGCCTCCAGGGTGGTGAACTCCGGGCTGTGGGAGGAGTCCACACCCTCGTTGCGGAACACGCGGCCGATCTCGAACACCCGGTCGATGCCGCCCACGACCGCGCGCTTGAGGAAGAGCTCGGTGGCGATGCGCAGGGTCATGTCCTGGTCGAAGGCGTTGAGGTGGGTCTCGAAGGGACGCGCGGCCGCTCCGCCGTGGACGAGCTGCAGCATGGGCGTCTCGATCTCCACGTATCCCTGCTCCTCCATCACGCGGCGCACGGTGCGGGTGATCAGGGAGCGGGTCAGGACGACGTCGCGGGCCTCCTGGCGCACGATGAGGTCCAGGTAGCGCTGGCGCACCCGGGTCTCCTCGTTGAGCTCCTTGTGCATGGTGGGCAGGGGGCGCAGCGCCTTGGACGCCATGGTCCAGGAGCCCGCCATCACGGACAGCTCACCGCGCCGGGAGCTGATGACGTTGCCGGTGACCGCCACGAAGTCCCCGAGGTCCACGAGGGCCTTCCACTGCGCGAGGGAGTCCTCCCCCACGTTCGCCTTGGACAGCATGACCTGCAGCCGGGTGCCGTCCCCCTCCTGCAGGGTCCCGAAGCACAGCTTGCCGGTGTTGCGCACGTGCACCACACGCCCGGCCACGGTCACGCGGTGCTCGGTCTCCTCCCCCGCCTCGAGGTGGGCGAACTGCTCGCGCACGTGCGCGAGGGTGTCCGTGCGCCCCACGCCCACCGGGTACGGCGCCATTCCGGCGTCCGCGGCCGCCTGCCGCTTGGCGGCGCGCACGGCCATCTGGTCGTTGAGCTCGTGCGCGCTCAGCTCCGGATCGGTGCTGGCGGGCTGGGCGGGAACGGTGGTTTCAGGCTGCTCGGTCACAGTGGACCAGGATACCGGTAGCGCTCAGATCCGCATGTTGTCGATGAGCCGGGTGGGACCGACCCACGCGGCCACGAGGGCCAGCACCCCGGGCTCCGGCGCGACGAACTCGAGAGTGCGCGGGTCCACGGTCTCGAGGTAGTCCAGGGAGACCTCCGGTTCCGCGTCCACACGCTGACGGGCCTGCTCCAGGGTGAGTTCCCCGGCCGCGAGGGCGCGCAGGGTGCTGTGCAGCACGAGAGCGTGCTCCGCCTGCTCCTCGGAGAGGTACTGGTTGCGCGAGGACAGGGCGAGGCCCCGTTCCGAGCGGACGATGGGCACCGGGCGGATCTCCACGCGGTGATCGAAATCACGGGCCATGCGCTGCATGAGCAGCAGCTGCTGGGCGTCCTTCTCACCGAAGTACGCCCGGAAAGGGGTTCCGGGCCCGGGCGCCATGATGGTGAACAGCTTGTTCACCACGGTCAGGGCGCCGTCGAAGTGTCCGGGGCGAGTGGCCCCCTCGAGGACTCCTCCCGCGGCGCCGGACGTCACCGAGACCACGGGGACACCGTCCGGGTACATCTCCTGCACGTCCGGGGCGAACACGAGGTCCACGCCCACCTCCGCGAGCAGGGCGAGGTCCTGTTCCAGCTGCCGGGGGTAGCTCTCGAAGTCCTCCCCCGGTCCGAACTGCAACGGGTTGACGAACACGGACACGACCGCGAGGTCGTTCTCGTCCCGCGCCCGCCGCGCCAGCTGCACGTGCCCGTGGTGCAGCGCCCCCATGGTGGGCAGCAGCCCCACGCTGCGGGCGCCCCGCGCCACGCGGGACTCGATCTGTTCGCGCACCTGCGCAATGGACGTGCACACCAGGGGTCCGGTGCTGCTCACTGCTCCTCCTCGATCGCCGCCATGACGGCTCGGTAGCTCGTCTCGTCCAGTCTGCCCGACGCCGCCGCCCGCCGGGCCGTCTGCCTCGCCAGGGCGCGGTAGCCGGCCAGCAGCTGCCGGGCGGCGTCGTGGTCGGCGTTCCCGGTGGGGCCCGCGGCGTCGTGGTCGGCGCTGCCAACGGGGCCCGCGGCGTCGTGCCCGGCCCTGGCACCGCCGCCCGCCAGTTCCCGCAGCGCGGCCACGTGCGCGGCCACCGTGGTGACGTCACCGCGGGCCACGGGACCCGTGAGGGCGTTCTCCCCGGAGGCCAGGGCGTTGTCCACCGTGGCGCGCACGAGCGGGCCCAGCACGCGGTCCGGGTGCTCCACCCCGATCTCCCCGAGCAGCTGCATGGACTCTCCCAGAACCGTCATCACGTGGTTCGAGCCGTGGGCGAGCGCCGCGTGGTAGAGCGGGCGGTCCGCCTCCGCGACCACCACCGGCTCGGCTCCCATCTCCACCACGAGGGCCTGGGCGATGGGCAGCACGGGTGCCGCGGCGGTGACCCCGAAGCTGCAGTCCGCGAGGCGCTGCAGGTCGAGGCTGAGCCCCGTGAAGGTCATGGCGGGATGCACGGCGAGCCCGATGCCACCGGCCGCCCGGACGGGTTCCAGGACGCCCGTGCCGTGGCGGCCCGCCGTGTGGACCACGAGCTGGCCCGGCTGCCACGCACCGGTGGCCGCGAGCCCGCTCACCAGACCGGGAAGCTGGTCGTCCGGCACGGCGAGCAGGACCAGCTCGCTGCGCTCCACGATGCTCTGCACGTCCAGCACGGGAACGTCCGGGAGCAGGGTCGCGGCGCGTTCGCGGCTGGCCTCCGACGACGCGTGCACACCCACCACGGCGTGGCCCGCGCCCCGCAACGCCGCACCGAGCACGGCACCGACCCTGCCCGCGCTGATGACGCCCACGCCGAGACGGCCGGGACGGTGACTGGGTTGGGACACGCGGGAACTCCTCACAGGGGGACGACGGCACGCACAGGGTAGCGCACGGCGCTCACACCTCGGACGCGGATCCCTCGGGCGGGAGCGCGGCCCAGGACCCGCCGGCGGCGTCCCGCTCCCTGGCGGCGCGGGTCAGCTGCGCGTGACGCCACTGCAGCTCCCGGGCCGTGCGGACGTCCAGGTGGTCGAGCGCGGTGGTCACGGCGCCCGGGGTCACGTGCACCGCCACACCGCTCAGACCCATCCGTCGCTCCACCGGGCCCTGGCGAACGGCCACGGACTGTGTCTTGTGGTGCGGCACCACGCAGGCGTGGCGAGTGATCCGGCCCCAGCGCAGCACCAGGGAGGAGTCGTCCAGGGCGAAGCCGTTGCGCCGCCACGTGACCGGGTCCAGCCACCGGCTGCGGCGGGGGTTCGCCGTGAACCGTGACGAGCCCCCGACCCCCGAGAGTCCCTCCCGCACGAGGTCACGCGGGGCGTGCTCCAGAGGCAGCACCAGACGCAGGATCTCCTGGACGTTGTCCCACGTGCCCACGGGCAGCACCACGGAGCCGAGGTCCTCCGTCTCCCCTGCGCCGCCCTTGCCCGCGGTGGTGACCACCACCCTGTGACCGCCGAAGAAGCGCCACAGCAGGGGCCGGGTGACCTGCAGGGCCTGCACCCGGCCGGTGGGGATCGTGGAGGAGCGCTCGTTGAACAGCCCCGCGCGCGTGCGCACCCCGGAGGGGACCTCGCTCAGCGTGAATCCCCAGCTGCGCTCCAGCCGCGTGTACAGCCCGGACAGCACACCCAGCAGCGGCGCGATCGCCGAGGGCAGCACGATGATCAGGGCCTCCGGGAACCACAGCGCCAGACCCGCGGTGATGAGCGCGATCAGCACCAGCGCCACGGCGGGCGGCGAGCAGACCAGCCCGAGCAGCACGCGCCCCGTGGGCACGATGAACACGCGCCGCAGCTCGTCCTGCTGGTTCAGCAGGCCGTACTTCTCGGCCATGCGCAGGTCCATGCCGGTGCGGCGTCGTACGGCCGCCCCCTGCGTCCCCGCACCGGAGTGGGCGACGCCGCCCGGGCCGTCCGCGGGGGCCAGCGCCCACGGGGCCACC